>NZ_JBMDKQ010000008.1:0-203576 GCF_057809795.1 Sphingobium sp. FG125
GCCTCCCATTCAGGATATACTGTGGGAGGCCGGGTGGGGGTGCGGGCCGGTGCGGTCTGTTCAGCGAAGCTGAACCAAAATTCAACGCTGCAAGCGCAGCGTGGCAGCGGGCGCCTCACTCGTCAGCGGGGTGACCCGCCAGACGATGCGCTTCCCGTTGGGCGCGGGTTGCGCGCCTTCCTCCTGATTCTGGCTGATAATCTCCGCGTCGCTCGTCAGCGTGAAGCTGCCGTTCAGCGCTTTGGCCGCTTCCTCGCCCGGTCCGTCCGCGCCTAGCGTCGGCCCCTGGCTCTTGTCGAACCCGTTGGCAAAGCCCGGCGCTTTTACGCGTACCCGGTCGTCTCCGCGCAATTCCACCGCGACGAAGGGCAACACGATCTGCGCGTCGATGTTGAAGGGAAACAGGAAGGCATGGGTCAGTCGCCCGCTGATCGCATAGTCGACATCGAACGTGCGATTTCCCAAATAACGCGCTGATATGAAACCTTTTTCTTTCGTGAAGGCATCAGCGATCGCGCGCATTTGCACGTCGTTACCATTGTCGGCTTCGCTGTCGGACTTCTCCGCGGCAATCTGCAACAGCTGGGCCGGCGCCGCCTCGCCATCCTCGCTTGCCGGTTCAGGGATGCCCATCGCCCCCTTTCCGCTGTCCGACGCGATGATCTCGCCCTTATAGGCGAAGCTGAAACTGCGGTCGGCCCGAATGTCGAGCGAGGATTCAAACTTGCCCGGCGTCACCAGGCAAGCCGACAGCGCCATCACCCCCGGCAGGGCCAGCACCCAACGCAACAGACATTTCATGGCGACGTCCCCCGACTAGCCGCCCGGTCGGCTGCCTACCGGCTGGCGGCGGCGTACAGGGCGATGGCCGCGGCGTTGGACACGTTCAGGCTCTCCATCCGCGGACTGATCGGCAGTTTAGCCAAAATGTCGCAATGCGCCATGCTGTTGTGACGCAGCCCTTCGCCTTCGGCCCCCAGCACCAAAGCGACGCGCGATTCGCCGATCGCGTCGCCCAAATTGGTATCGGCCTCGCCATCCAGCCCGATCCGCCAGTAACCCGCCTCGGCAATTTCGTCCAAAGCCCGCGACAGGTTGACCACCCGCACCCATGGCATGATCTCCAGCGCGCCCGACGCCGCGCGCGCCAGCACGCCCGATTCGGGCGGGGCGTGCCGGTCCTGCGTCACGATGCACAGTGCATCGAACGCGGCGGCGGACCGCAGGATCGCGCCGACATTATGCGGGTCGGTCACCTGGTCCAGCACCAGGATCGGCCGCTTGTCATCGCGCCCTTCGTCCAGCACATCGCCCAGCCAGACATCGTCCAGCGGTTCGACTTCGGCGACGATGCCCTGATGCGGCGCGTCGGACGGGACCATCCGGCCCATATCGGCCACATCGGCATAGACGATCGGCAGCACCGGCGGCAGCTCCAGCGCGCCCAGCGCTTCGCGGGTGCCCCATATCTTGCGCACGATGCGGTTGGGATTGGCCAGCGCCGCAATGACGGCGTGGCGGCCATAGAAGCGCGGGAACGCGCCCTTCGGCTTTGCGGGACGATGACCTCTTTTCATGGAAGCGCTCTTTTCACATCCGACCATTGACAGGCAAGCCTCCTTTCGCCATTGAGCCGCCTCCAGCGCGGGAAAGAAGCTTTTTCCTGACCGCGAAGGGTAATGGACAGGTGGCCGAGTGGTTAAAGGCAGCAGACTGTAAATCTGCCGGGCTACGCCCTACGTTGGTTCGAACCCAACCCTGTCCACCACCCTCTCAAAGGGTCGAGCGCATCGGGTCGCTCCCCCCTATCTCTGATATTTCCAGTTCCGCCCCTTGCCCTGCGCGATCCATTCGACCGCTTGGGCCATGCGCTTCTCGCGGGTCGAATCGCTCTTGGCATCATTGATCCATTCGCAATAGTCGCGGACCTTGCCGGGCGGGAAGGCGGCCCACACCGCCGCGGCAGCCGGGTCAGCAGCAATCGCCTCTGCAAAAGCCGGATGGACTGGCAGCGGCGCGCGCGGCTCTTTCGCGCTGGTGCGCGGTCGATCCCCTGCATCAATCAACGCCATCGCTTGTGCCAGTAGCGCGGCGATCTCCGCGTCAGGCGGCAGGTCGCTCAGGCGGGTGATCCTGCCGAACTGCCCCATCGCTCCCTGCCGAGTATCATCGCGACCAACCTTGTCATGCCAGAAACCGAAAGCAGCATGACTCTTGAACGCGGCCATGCTGCACAGATTCTGGTCCTTATAGGTGAAGAAGGGCATCCCCCATTTGATCGCCTCGCCCGCGTCCGGCACCGTGGCATGAACCAGCGCACGGATATGGGTCAGGATCGGCCGGGCAAAATCCGCCTGCCGCGCAATATAGGCGTCGATGCGGGGATCACCCACCATCGCGTCAGCTTTGGTGCCGCACGGTCAGCAGATAGTTGATCGCCTTGTTCGCCGACAGGGTAAAGCCCCGACCCGGATCGAAGCTCAGCCCGCTACTGTCGATCACCTCCAGCCCGGCCTGTTCCAGCAAGGCGGTCAGTTCTTCCGGCGTGATGAACTTGCCCCAGTCATGCGTCCCCTTGGGGATACCGCCGATGCTCTCGCCGATCGTGATCATGGCCAGGCGGGACAGGGGGGTGCGGTTGGGCGTGGACAGGATCATCAGGCCATCAGGGGCTAGTTTTGCCGCCAGCGCACGGACGAAAGCGGCAGGATCGGCGACATGCTCGATCACCTCCATCGACGTGACCAGATCGAACCCGCCGTCCGCCACATCCTCCACCGGCGTCGCACGATAGTCGATCGCCAGCCCTTGGCGGTCGGCATGGGCGCGCGCCGCCGCGATATTCTCCGGCGCCGCGTCCAGCCCCGTCACGCGCGCGCCCAGCCGCGCCAGCGGTTCGGCCAGCAACCCTGCGCCGCACCCCACATCCAGCGCCCGCTTGCCCTCAAGCGGCTCAAAATCATGCGATTTGCCCGGCCAATGCGCGTCGATCGCTGCGCGAATATAGGCCAGCCGCACCGGGTTCAGCTTATGCAGCATTGCGCTGCTGCCCTGCGGGTCCCACCACTCGGCCGCCATCGTGCCGAAATGGGCGGCCTCCCTGGGGTCGATCGTTGCTGTCGGGTTGCTTGCCATATCCGTATCCGCTGCTAAAGAAGCGCCGTTTCGCCCTTCTGGGACATTTTCTTTCTCACCAACTAGCAGGTTCGACAAGCAAATGGCGCGCATCGTGATGAAATTCGGCGGCACCTCCATGGCGGGGATGGAGCGAATTCGCAACGTGGCCGCGCGGGTCAAGCATGTGGTGAGCCAGGGCCATGAAGTCGCCGTCGTCGTGTCCGCCATGGCGGGCGAAACGGACCGGCTCGTCGGCTTCTGCAAGGAAGCCTCCGCCCTCTATGATCCGGCTGAATATGATGTCGTCGTGGCAGCAGGCGAGCAGATCACCAGCGGCCTGCTGGCAATGACGCTTAAGGCCATGGACGTGGACGCGCGCAGCTGGCTTGGCTGGCAGCTCCCCATCAAGACCGTCGAAGCCCATGCCAAGGCGCGGGTCAGCAGCATCGATACCGACGCGCTGCTCGCCGCGATGGGCGCGGGGCAGGTCGCGGTGATCCCCGGTTTTCAGGGCATGATGGCCGATGGCCGCGTCTCGACGCTGGGCCGGGGCGGGTCGGATACCTCCGCCGTCGCCGTCGCCGCCGCGATCAAGGCTGACCGCTGCGACATCTATACCGACGTCGATGGCGTCTATACCACCGACCCGCGCATCGTGTCGCGCGCCCGCAAGCTTGACCTCGTTACCTATGAGGAAATGCTGGAGCTGGCGTCGGTCGGGGCCAAGGTGCTGCAAACCCGCTCTGTCGGCCTCGCCATGAAGGAAGGCGTGGTCGTGCAGGTCTTGTCCTCCTTCGATGATCCCACCCAGAACGACCTGCCCGGCACGCTGATCGTCAGCGACGAGGAACTGGAAGCCAAGCGCAAGGATAACAAGATGGAACGTCAGCTCATCACCGGCATCGCCCATGACAAGAATGAGGCGAAGATCATCGTGACCCGCGTACCCGACAAGCCGGGCGCGGTCGCCAGCATCTTCACGCCGTTGGCCGACGCGGCGATCAACGTCGACATGATCATCCAGAATGACAGCAAGGACAACGAAGAGACGGACGTCACCTTCACCGTCCCGCGCGCCGACCTCGCCCGCAGCGTTGACATATTGGAAGCGAACAAGGACGCGATCGGCTTCCGCCGCATCATCACCGACACCGAAGTCGCCAAGATCAGCGTCGTGGGTGTGGGTATGCGCAGCCATGCCGGTGTCGCCGCAACCATGTTCAAGACACTGGCCGATCGCGGCATCAATATCGAGGCTATCTCCACCAGCGAGATCAAGGTTTCGGTGCTGATCGACGAGGACGAAACCGAACTGGCCGTCCGCGTCCTGCACACCGCCTATGGTCTGGACGCCCCGGCGGTATGATAAAAGCGCCTCGCTACAACTGCGATGTATGTGGTGTTTCTTGCCAGATGGGCGGAGGTATTTGGGAAGCTAAATATTTCCAAGGCTATGAGATGAATATCTGCAATAGTTGCTATTCGTCGAATTGGGATGGATGGAGTCCCCACCATGAGATCCTAGTAATTGCTCATTGTGAGAAGAAGTCCATCACGTTACCCCAGCGCAACGCAAAAGGCTGGTTGCCGCGCGATTATCCAAGCAAGGTTTAGAACATGCAGAAACTCACTGCCCTCATGGCCCGCGGCACGCAATTTCTCGGCTGCGACAGCGCGATCCTGTGCGGGGCGATGAGCTGGGTGTCGGAACGTCATCTCGTGTCGGCCATGTCCAACGCGGGCGGTTTCGGCGTGATTGCCTGCGGCGCGATGACGCCAGCTTTGCTCGACGCGGAAATTGCAGCGACCAAGGCGCTGACCAGCAAACCCTTCGGCGTCAACCTGATCACCATGCACCCGCAACTGTTCGACCTGATCGACGTCTGCGCCAGCCATGACGTGACCCATATCGTGCTGGCCGGCGGCCTGCCGCCCAAGGGCAGTATCGAGGCGATCAAGGCCAAGGGCGCGAAACTCATCTGCTTCGCCCCCGCCCTGGCGCTGGCCAAGAAGCTGGCCCGCTCCGGCGTCGATGCGCTGATCGTCGAGGGGCATGAAGCAGGCGGCCATATCGGCCCGGTCGCCACCAGTGTGCTGGCGCAGGAAATCCTCCCCGAAATGAGCGAACAACTGCCCGTATTCGTCGCGGGCGGCATTGGCCGGGGCGAAGCGATCGCCGCCTATCTCGAAATGGGCGCGGCGGGCGTGCAGCTTGGCACCCGCTTTGCCTGCGCCACCGAAAGCATCGCCCACCCAGCCTTCAAAAAGGCCTTTTTCCGCGCCTCGGCCCGCGACGCGATCGCCAGCGTCCAGATCGACCCGCGCCTGCCGGTCATTCCCGTGCGCGCGCTCAAAAATGCGGGCATGGAAAATTTCACCGCCAAGCAGCGCGAAGTCGCCAATCTGCTCGACGCAGGCGCGGTCGACATGGGCGAGGCGCAGTTGCAGATCGAACATTTCTGGGCCGGTGCGTTGCGCCGCGCAGTGATCGACGGCGATGTCGATGGCGGGTCGCTGATGGCGGGCCAGTCGGTCGGCATGGTGACCAGGGAAGAACCGGTCGCTGACATCATCGCGCAGCTGATGGCGGAGGCCGCGACGGCGCTAGAGCGACGGGCCGCCTGAATCCTTGCGATGAACGGTTAATCAGGCATATTTCCTCCGACCACAATGCCCGGCATGACGGTGCGCAGCCCATCGGAGAAATTGATGATCGTCCTGCGCCGTATTTATGGCCGTTTTTCGCTTGTGTCGCTGGCCGTGCTGGCGGCCTGTTCGACCCCGGTGAAGAAGCCGGAGCCGACCCCGCCGCCGCCGCTGGTCGAAACGGTCAGGCCGCGCCCGCCCATGGGCGCGGTGGAGGATATGAGCATCCCGGAAATAGCGGATGGCAAATATCTGACCCCCAATCGCAAGGTCACCTCCAACACCGCGCTCTGGCATGTCCGCATGGCGCTCAACGTCGCGGCCCTGTCCTGCCGCAGCACGGCCGATCTGGCGCGGCTGCAATATAACCGTCTGCTCCATGTCCACGGCCCTGTGCTGACGCAGGCCAATGAAGCGGTCGATCGCAACTATAAGGTCGCCTATGGCACCGCAGGCTTTGGCGCGCGCGAACGGCTCAACACCACCGTCTATAATTTCTTTTCGCTGCCCCCCGTCACCAAAAGCTTCTGCCCCGTTGCCGAAGCCGTCGGGGCAAAACTGCTCACGATGCCGTCCAGCGCGCTGCTGGACTATGCCCCGACCGCGCTGGCGGATCTGGAAAAGCCGTTCCAGGATTTCTACGCCGCCTATGCCGATTATCTGCGGCGGCTGGCCGAATGGCAGTCGCGCTTCGGCGGGACGGTGACGGTATGGGCGGCCCCTACGCCGCTACCGCCGCCGCCCGTCCCGCCCGGCGAGGCGCCGCGAGCGGGCTTTGCCCCCAGCGTCACCAGCGCGATCCAGCAGAATCTGCCGCCACCGCCCGATGCGGCGGCCCCATCACAGGCCCGCCGTCCGCCCGCCGTCGCGCCGACCCTGCCCGCCGCGCCGGGACCAAAGCTGATGGTCCAGCCACTGCCGACCAATACCGAATAAGCGACGCGCCGTTGCGCATTGGCGGGCGCGGCGGCATCATCGCTGGCGAGTCGCTTGACGGCTCTGCCCGCCATGCCAGCGCATGGCGGAGCCAAGGAGGAGAGAGACGATGGCCTATATGGACGGTTTCGTGATCCCGGTGCCCAAGGGCAATAAGCAGGCCTATATCGATATCGCGGCGAAGATGGCCCCGATCTTCATCGAATATGGCGCGACCCGCGTGGTCGAATGTTGGGGCGACGATATCAAGCCGGGCAAGGTCAACGACTTCCGTACCGCCGTGATCGCGGAAGAGGAGGAAGAGGTCGTCTTTTCCTGGATCGAATGGCCCGACAAGGAAAGCCGCGATGCAGGCTCTGCCCAAATGATGACCGACGAGCGGATGAAGCCTCAGGAAGGGCAGGAGATGCCGTTCAGCGGCGCGCGCCTCATCTATGGCGGCTTTGCCGTGCTGGTCGATGAAAAGGCCTGAACCACCCGACAGGAGAGAGGCGATGACCGACCTTAAGGGACAATTTTTCTGGGTCGAGCTGATGACCAGCGATCCGCAGGCCGCGCTCGCCTTCTACACCGATGTCGTGGGCTGGACCACGATGCCGTTTGGCCAGGATGGCGGCTATACGCTGATCGTCGGCAGCGCCGGGCCGGTGGGCGGGGTGATGGCAATCCCGGACGAGGCGAAGGATTGCGGCATGACCCCCTGGTGGGGCGGCTATATCGCCTCGGCCGATGTCGATGCGGACGCCGCGCGACTGGCGGCGGCGGGAGGCAGCATCAGGCGCCCGGCGGAGGACATCGAAGGAGTCGGTCGCTTCGCCGTGATGGGCGATCCGGGCGGCGCCACCTTCATGCTGCTCAAAGGCTCCAGCCCCGACGGCATGGAAGCCCCGCCACCCATGGCGATGGCCCATGTCGGCTGGCACGAGCTGTATAGCGGCAATTTCGACGCCGACATGGCCTTCTACACCGGCCAGTTCGGCTGGACCAAGGGGGAAGCCATGGATATGGGCGACATGGGCAGCTACCAGCTCGTCTCGCAGACCGGCGGCAGCGATTTTCCCAGCATGTCGGGCGGCATCATGCCGATCCCCAAGGAAATGCCCGCGCCGCTCTGGCTCTTCTACTTCGTCGTTGGGGACATTGACGCGGCAGCGGCGCGGGTGACCGCAGGCGGCGGCACCATCCTCCATGGCCCGTCCGAAGTGCCCGGCGGCAGCTGGATCGTTCAGCTGCTCGACCCGCAGGGCGCGATGTTCGCGCTGGTCGGCACCCGCGCCGATACAGGAGAAGCCGCATGACCATCATCGCCCCCTGCCTGTGGTTCGACGGGCAAGCGGAGGAAGCGGCGCATTTCTACGTCTCCGTCTTTGGCGGGTCGGTCGATCATATCAGCTACTACCCGCAGGAAAATCTCTCTCCCTCGCCAGCGGCGGGGGGCAGCGTCCTGCTGGTCGAATTTACGCTGTTCGGGCAACCCTATCAGGGGCTGAATGGCGGCCCGCAATTCCCCTTTACCGAAGCCGTCTCGCTGTCGGTCGCGTGCAAGGATCAGGCGGAACTGGATCTTTACTATGATGCGCTGACCGCAGACGGCGGATCGCCTGCGCCGTGCGGCTGGCTCAAGGACAAATATGGCCTGTCCTGGCAACTGGTGACGCAGGGGATACTCGCCAATTATCATAGCGGCGACCAGGCCGGGATCGACCGCATGATCAAGGTGATGATGACGATGGAAAAACTCGATACCGCCGCCATGCAGGCCGCCTTCGACGGCGAAACGGCATGAGCGAAGGCGCGCACGACCTGTCCGTCACCTGCACCATCGCCGCCCCGCGCGCGACATGCTGGCGCGTGTGGACCGATCGCAAGGAAGACTGGTTCTGCCCCAAACCCTGGCGCGCGGAAGTGATCGAGGAAGATCTCCGCCCCGGCGGCCGCAGTGCGGTGCAGATGTTCGGCCCGGATGGCGAGGAAACCGGGCCGATGGAGGGCGTCTTTCTGGAAGTGGTGCCGGGCGAACGGATCGTCACCACCGACGCCTATGCCGCAGGCTGGGTCCCGCAAACCCCTTTCATGACCGCCATCTGGACCTTCGCCGAGGAGGGGGATGCCACCCGCTTCACCGCCACCGCCCGTCACTGGGACGCAGAAGCCAAGGCCCGGCACGCGGAAATGGGCTTCCACCCCGGCTGGGACCAGATGATGGCGCAATTCAAGGCGCTGTGCGAGGTTGCTGCGGGGTGAGGGTTAGATGAGGGGGCTGGGCGCTGATCCCGCTACACCCTCCCGCCTCCCATCAACCTTCCCCCACCACTCTGTCCCATAGCGGGGCAGGGCGGCGTTAACCCCGTTCCCACCTTGGTCGCTACGCCGCGCGCGCCTATCCTTGCCGCCATGCGTATCCTGTCCACCAGCCTCCTCGTCTCCATCGCCATCGCTTCGACCGCGCTGGCGCAGGGCAATCCCGCACCCTTCACCCTTGCCGAATCGGGCCGCGCCTTCGGCTCGCTGGCCGATGCGCTGGGCGCGATCGGCGACGGACGCGGAACGGTGGTGATTGCCCCCGGCACCTATCATCAATGCGCCGTGCAGCAGGACGGCGACGTCACCATTCGCGCCGCGACCCCCGGCACGGTGATCTTCGACGGCGTGCCATGCGAGGGCAAGGGCGCGTTCGTGCTGCGCGGGCGGGCGAGCGCGGTCGACGGCATCATCTTCCAGAATATCCGCGTGCCCGACGGCAATGGCGCGGGCATTCGCCTGGAAAGCGGCACCCTCACCGTCCGCAACAGCCTGTTCCGCAACAGTGAGGAAGGCATCCTCACCGGCGATTATGAAGGCGGGCAGGTCAGCATCGACAAATCGACCTTCCGGCATCTGGGCCGGTGCGACCGCGATCTCGATTGCGCCCATGGCATCTATATCGGCCGACTGGCCGCGCTCACCGTCACCAACAGCCGCTTTGACCTCGGCGATGGTGGCCATTATCTCAAAAGCCGTACCGCCCGCGTGACGATCACCGGCAACAGTTTCGACGACAGCGGCGGGAAGCTCACCAATTATATGATCGACCTGTCCAACGGCGCGACCGGTATCATCACCGGCAATGAAATGGTGCAGGGCAAGGACAAGGATAATTGGTCCGCCTTCATCACCATCGCCCCCGAAGGCCGCGAACATTCGAGTGCAGGCCTTGTGATCGAAGGCAATAGAGCCGGTTTCGTGCCGGGGTTGGAGCGCAACAGCACCTTCGTCGCCAACTTCACCGACGACGCGGTACGGATCGGGAAGAACGACCTTGCACCAAGCATGAAGGTGAAGGACCGGCGGTAGGGGCTTCCCCAACCTCCGTTCGCCCTGAGCCTGTCGAAGGGTTGTTCTTCTTCAAGTAAAGGGCGAGGCTTCGACAGGCTCAGCCCGAACGGTTTTATTTGTATAGAGCAGCGGACTATCGGATACTGGCCCCATGCGAACCACCTATGACAGCGCCACCGTGCGCCTCTATCATCTGGGCGACGATGGCGGTGCGACGACATTGATGTACGGTCCCCTGAGCGAAGCGCTGCGCGTGGCCGAGCAACAGACGCAGGAAACGCAGGACGGCCTCTATCTGGCGACCGACAATGACGTGGTGGCCTATCTCGACCTGATCGAGAGCTAACCGTCGGCAAAGCCGAAGGGCGCGCGCGTCCGGCGAAAATCGTCGGGCAGCATATCCCGCCCGATCGGCGGCGCGGATCGGGCGAGGCACTGCGGGCGGTGACACAGGCGGCAGGTGACGCCGATGGGGGTCGGCTCCGGCGTCGGCTGGCCCTGGGTATAGATCAGCCGGTGGGCATGGTCGGCGGCGCAGCAGAGCGCAATCGCCCGGTCCACCCTGGCCGCCCCCCAGCCGCCACCGCCTGCGGTGACGGTGCGGGCGATCGAGAAGAAGCGCTGCCCGTCGGGCAGTTCGAGCCACTGGGTGACGACCTCCCGCGGCGTCTCGAACACCCGATGCACCGACCAGAGCGGGCAGGAGCCGCCATGGCGGGCAAAAGGAAAACCCGCCCCGTCGAGCCTCTTCGACACGTTGCCTGCCGGATCGACGCGCAGGAAGAAGAACGGCACCCGTTCCTGACCCGGTTTCTGCAACGTGGTCAGCCGATGGGCGGTCTGTTCAAAACTGGTGCCAAACTGCCGCGCCAGCGCCTCGACATCATAACGCCGCACCTCGACTGCCTTGGCGAACGCGGTATAGGGCATCAATATCGCCGCCGCCCCATAGCTGGCCAGCGCCCGCCGCGCGAGGCGGCGGCTGCTTTCATTTGCAAACTGGCCGTCCTTCAGGATCGCGTCGAACGCCTTGCGCATCTCCAGATAGGCGATCTGGAGCGCCAGCTGGAATTGCGAACTGGCCGTATCGAGCGTGTCGTCGAGCAGCACCGCGTCGCGATGCCGGTCATAGCGGCGCAGCGACCCGGCCATGACGTCGGACGGCAGGCGGCGGACGCGGAGATTATGGCGTACGCGCAGCCAGCCGGTCAGTCCGCCCTCGGCCTCCGCCTCCGCCGCCAGTTTCTCCGCCGCATCGTCCAGCAGCGGAAAGCTGTTGCGACGGGCAGCCAGAAAGCGTCGGGACTCCGCAACCGGATCGGGCGCATCATCGGCTGCGACGCCCTGATCGGCCAACGCCAGATGCTCCTCCCGATAGCTGGTATAGAGCCGCAACAGTGCTTCGGTGATGCCCGGATAATTGACCGCAACGTCCCCGGTGGCGAGGGCAGGCAGGTCCAGATCGGCGAACATCGGGTCTTTCAGCACCGCGTGCAGCCGCGCGGTCTGTTCGGTGCCGCCGTCGCCCGCGACCTCCGCCATATCCAGCTTGTAGGTCCGCGCCAGCCGCAGCAGCATGTCGGCGGTCAGCGGACGCTGGTTGCGCTCCAGCAGCGCGACATAGGAGGCGGAAATGTCGAGATCAGCCGCCATATCGGCCTGAGTCAGGCCCAGGTCGCGGCGCAACCGCCGCAACCGTGGCCCCATATAAACCGGACTATCCTTACGCATCGGGCCGACTCCTGTGCATACTTTACAACTTTACAGCATAAATTTGTAAAGATCGACAACTGAACTTCAGGAGGACTGCCGCACTGCAACAGGAGGGGGTAGGCGGGGCGCAACAGCTCACTTTCCACGCAAGGACCGGCCATGACCTACCAGGACAATATCGCGAAGGCGCAGCAACTCATCGGCAGCCATCCCGGCACCTGGGACGGCATCAATGCCGAATCCGTCGCCCGCATGAAGCTGCAAAACCGCTTCAACACCGGTCTCGACATCGCCAAATATACTGCGGGCATCATGCGCCGCGACATGGCCGCCTATGATCTCGACCCGGCCAACTACACCCAGTCGCTGGGCTGCTGGCACGGCTTTATCGGCCAGCAGAAGATGATCGCGATCAAAAAGCATTTCGGCACGACCAAGCAGAAATATCTGTACCTGTCCGGCTGGATGGTCGCGGCGCTCCGCTCCGACTTCGGCCCGCTGCCCGACCAGTCGATGCATGAAAAGACCAGTGTTCCCGCGCTGATCGAGGAACTCTACACTTTCCTCAAGCAGGCGGACGCCCGCGAACTGGGCCTGCTGTTCCGCGATCTCGACAAGGCGCGCGAAACCGGCAACGAAGTCGAGGCGCAGCGACTGACCCACGCGATCGACAATTATGAAACCCATGTCGTCCCCATCATCGCGGACATCGACGCAGGTTTCGGCAATGCCGAAGCCACCTATCTGCTCGCCAAAAAAATGATCGAGGCGGGTGCCTGCGCGCTCCAGATCGAAAATCAGGTCAGCGACGAAAAGCAGTGCGGCCATCAGGACGGCAAGGTCACCGTGCCGCATGAGGATTTCCTCGCGAAGGTCCGCGCCTGCCGCTACGCCTTCCTCGAACTGGGCGTTGACGACGGCATCATCGTCACCCGCACCGACTCGCTGGGCGCGGGCCTCACCAAGCAGATCGCGGTCAGCAAGGAACCGGGCGACATTGGCGACCAGTATAACAGCTTCCTCGATTGCGAGGAGATCGACCCGGCCACCGCACGCAATGGCGACGTCATCCTGAACCGTGACGGCAAGCTGTTGCGCCCCAAGCGCCTGCCCAGCAACCTGTTCCAGTTCCGCGAAGGCACTGGCGCGGACCGTTGCGTCCTCGACTGCATCACCAGCCTGCAAAATGGCGCGGACCTGCTGTGGATCGAAACGGAAAAGCCGCATATCGAGCAGATCGCCTCGATGGTCGACCGCATCCGGCAAGTCATCCCCAATGCCAAGCTGGTCTATAACAACTCGCCCAGCTTCAACTGGACGCTGAATTTCCGCCAGCAGGTCTATGATGCCTGGATCGAGGCGGGCAAGGATGTCAGCGCCTATGACCGCGCGCGCCTCATGAGCGTCGATTATGACGACACCGATCTGGGCCGGGAAGCCGACGACCGTATCCGCACCTTCCAGAAGGACGCGGCAGCGCGGGCGGGGATTTTCCACCACCTCATCACCCTGCCGACCTATCATACCGCGGCGCTCAGCACCGACAATCTCGCCAAGACCTATTTCGGCGAGGAAGGGATGCTGGGCTATGTCGAAGGCGTCCAGCGCAAGGAAATCCGCCAGGGCATCGCCTGCGTGAAGCATCAGAATATGAGCGGCAGCGACATTGGCGACGATCACAAGGATTATTTCGCCGGGGAAGCCGCGCTCAAGGCGGGCGGCGCGCACAACACGATGAATCAGTTTGCAGCCTGACGCTGCTCAAGAGCCAGTTCGCGGGACGTGCAGATGTCCCGCGATTTGGGTGGAAGGACTTGACGACCCGGCGGCGCACCGCCGGGTCGTTTTTTGTTTTAGAAGGCGCAGCGTGTTCCCGCGCAGGCGGGAACCCAGTCCCGCCGTCTGAACTGGATTCCCGCCTGCGCGGGAACACACTGCATTCAATCGCTTCTTAGCGTTACACAATCCCCGCCCGCTGCCGCACCGTCTGCTTCAATATATCGAGCGGCATCGCCCCCAATGCCAGCACATCATGAAACGCCTTGATGTCGAACGCCGCGCCCTGTTTCCGCTTCACTTCCGCGCGCAGGTCGTTCCAGACGGTATGGCCGATCTTGTAGCTGCACGCCTGTCCCGGCCACACCGTATAGCGGTCGATTTCGCCCTGGCTGCGGCCACGCGCAATGCCGGTGGTGGCGATCAGATAGTCGGTCGCTTTCTCCCGGCTCCAGCGTTTGACATGCATCCCGGAGTCTACGACCAGCCGTGTCGCGCGGAACAGCAGCGACTGGAGATAGCCGACCTGCCCCAGCGGATCGTCGTCGAACATGCCCATTTCGTCGGCCAGCTGCTCGGAATAGAGCGCCCAGCCCTCCGAATAGCCGCTATACCCGCCGCGCCGCCGGATCATCGGAATGGCGTCCGATTCCAGCGCGACCGAGACTTGCAGATGATGGCCCGGCACCGCCTCATGATGGGTCAGCGTCGCCAGCCCAAATTTGGGCCGGTCGAACGTGTCGCGCAGGTTGATATAATAGATGGCCGGACGCGATCCATCGAGCGACGCATTCTGATAATAGCCGCCCGGCGCACCCGCCTGAATGGTCACCGGCACGCGGCGCACTTCGACCGGCGCCTTTGGCACGGTGTTGAAACTTTCACCCAGCCGCTTCTGCATCGCGATGATCTGGACATTGAGTTGCGCCAGCAGCGCCTCGCGACCCGGATCAGTGTTCGGGAAAAGCTGGTCGGGCCTCTGGTTGAGCGCGACAAGGCGGTCGCCCACGCTTCCCTGGCTCATACCTTCGCCCTTCAGGATCGTGTCGATCCGGGCGCTGATCTCCGCCACCTGATCCAGCCCGATCCGATGGATTTCATCGCCGGTCAGCGCGGTGGTCGTCGCCGCTTCGGCAGCGGCCGCGTAAAAGGCTTCGCCATCGGGCAGACGCCACACGCCTGCGTCATGCGTCGCCTTGGCCCGCAATGCCTGTACCAGCGCGCGCTGGCGATCGAGCGCAGGGAAGATCGTGTCCGTGACGATCTTTTCGGCCTGCGCCGCACGTTCGGGCGGCAGGCCAGCGGCGGCAAGCTTCTTGGCGAACGACGCGACAAGCACCGTCTGCGTGGCGGGCTGATCGCGCAGCGACGCCTGCATTTTCATCGTCGTGTCGAGAATATAGTCGGGCGCGAACACGCCCTTGGCCGCGTCGGCTTTTTGCCGCTCCAACTCGCCATCCATCGCCGCCGGGAAGGCTTCGAGCCGGGCGAGATAGGCGTCCGCGTCGGCGGCATTGGCGACACGATGCTGCGAATCGAGGAAATCGGGCGTCTCGCGATAACTGCCGGTTAGCTGGCTCAGCACATAGGGGGCATAACGGCCCGCCGTTTCGCCATAGCCGAAGCGTTCGCCGCCGATCGACCGATCAAGCTGATAGGTCACCACATCATAATCGAGCGTCGATGCATCGCTCAGCGCCTTGCGGTCGATGCTGGCGAGCTGCTTTGCCTGTGCCTTGCTGCGCGCCAGATCGCGCGCGACCCCGGCGGCGGACGTGTCGCTGAGCTTGCCGCGCAAATCGGCGCGCTCGCCCGTGTCGAGGCCAAGCCGGGTGGCCTGTTCTGGCGAATCCGCCAGTCGTTCGTAGAAAAAGCCGTCGAGCATGGCGCGCAATCGCGCGTCGGCGCCTACGGGCTGGGCAAAGACTGGAGTGGCGGCGGCGCTCAGCGCGGTTGCGCCGCTGGTGGCAAGAAACTGGCGTCGGTTCACGTCAGGGAACTCCGTCTGTCAGGGGTGGGGCGATAGAGGGATAACGCCCATAATGCCCCCTTGTGCCGCGCTTCCAAAGGCTTGGCCAGCCTTAGCGCCAGATAAGCCAGCCTTATATCCGCCTCGCTGGATGCGGCTATACCGTCATTTGCCCATGCGATAAGGCGCACCCAGCTTGCATCAGGGAGACACGGCCATGACCTACACCCTCATCACCGCGAACCGCAATTATAGCAGCTGGTCGCTGCGCCCCTGGGTGCTGATGACCGCATTGGACATCCCGTTCATCGACCGGATCGAACCCTTCACGCAGGCGACCAACTATGCCGCCTTCCGCAGCTTTTCGCCGACCGGACAGGTCCCTGCGTTGATAGATGGCGAACGGACCATCTGGGATTCGCTGGGCATCACCCTCTATCTGGGCGATCGTCATCCCACCGTCTGGCCGACCGACGAAGCCGCACGGGCATGGGCGCAATGCGCGGCGGCGGAAATGCACAGCGGCTTTGCGACGCTGCGCAACGATTGCACCATGAATGTCGGGGTGCGGGTCGAGCCGCACCTGCACTCGCCCGCGCTGAACAGGGAAATTGCGCGCCTCGCCGAGCTTTGGGCCGAAGGGCTGACCTGCTTCGGCGGGCCGTTCCTTGCCGGACCGGCCTTCACCGCCGTCGATGCCTTTTATGCGCCGGTCGCGTTCCGGGTGCGGACCTATGAGCTGGACGTCGGCGCGGTGGGGCAGGCATGGGTCGACCATATGCTGGCGCTGCCCGCGATGCAGGCATGGGAAGAGGCCGCCCTGGCCGAGACCTGGCGCGAGGACAGCCATGAGGCTGAAATCGGCGCGGCAGGACGGATCATCGCGGATTATCGGGCGGTGTAACATTGTTGCCCGCCATATGGACAAAAGAGCAGTTTTCCACCCGCTTCCCCCTTTTCCCTGGGCCATTCCGGGTCTAGGGGGAAACCATAATGGTTAAGCTCCGCACCCTCTATGAGAAGATCTGGGACGCGCATGTCGTCGAGCGCCGCCCGGATGGCACCTGCCTGATCTATATTGATCGCCACCTCGTCCATGAAGTGACGTCGCCACAGGCGTTTGAGGGGCTTCGTCTCGCTGGCCGAACAGTGCGCCGGCCGGACCTGACGCTGGCGGTGCCGGATCATAATCTGCCCACGACGCCGCGCCGCGACGCCGACGGCCATCGCATCCCGATCGCCGACCCGGAAAGCGCGCAGCAATTGGCCGCGCTGGAGCGCAATGCCCCGGAATTTGGCGTGCGCCTGATCGGCGACGCCGATGTGGAACAGGGCATCGTTCATGTCGTCGGACCCGAACAGGGCTTCACCCTGCCCGGCACGACCCTGGTGTGCGGTGACAGCCATACCTCATCGCATGGCGCGCTGGGTGCGCTGGCCTTCGGCATCGGCACGTCGGAAGTCGAGCATGTGCTGGCGACCCAGACGCTGCTGCTCAAACAGTCCAAAACCATGGAAGTCGTGGTCGAGGGCGAGCTGGGCTTCGGTGTCACGCCCAAGGATGTCGCGCTGGCGATTTGCGGGCATATCGGCACGGCGGGCGGCACCGGCTATGTCATGGAATATCGCGGATCGGTGTTCCGCGCCATGTCGATCGAGGGGCGGCTGACCGTCGCCAATATGTCGATCGAGGCGGGCGCGCGGTCGGGTCTGTTCGCCCCCGACGAGACGACCTTCGCCTATCTCAAGGATCGCCCGATGGCCCCCAAGGGCGCCGACTGGGACGCAGCCGTCGCCTGGTGGCGCACGCTGGTGACCGACGAGGGCGCTGTGTTCGACAAGAGCGTGGTGATCGACGCCGCCGACATCGTGCCGACCGTGACCTGGGGGACCAGCCCCGAAGATGTCGTCGCGGTGACCGGCGTGGTGCCGGACCCGGCGAGTTTCGAGGATGCGTCCAAGCGGGCAGCGGCGCAAAAGTCGCTCGACTATATGGGGCTGACCGCCGGGCAGAAATTGGCCGACGTGGCGATCGAACATATCTTCATCGGCAGCTGCACCAACAGCCGGATCGAAGATCTGCGCGCCGCCGCCGCGCTGCTTGAAGGCCGGCACATCGCCAGCGGCATCAAGCACGCGATGGTCGTCCCCGGTTCTGGCCTGGTCAAGCGGCAGGCAGAAGCCGAAGGGCTGGACCGCATCTTCACCGACGCGGGCTTTGAATGGCGCGAACCGGGCTGTTCCGCCTGCCTTGGCATGAACCCGGACAAGGTGCCTGCGGGCGAACGCTGCGCGTCGACCAGCAACCGCAATTTCATGGGCCGTCAGGGACCGGGCGCGCGCACCCATCTGGTGTCGCCCGCGATGGCGGCGGCAGCGGCGATCACCGGCCGGCTGACCGACGTGCGCGAACTGTTGAAAAAAGAAGAGGGGATGGCATAGTGAAAAAGATTTTCTGGCTGCTGACGCTGGGCGCACTGGCCAGCGCGGCGATGGCCGCGACGCTGGGCCGGGCCGAGGACATTTCCGCCACGGAAGCAAAGCAGGCGCGCTGATGGACAAGCTGACCACGGTTGAGGGTAAGGCCTATCCGTTCGGGATGAAGAATGTCGACACCGACATCATCATCCCGTCGCACTGGCTCAAGACGATTTCGCGCAACGGCATGGGCAGGGGTGCGTTTGAAGTGTTGCGCAAGGAGCCGGGCAACGTCTTTGACGATCCGGCCTATGCGGGCAGCCCGATCCTGATCGCGGGCGACAATTTCGGTTGCGGTTCCAGCCGCGAACATGCCGCCTGGGCGCTGGGCGATCTGGGCATTCGGGTTGTGATCGCGCCGAGCTTCTCCGACATCTTCTCCAGCAATGCGTTCAAGAATGGCATATTGACCGCCGTTCTGCCGCAGGACGCGATCGACCGGCTGATGGAGGTGGCGCAGACTGACCAAATCCATGTCGATCTGGAGCAGCAGACGGTCACGACCCAGTTTCAGGATCGTTTCAGCTTCGAAATCGACCCGTTCCGCAAACATTGCCTGCTGGGCGGCCTGGACGAAATCGGCCTGACGCTGGGCGATGCCGACGGCATCGGCGTCTATGAAGCAAAAGTGGCGCAGGATCGCCCCTGGATGATCCCCGCCGTTGCGTAAACGCGCGCTTCTTCCTATCTCTTTTCCTACTATCAGGTTTCAACGGGGCTTTTGGGCATGACGACTTTCGACGATCGCGAACGGGCCTTTGAAAATATGTTCGCCCATGACCAGGAAATGCAGTTCCGCATCCAGGCGCGTCGCAACCGCCTGCTGGGCGAATGGGCCGCGGTGAAGATGGGGCTGACCCCGGAAGAAACCGATTCCTATGCCAAGGCGGTGGTGCAGGCCGATTTCGAGGAAGCCGGTGACGAGGATGTCATCCGCAAGCTGGTGGGCGACATGACCTCGGCGGGTATCGACATTGACGAGCCGGGCGTGCGCGCGGCTCTGGAAGAACAGGCGGTGATCGCTCGCCGCATGTTCATCGAAGCGCAGTAAGGCCGCCTGCGATGCCGATGGCCGCCGACGACATTGCCGACATGATTCGCGCCGCGATCCCCGACGCCGATGTCGAAATTACCGATCTGGCGGGTGACGGCGATCATTATGCCGCGCGGGTGGTGGCGGAAAGTTTCCGCGGCATGAGCCGGGTGGCGCAGCAACGCGCTGTCTATGCCGCGCTCGGCGGGCGGATGGGGGGCGTGCTGCACGCCTTGCAACTGACCACTGCGGTTCCCAACTAACCCGCATCACAGATTTGCGTCCAAAAGCGGCGCCAGACAGGAATGGACTTTCGATCATGACCGACGCCGTGCATCAGCGGATTGCCGAAATCGTGGGCGCCAACGACGTTGTGCTGTTCATGAAGGGCACGCCGCTCTTTCCGCAATGCGGCTTTTCCAGCCGCGCCATTGCTATCTTGGAGCATTTGGGCGTCGCCTATGAAACAGTCGACGTGTTGCAGGACCAGGCCGTCCGTCAGGGCATCAAGGCCTTTTCCGACTGGCCGACCATCCCGCAACTCTATGTGAAGGGCGAATTTGTCGGCGGCAGCGACATCATGATGGAAATGTATGAAGCGGGCGAACTGCACCAGCTGATGACCGATCAGGGCGTCGCGTCGGCAAGCTGATCCCCAGCATATTGTCCACACCATGAAGGGCGGTCCGGTCATCGGGCCGCCTTTTTTTGCTGGATTAGGGGGAGCCACCGGGTTGGGGGTGCCGACGGAGATCGGCCAGCACCCCCAGGGTAGTTACACGGTGGGTTACGGAACTAAGAGAAGCAACCGCTGTGCCAGAAACAGCAGGGCGCGCAAATCCGCGGTTACAAGGGTTAACGGCACGCGCGATGCTGCGGCATCTGTCAAATATTCCGACATTATGGAGCGGGAAACATCCTCCCCTTGCAGGGGAGGTGGCAACGCGAAGCGTTGACGGAGGGGTGTTGCCCTATCGATACGGCAACACCCCTCCGTCTGGCCTGCGGCCCGACACCTCCCCTGCAAGGGGAGGATCTTGGCCTCCAAACACTGTGTATCAGCTCGCTGCCGCCCCTATTGACTACAATCGTAATCAATGCGATTACATCTGTAGTTGAACAAGAGGCAGAGTCGCGTGGCGCAGGTGAGTGAGAAGATCAGCGAAGCCGAACTGGTGGTCATGGAGGCGCTGTGGGAACAGTCGCCACTGACCGCCAATGACGTGGCCGATCGCGTCACTGCCGCCCGCGACTGGAGCGCGCAGACGGTCAAGACATTGCTGTCGCGACTGATGGCCAAGGATGTGATCGCCGCCGATCAGGATGGCCGCCGTTTTCTCTACCGCCCACTGGTCGCGCGGGAGGATTATGTCGCCAGCGAATCGGGGCGGCTGGTCAACCGGCTGTTCGGCGGGCGGGTGTCGCCACTGGTTGCGCAGCTGGCCAGTCAGGACCAGTTGACCGAGGATGACATTGCCGAGCTTGAGGCAATCCTGAAAGGGCTGAAATCATGAGCGTCTGGATGGTCGAAACCCTGATTGCCACGACGCTGCTGATGGCGCTGGTCATGCTGCTGCGCCGACCGGTCGCGCGATGGCTGGGGGCAGGGGCGGCCTATTGTCTTTGGGCGGTGCCATTCGCCCGGATGCTGCTGCCTGCGCTGCCCGGCGATGTCGCCAGCCCCTCGCCGCTGCATGTTGCGGTCGATCAGGCGGGCCTGCCCGACCTGCTGAGCGTCACGCCGGCGGCGCAGGTGACGACCGACACCGCCTTCCCCTGGCTGGAGGTCGGCATCGGCCTCTGGTTTGCCGGGATGCTGACCTTCCTGATCATCCAGGGGGTCGGCTATGCCCGGTTCCGGCGGCACATGCTGACCGGCGCGACGCCGATCGGCGAGGAAGGTCGCATCCGCCTGATCACCAGCCCGCACGCCAGCGGGCCGCTCGCCTTTGGCGTGTTCCAGCCCTTCATCGTCCTGCCCGCCGACTTTGCCCTGCGCTATGACGCGCTGGAACAGGAAATGGCGATCGCGCACGAACGCGCCCACCATACTCATGGCGATCTGGCAGCGAACATGGTCGCGCTGGCGCTGCTCGCCATCCATTGGTGCAACCCTGTCGCCTGGATCGCTTACCGCGCCTATCGCGCCGATCAGGAAACCGCCTGCGACGCGCGCGTGCTGGCGCTCTACGGCCAGGATCAGGCCCATATCTATGGCCGCGCGATCCTGAAAGCCGCCGGTGGCCGCCAGTTCGCCGCCGCCTGTCATCTGACCCGAATCACCACCTTGAAGGGGAGGCTCATCATGCTTTCGCGCCACGAAATTTCGCTCCAGCGGATCAGTTGGGGCATGGCCGCTGTCGCCATTGTCACCGCAACGGGTCTCGCGCTCACAGCTTCGGGCAGCCGCGCCGCGCAGCAGATGGCGGCGATCAGCGACACGGTCGAAACCGCCGACTTTGCACGGCTTTCCAATCTGGTGGCCCAACCCGCCGCCGCCACCGTGCCGCAGACTGTTGATGAATGGCCGGAAACGCCTGCCGTCCCCACCGCGGCCAGAATCGACACCGAAATGGCCGCCGCACCGCCGCCCGCGCCAAGCGCCCCGATCGTCCCTGCCGCCGACATGATCGCGCCGGTCGCGCCAGTGCCGCCCATGCCAGCGGTGCCGCCTGTCACCGTGCGCGAAGAGAAGAACGCGATCACCATCACTCATGCCGATGGCCGGGTCGAGCGCCACCACATCCCGACCGAGGCCGAAATCCGCCGCATGGTGCCGCGCGTCGATGTCCGTAACGGCTGTGAAGGCGACCAGACCGTCAGCAAGCGCGAAAGCGTGGGCAGCGATGGTCGCCGCACCATCCGCATCCGCATCTGCGAGGCGCAGATCGAGGCGCAGGCCCATCGCGCCGCCCGCGCCGGGCTGATGGCAGCCCGCGCCCAGATTGCCCGCGCCGCCCATATGACCGATCGCATTCGCGCCGACGCGCTGCGCGATCTGGACGATGAAATTGCCAAGATAGACGAGCAGGGGGACTGACCTGCGCTCGACCGGCTCAACCGGATTGCGATGCTGAAAGCCATCCATGGGTCCGCCTATGGATGGCTTTTTTGTGGGCCGTGAAGATCAGAGCATCGGTGCGATCGCCTTCACTCTCAGGCCGAATCAACCGATGGCGCACAAATGCGTCGAGCGCCTGATCGGCATCGATCAGGCGCTCGGACAGGACTCAACGGTCCCAATATCGTAACAGGCTTGCCGACCGTCACAAAGGACGGCGGCGGGCCTCACCGCATGGCTTAGCCCTGGCGGGCCTTGAAGCGGCGGTTGGTCTTGTTGATCACATAGGTGCGGCCGCGACGGCGGATCACGCGGTTATCGCGATGACGGTCCTTGAGCGACTTGAGCGAGTTGCGGATCTTCATGGAAGTCTGCCTTCTTAGAATCTGGCTTTAGCGGAAAATCGAAGCGCTGCCCCTATGGCCGGGACGGCCTCAAGTCAAGTCCGGCGGCGTCACTTTTGCCTCCGTTCATCCCCCATGCAGCAAGTTGATGGCTTGGAGCGTTCAAGGAATTACACCGTCTGTGTCGTTTAGCGGTGAATATCCCGTTGGAGTAGATGCCATGTCCAAGCGCCTGATCCTTGCCGCCAGCCTTGCCCTCCCTTTAAGCGCCTGCGCCACGGCGATTCCTCCGGTGGAGGTCACCCGCTTCCATATCGGTGATCCCGCGCGCAGCGGGACGATCGCGGTGGAGGAAATGCGCGGCAATCCTGACATCAGCCTGGAATTTCGCACCTATGCCGCCGCCGTCGCGCAGGAATGGCAGCGTGTCGGCTTCACACCGGTTACCGCTGGCGCAACCAGCGACTATGTCGCCAGCGTCGCTTTCCGTCGCAGCTTCCGCCCTGCCGGTATCGACCGCAGCAGCGACAAGCCGGTCAGCGTCGGCGTGGGCGGCGGCATCGGTAGCGGCGGCTATTCCGGGCTGGGTGTGGGCATCGGCATCAACCTGTCGGGCAAGCTCAAGGATATCGTCACCACCGAATTGCAGGTGCAGCTGCGTCGCCGCGCCGATTCGACGATGATCTGGGAAGGCCGCGCCCTGACACAGGCCCGCGAAGGCACGCCCGCCGCGCAACCGGGGCTTGCGGCACAAAAGCTGAGCGCTGCGCTGATCGGGGGCTATCCCGGCGAATCCGGGCGCACTATAACCGTCAAATGACCATCTCCATCACCAGCGCATTCGACAGCGGCAATATCCGCGTCCTTTCCATCACCGACACGCCAGAGGGTGTCCGCGCCGAACTGGAAATCGTGACCGACCATCAGAGCGATTTCTATCAATGGTTCCATTTCCGTGTGGCCAATGCTGCCGGACGCTCCGTGGAACTGGCGATCGTCAATTGCGGCGGGTCGGCCTATCCCGATGGCTGGGCCAATTATAAGGCGCGGGTGAGCGAGGATCGCGAGACCTGGAACCAGGCCGATACCAGCTATGCCAATGGCACGCTGACGATCCGGCTGGAGCCGGACAGCAATGCGCTCTGGGTCGCCTATTTCGCGCCCTATTCGATGGAGCGCCACCACGATCTGATCGCCTTTGCCGCCTGCCAGCCGGGCGTCACCCATCGCGAATTGGGGCTGACGCTGGACGGCCAGCCGATCGACCTGCTGAGCGTAGGCGAGGGGCCGAAACAGGTATGGCTCTATGCCCGCCAGCATCCCGGCGAAACGATGGCGCAATGGTGGATGGAAGGCGCGTTGGAACGGCTGTGTGACGAAGAGGATTCGGTCGCGCGCCTGCTGCGGCAGAAAGCGACCATCCATCTGGTGCCCAATATGAACCCGGACGGCAGCAGGCGGGGCCATTTGCGCACCAATGCGGTGGGCGTGAACCTCAACCGCGAATGGCATGAACCGTCGATGGAGCGCAGCCCGGAGGTGTTTCTTGTCCGCGCGGCGATGGACGAAACCGGCGTCGACATCGCGATCGACGTGCATGGCGACGAAGCCATCCCCGCCGTATTCATCGCCGGCTTTGAGGGCATCCCGTCCATCACCGAACGGCAACTGACCCTCTACCACCGCTATCGCGACACGCTGGCGGCGCGCACGCCCGATTTCCAAACGCGGCTTGGCTATCCGGTGGCGGGGGAAGGGCGGGCCAACCTGTCCATGTCCACCAATCAGGTCGCCGAACGCTTTGGCGCGGTGGCGATGACGCTGGAAATGCCGTTCAAGGATAATGACGACCTGCCCGACGCCGATTTCGGCTGGTCCCCCGCCCGCTCCGCCCAACTAGGCAAGGATTGCCTGGCCGTGCTGGCGGAGATGATCGGGGAGGTTTGATTCCACCTCCGTTCGCCCTGAGCGAAGTCGAAGGGGGCTACTGAGCGGAGCGAAGTTCCTTCACTTCGTTCAGGAGAAGGCTTCGACTTCGCTCAGCCCGAACGGGTAGGGCTGGTCAATCCCCTCACTTCCAATCAAAGGCCAGCGGGGCCTCGCGAAACGCAAAGCGGTCGAGATGCTCTGCCACCACCTTCTTGAACATCGCGACATCGGCGTCCGGGGTCGGATCGATCGTCACCACCAGCGCCTCCTCCTGCGCGGCCATGCGGATCGGGCCCATCGGGAAGGCGATGACGCCCGATTGCGGATCAAACTCCGTCTCGAATTTATGACTCCAATGTTTGCACAGCTGTTGGAGATAGCGGCTGGCGTTGGGCGTGGGGACATGGGCGGTCAGCGTCATGACTTTAGAGCCTTTCGATCCTGGTGGCGGCCTCGTCGATCAGGGACGCGACGTCGAACATGGTCTGGGCATCGGCCCCTTCCTTTTCAAGCCGCCCCTGGATCGCCATGCGCAGATTGTGCATAGCGCGGCGTAGAGGCGCGCTATCGGTGCGCTCGGCCTTTTGCGCCAGCGACGCGATCCGCTCTATCACCAGCGCCAGTCCTGCCTGATGCTCGGCCAGATAGGCCGTGCCTTCGTCGGTGATCGCAAACAGCTTGCGGCTGCCCTGTCCCGGTTGCTCGGCGATCAGGCCCATATCGGCCAGCAGGGTCAGCGTGGGATAGACCACGCCGGGGCTGGGCGCATAGACCTCGCCCGACAGGCTCTGGATCTCGCGGATCAGGTCATAGCCATGGCGCGGCGTATCGGCGATCAGCTTGAGCAGGATCAGCTTGAGCGCATCATTGTCGAACAGCCGCCGCCGCCCGCCACCGCGCCCGCCGCCCATTGGCCCGTCCCCGAAGGGACCACCCCCGAACGAACGATCCCCGCCGCGCCCGAAGCCGCCCCGGCCAAAGCCGTCAGGGCTGAGAAAGCGACCATGACCGTGATGACGGTCGCCTCGCCCATGTTGTGCGTGTGAGAAGTGCATCATTTGTCTTTCAGTCTGTTTCATGATGCACTGAGATATATCTTAAAAAATTAGACGGTCAAGAGTTGCGATATATCTTTTACGCATCTTTGTGATTTCTGGACTCCAATCCTCCCCTTATAGGGGAGGTGGCTGGCCACCGGCCAGACGGAGGGGTGTCACACTATTGATAGGGCAACACCCCTCCGTCATCGCTACGCGCTGACACCTCCCCTTATAGGGGAGAAATGTATGACGCGCAGTCTTGATCGGCTTTGATTCTGAATATCGCCAGACAGCAGAACGCCCGCCCGGCGGAAACCGGACGGGCGATCATGACTCCAACGCTCGAAACCAGCGAAAACGCTTACTCCGGCGCTTTCGCCACGCTGACCATGGCCGGGCGCAGCAGCCGGTCCTTGATCATATAGCCAGCCTGCATCTCGATCAGGATCGTGCCGGGCGCGGCATCGGCGGAGGGGACTTCCATCATCGCCTGATGCTTGTTGGGGTCGAGCGGCTGGCCGACCGACTCGATCTTGCTGATGCCGTTGCGGCCGAACACCGCCTCCAGCTCGCGGCCGGTGGCTTCCAGCCCGACGACCAGACCCTTGAACTTCTCATCCTCACGCAGGTCGGCGGGGATAGTGGCGAGCGCGCGGCTCAGATTGTCGGCCACGGACAAAATGTCGCGGGCAAAATTGGTCGCGGCATAGGCGCGGGTGTCGGCCAGCTCCTTTTCCAGCCGGCGGCGCACATTCTGCGTATCGGCATGGGCATAGAGAATGTCCTGCTTGGCGGTCGCCAGTTCCGCTTCCAGCGCGGCGATGCGCTCTGCACTGGCATCGGCCACGGGCGCATCCTCCGGCAATTGATCCACGACTTCGGTATTTTCGACGTTCAGATTTTCTTCGCTCATCTCATCAATCTCGACAGCGTTTGTGCGGTGAAATCCACCATGGGGATCACCCGTGCATAGTTCAAGCGCGTGGGGCCGATCACGCCGACCACGCCGACCACCCGGCCGTCCGCGCCACGATAGGGGGCGGCTATGACCGAAGAACCCGACAGGGAAAAGAGCTTGTTTTCCGATCCGATGAAGATTTTGGTCGCGCTGCCCGCCAATGCGCTTTCCAGCAGGCGGGATATTTCCTGCTTGCCCTCCAGCTGCTCCAGCAATTGCCGCACCCGCTCCAGGTCCGCCGCCGTGCCATCGTCGATCAGATGGGCCTGTCCCCGCACGATCAGCACCGGCCGGTCATCGGCATCATGCGACCAGATGGCGATGCCGCGCTCCACCAGCTCCCGCGCCGCGCCGTCGAGCGCGCTGCGTTCGCTCTCCATCTCCTGCGCCAGATGATCACCCGCCTGCCGCAACGTCATGCCCGCAAAGCGCGCCGACATGAAATTCGCCGCTTCGTTCAGCATGGAGGGGGACACGCCGGGCGGCAGGTCCAGCACGCGATTTTCGACCGACCCATCCTGCCCGACCAGCACCGCCAGCGCCTGCCGGTCATTCAATGGCACGAAACCGAACTGGCGCAAGACCGGCTCGCGCCGTGGCACCATCACGATCCCCGCGCAGGCCGACAGGCCCGACAATGCGGCAGTGGCGGCGGACAGCGCTTCCTCGATCGGCCCGGCCTCGCTCAGCCCCGCCTCGATCGCGCGCCGCTCCTCCGCCGATGGCAGCGCCGCCTGCATCATCCCGTCGACGAACAGGCGCAGCCCCGTCTCGGTCGGCATCCGCCCCGCCGACGTATGCGGCGCGGCGAGCAGGCCCAGCTCCTCCAGATCCTGCATCACATTGCGGATGGAGGCAGGCGACAGGCTGAGCGAGGATATTTTGCTTAAGGTTCGCGACGCAACCGGCAGGCCCGTCCCCAGATAACTTTCCACCACCAGGCGAAAGACGTCGCGGGCGCGCTCGTTCAATTCGGTCATGGGTGTCGTTGGCGTCATCGGCACGATGTAGGATGGATTGCGCCGATGCTCAACGTCTGCGTACCCAACCGGCCTATTGGGCAGGCTTGGGCTTGAGCATCGATTCGATCCCCAGCAATTTGGGGATGCCGCCGATCGTCGTGCGCAGCTTCCCATAGCGCGCGTCTATGCAGCCCGACTGATAGTCCAGCCGCGTCGGCTTGGCCTCACCCCGTGTCCATTCGATGCGGTATCCTGGCATGTCGGTCGCAAAGCGGGTGCAATTCTCGCCATGGGCGATCCGCTTTTCCGTGCCGACCGACGGCTTGTACGGGGCCAGCGCCACCCGCAACTGCCGATATTGCGCCGGGGTCACGGTAAAGCGGGTCGGCCCCGGCACGGCGGTGAATTTCTCCGGCTCCAGCAGGCCCGACCCATCCGGCGTCACCCGCACGCTATAGGCCGGGCAGGCGCCAAAGCAGCGTCCGGCGGTAAAGCGGATCGTGTCACCGGCGGCGCGCGGCATGTCCAGCTCAGTGTCGGCGGTGGCGCATCCCGCCAGCAGCATCGCGGTGGCGGCTATCATCATTCTGGTCATCATGGCCCTTCTTATCGCCTTATTGCGCGCTTGGCACTGGCAAGAAACGCCACCGGGCGCTAAGCGCCGTCCCCTGACCGTTTTGGAGAAAATATTATGCGTCCTTCCGGCCGCGCGCCCGACCAGATGCGCGACATCACCATGGAGCCAGGCTTCACCATCCATGCCGAAGGAAGCTGCCTGATCAGTTTCGGCGACACCCGCGTGCTGTGCACCGCCTCGGTCGAGGAAAAAGTGCCGCCCTTCCTGCGCGGCAAGGGGTCGGGCTGGGTCACCGCCGAATATGGCATGTTGCCCCGCGCCACCCACACCCGCGGCAGCCGCGAAGCCGCCAAGGGCAAGCAGTCGGGCCGTACCCAGGAAATCCAGCGCCTGATCGGCCGTTCACTGCGCACCGTGGTGGACATGAAGAAGCTGGGCGAACGCCAGATCGTGATCGATTGCGACGTCATCCAGGCCGATGGCGGCACCCGCACCGCGGCCATCTCCGGCTCGTGGGTCGCGCTGCGCATCGCGGTGGACAAGCTGCTGGCGTCGGGCGCGCTCAAGGAAGATCCCATCATCCAGAAGGTCGCGGCGATCAGCTGCGGCATCTATGAAGGCACGCCGGTCCTCGACCTCGACTATGCCGAGGACAGCAATGCCGAGACCGACGCCAATCTGATCCTGACCGGCGACGGCAAGTTCGCCGAAGTGCAGGCGACCGCCGAAGGCGCGGCCTATGACGAGGAAGAGCTGCTTCGTCTGCTGCGGCTGGCCCGGATCGGCTGCGCCAAAATCTTCGCCGCGCAGGATGCCGCGACGGGGCGGTAACAGAACCGTTCGGGCTGAGCGAAGTCGAAGCCTTCCGCCGAGCGAAGCGAGGTGCAGCCTTCGCCAAAGCTCAGGCGAACCCTTCGACTTCGCTCAGGGCGAACGGAGTTTTGTTTCATAACTAGGAGCGGGATCATGACCGACCAATTCGGACAGGAACAGGCGATCCGCAAACTCGCCCCCGGCAAGCTGGTGATCGCCAGTCACAATGCAGGCAAGGTGCGCGAAATTGCCGCGCTGCTTGGTCCCTACGGGATCGAGCCGATCTCCGCCGCCTTGCTCGACCTGCCCGAACCGGAGGAAAGCGGCACCACCTTCATCGCCAATGCGGAATTGAAGGCGTTGCAGGCCGCCGACCTGTCCGGCCTGCCTGCGCTGGCCGACGATAGTGGCCTGTGTGTCGAGGCGCTGGGCGGCGATCCGGGGCTGTTTTCGGCGCGCTGGGCCGGGCCGGACAAGGACTTCACCCTCGCCATGCAAAAGGTATGGGACGGGATCACCGCCAAAGGCCCGGACGCAGGCCATGACGCCCATTTCATCTGCGCCTTGGCCCTCGCCTGGCCCGACGGCCATGTCGAGGCGTTCGAGGGGCGGGTCGATGGTACGCTGGTCTGGCCGCCACGCGGGGCCAATGGCTTTGGTTATGACGCCATGTTCCAGCCGCTGGGCTTCGACATCAGCTTCGGCGAAATGGACCCGGACGCCAAACACGCGATGAGCCACCGCGCCGATGCGTTCAAGAAATTGGTGGCTGCGGTATTTTGATCTCTACTCCCCTCCCTCGCAGGGAGAGGCCGGGGGTGGGTGGCGAGCGCAACGAGCCTCCTTTGGAGGCTACCCACCCCTACCCCTCTCCCTGAGAAGGAGCGGAATATCAGCTTACCGCCCCCCGCTCGCCAACTCGATAGTCTCCGTCGCCCCGCCATCCAGCGGCCCTTGCCCAAACGCATTGCCAGCGGGAAAATAGCGGCACACCAGATACTCATAATTCGCGCCTTCACCCAGCGCGCAGCCGACCTTGCGCGTGCCGCGCCAGATCATCTGGGTATAATGGCCAACATCCTGCCAGCGCCCGCTTGTGCTGAGGTCAGGCAGTTTGCCTTCCGCCCGGAACAGCTTTTTCTCGTCCGCAAACGCGCCGACCATGACATTATAGCCATAGAGGCGACGCGGCCCCATCCACAGATTTTCGCCGCTGGGGATCGCCCGGCTGGCGCGCGGGCTGTGACGGAACGCGCCGGTCTGCGCCATGTCGGCGGCATAGCGCGCCGCGTCCGCCGCCAGCGCCTCATCCCATTCCAGCGCTGGGACGCCGACCAGCGTCCGCTCGTCATTATGCGCGTCCAGCATCACAGCGCGCAGCAGCGGTTCGCCGCGCGGGGCTTCTTCCATGCCATAATAGGATGCGGGCATGACCACGCCGGTCGGCACTCCGACCGGCGCTGCAACCGCCGCCTTGTTCCCCGGCGCGCTGTCGGACGCCGCCTGCGCGCCCGTCGCGATCAGCAACGCCGCCCATAGCCCGGCGCGCAAAAACAGATTAGGGCTGCCCCCAGCCATGGCCGTCATTCCCCCCGAATCTTCATGCCTCTCGGCGGCGACCCCCGCCGACGCCCTTGCCTTATATATGCATTGGCCCTTTTGCGTATCCAAATGTCCCTATTGCGATTTTAACAGTCATGTCCGCGAGAGCATAGACGTTGCAGCGTGGCGCACCGCCCTCCTCGCCGACATGGGCCATGAGGCCGCGCTGACCGGCGGACGCCCGCTTTCCTCCATCTTCTTTGGCGGCGGCACACCTTCGCTCATGCCTCCTGCGCTGGTGGCGGACCTGCTCGCGGCGGCGGAAGGCCATTGGGGCTTTACCCCCAATATCGAGATCACGCTGGAGGCCAATCCCAACTCGGTCGAGGCCGCCCGCTTTGCCGACCTCGCCGCCGCCGGGGTCAACCGGGTGTCGCTGGGGTTGCAGGCGCTCGACAATGACGCGCTCCATTTTCTGGGGCGCGCCCATGACGTGGCCGAAGGGCTGGCCGCGCTCGACACCGCCCAGTTGGTGTTCGACCGGGTGAGCTTCGACCTGATCTATGCCCGCCCCGACCAGAGCGAGGCCCAATGGCAAGCGGAACTGGCCCAGGCGCTGTCGTTCGGCACCGGCCATCTCTCGCTCTATCAGCTGACGATCGAACCCGGCACCCGTTTCGCCACTTTGGTGGCGCAGGGCAGGATGACGCCCGCCGACCCCGATCATGGCGCAACCCTCTATGAACTGACCGCCGCGATGACTGGCGCTGCGGGCATCCCCGCCTATGAGATCAGCAACCACGCCCGCGCCGGGCAGGAGAGCCGCCATAACCTCACCTACTGGCGCTATGGCGATTATGTCGGCGTCGGCCCCGGCGCGCACGGGCGGCGCGGTGGCATGGCGACGCAGCGCCACAAAAAGCCGGAAAACTGGATCGGCGCAGTCAGCCGCAACGGCCACGGCCTGCAAACCGAACAGCTATTGGCAGGCGAGGAACGCGCGCGTGAAGCGCTACTCATGGGGTTGCGGCTGGGCGAGGGGGTCGATCTTGCCCGCATCGCGGCGCTGTCGGGCGTTGCTGTGGCAAAGCTGGTCGATGACCGCGCCATCGACCAGCTCACCGACCTTGGCCTCATCCGCCTGACCGACACCCGCCTGCAAGTCGCGCCCGCAGGCATGCTCCTGCTCGACGCGATCCTGCCGGAGGTGGTGGCGATCTAGCCCGAAATGCTTTGTTCAGTTCGTTTCGAGCGAAGTCGAGTAACCTGCGCGCCACGTTTCTCGACTTCGCTCGAAACGATCGGGGGATGGGGTTTCAACCTGGAGCCGTTGGAGACTGGCGATCCTCCCGCACGATGACTGCGGGAGGATCGCCAGATTATTCCTAATCCCGATCCTTGAGTTCATCCCCGCGCACCGCCGCGACATGCAGCACATTGGTCGATCCCGGCGTGCCGAACGGAACCCCGGCCAGCACGACGATCTTGCCGCCCTTTTCGGCCATGCCGTGGCGCAGGGCCATGCGGCGGGCCTTGCCGATCATTTCCTCGAAATTGCCGATATCCTTGGTGCGGATCGCATGGACACCCCAGGTCAGCCCCAGCTTGCGCGCGGTGTCGGTGCGCGGGGTCAGCGCCAGGATCGGCGCGGAAGGCCGTTCACGCGCCACCCGCCGTACCGTGCTGCCCGATGAGGTGAAGCAGGTGATGGCACTTGCGCCTACGACATTGACGATATTGCCGGTGGCTTCGGCCAGCGCGTCGGCAGTGGTCGGGTCGGGCAGCGTCTCGGTAAAGTGCAACCGGGCGAGATAGCCTGGATCACGCTCCACGCTGTGCGCGATCGCATCCATCATCGCGACCGCCTCGACCGGCCAGTCGCCCGCCGCGGTTTCCGCCGACAGCATGACCGCGTCTGCGCCGTCATACACGGCCGTCGCCACGTCCGACACTTCGGCGCGAGTGGGGGACGGGGACTTGATCATCGATTCGAGCATCTGGGTCGCGACCACCACCGGGCGACCCATGCGCCGCGCGGTAGCGACGATCTGCTTTTGCAGCGGCGGCACGTCATAGGGCGGCAATTCGACGCCCAGGTCGCCGCGCGCGACCATCACGCCATCGGCCATCTCGATAATCTCCTCCAGCCGCTGCACGGCCGACGGCTTCTCGATCTTGGCCATCAGCGACCCATAGCCGCCCATCAGCTTGCGCGCTTCGGCCAGATCCTCCGGCCGTTGCACGAAACTGAGCGCAATCCAGTCGCACCCCTGTTGCATGGCAAAGCTCAGGTCACGCCGGTCCTTGTCGGTCAGCGCCGGGACCGGCACCACCACGTCGGGGACGTTCACGCCCTTGCGGTTGGACAAAGTGCCGCCAACCTCGACGATCGTGTCGATGCGATCCTCGCTGATCGCCTTCACGCGCAGCACCATCTTGCCATCGTCCAGCAACAGCCGGGTTTCAGGCACCAAAGCGGCATAGATTTCCGGGTGGGGCAGGTTCACCCGGCGCGAATCGCCCGGCGTCTCGTCCCGGTCCAGAATGAAGGGCGCGCCCGTTTCCAGCAGCGCCAGCCCCTTCTCGAACGTGCCGACGCGCAACTTTGGCCCCTGCAAATCGCCCAGGATCGTGGTGGGCCGCTGGAATTCCTTCTCCAGCGCGCGGATGGTGGCGATGCGCGCGGCATGATCCTCATGCGCGCCATGGCTCATATTGATGCGGAAGGCGTCGGCCCCGGCAACGAACAGCGCCCGGATCATTTCGGGCGTATCGCTCGCAGGACCAAGCGTCGCAAGAATGCGGACCTTGCGCGAGCGGGGCGGTAGTCGTGACATATATTCTCCTGGCCGTCATGATCGCTGCCGACTTGGTCTATGACCTTGCCAGTGCGTCGTTATGGGTTATCCGTGCTGCACGACAGGATGATGTAGATCAGCGAAAGGGTCCGCCGATGAGCGACACCATACTCACAGATGCCGCCGCCGCAACCGCCTTCCGCCGTCTGGTGATGCATTTGCAGCATCGCACGGACGTCGAAAATATAGACCTGATGGGGCTGGCGGGCTTTTGCCGCAATTGCCTGGCCGACTGGGTGGCGGAGGCCGACGGCGGCCTGACAAAGGATCAGGCGCGCGAACTGATCCACGGGATGCCCTTTGCCGAATGGAAATCCCGCTATCAGGGCGAAGCGACGCCGCAGCAGATCGCGCGGATGAAAGAGAGTGTGGCGAAGAACGCCGACAATCACTAGGACGCCCTCCAACCGATTCACATCTACCGGAGATACTCCCCCATGACTGAACCCAATGTCGCCGCCGACCAGCTCCGCCTGCTGATCGAGCGTATCGAGCGCCTGGAAGAAGAGAAAAAGGGCATCGGCGACGACATCAAGGACGTCTATCTGGAAGCCAAGGCGACCGGCTACGACCCCAAGATCATGCGCCAGATCGTCCGCCTGCGGAAGATGCAGCCCCACGACCGGCAGGAAATGGAAGCCATCCTCCAGACCTACCTGTCTGCGTTGGGCATGGAATAAGGCTCTCCTTCCGTTCGCCCCCCGTTCAGGCCGGGGGCAGGCTCTGAGCTTGTCGAAGGGTTCCACTGAGCGTAGCGAAGTGCCTTCACTGCGTTCAGGCTAAGGCTTCGACAGGCTCAGCCCGAACGGGATCAGAGGGAGAGTGAAATGTCCGAAATCATCGTCAGCACCACCAGCCGTCTGGAAGGACGGCCTGCCAAGGAATATCTCGGCATCGTCACCGGCGAAGTAATCGTGGGTGCCAATCTGTTCCGCGATCTGTTCGCCAGCGTGCGTGACATCGTCGGCGGTCGGTCGGGCGCGTATGAAGATGTGCTGCAACGCGCGCGTGAACAGGCAATCGGCGAAATGCGGATGCGTGCCGCGACGCTGGGCGCCAACGCGGTCGTCGGCGTTGATCTCGACTATGAAGTGTTGGGCGCGAACGGCTCGATGCTGATGGTGTCAGCATCGGGCACCGCCATCCTTGTCTAGAAGACGGCGCTGACGCACCAGTCCGCTCCCCCACCCGGTTACCCAAGGGCAGTATCATATGGGTGGCCGGGTGGGGGAGCGGGCTGGTGCGGACTTCCAAATGCGCCCTTTCGCGCATTTGGCAAAAGGCTCCACATTGCGCACGGGCGCGCCCCTCGCTAGAGAGCGCGCTCGTGTTTCACCAGATAATGTCAGGAGAAGGCCGTGGCCGGCCATTCCAAATTCAAGAATATCATGCATCGCAAGGGCGCGCAGGACAAGAAGCGCTCCTCGATGTTCTCCAAGCTGAGCCGCGAAATCACCGTCGCGGCCAAGATGGGGATGCCCGACCCGGACATGAACCCGCGCCTGCGGCTGGCGATCAACGCCGCCAAGGCGCAGTCCATGCCCAAGGACAATATCCAGCGCGCCGTCGACAAGGCGAACGCGGCGGGCGGCGAAAATTATGAGGAAGTGCGCTACGAGGGCTATGGCCCCGCAGGCATTGCCATCATCGTCGAGGCGCTGACCGACAACCGCAACCGCACCGCGACCAACATACGCACCGCTTTTTCCAAAAATGGCGGCAATCTTGGCGCGTCGGGGGCAGTGAGCCACGGTTTCGACCGGGTCGGCCTGATCACCTATCCCGTCAGCGCAGGCGACGCCGATGCGATCTTCGAGGCCGCACTCGAAGCGGGCGCAGAGGACGTCTCGTCCAACGAGGACGAACATGAAATCTGGACCGCGATGGACGCGCTCCACGAAGTCGCCAAGGCGCTGGAAGCCAAGATCGGCGCCGCCGACAGCGCGAAACTCGCCTGGAAGCCGCAAACCCTTGTCGATGTCGACGAAGCCAATGCCGCCACGCTGATGAAGCTGGTCGATACGCTGGAAGATGACGACGACGTCCAGACCGTCTGGGGCAATTATGAAGTGTCCGACGCGGTGATGGAGAAACTGGGTTGAACCCATGATAAGCCCCTCCCCTTCAGGGGAGGGGTAGGGGTGGGGAATGGCACAAGACCCGAAATTGCTGAAATACGCGGCGGTGATGCGCCGCGAAGCAACCCCGTTTGAAATTATATTGTGGCGTCATCTCTCTCGATCGCAGCTAGGCCATAAATTCCGTCGCCAGCATGTCGTCGGCCAGCATATTCTGAATTTCTATTGTCCGGCTAAAGCGCTTGCTGTTGAAGTAGATGGCGAAACCCATGATGCTGCGGAAATGGCGACGCGCGACGCTGAACTGAGCGTTTCATGCGCATTTATTCTGCATTTCTCCAATCTCGATATTGCCCATAATATCGATGGTGTTCTCACTCGGATTGTCGATGTGCTCAATTCTTTGCCTGATCGCTGGCCCCACCCCAACCCCTCCCCTGAAGGGGAGGGGCTAGATATGCCCTCATGATCCTCCTCGGCCTCGACCCCGGCCTTGGCACGACCGGCTGGGGCCTGATCGCCGCCGATGGCAACCGGCTCACCCATCTGGGCAATGGCCAGATCAAGACCGACAGCGCGATGCCGCTGGCGACGCGGCTATTGGCGCTCGATCTGGCGCTCACGGACCTGATCCTGGAGCATCGGCCCGACGGCGCGGCGGTTGAGGAGGTGTTCGTTAACGTCAATCCGCAATCGACGCTGAAACTGGGGCAGGCGCGCGGCGTGATCCTGCTCAATGCCGCCCGCTCCGGCATGGAGGTCGGCGAATATGCCGCGCGGCTGGTCAAAAAATCCGTGGTCGGCGTCGGTAATGCGTCGAAGGATCAGGTCCACGCCATGGTATCGCGCCTGCTGCCCGGCGTGAAGATCGCCGGGCCGGACGCGGCGGACGCACTGGCCGTCGCGATCACCCACGCCCATCATCTAGCGAGCGCGCGGCGTATTCCGACGCGCTGAAGGCGCGCCTCTCCAGTTCCGTTCGGGCTGAGCGAAGTCGAAGCCTTCTACTGACCCCGGACTTGATCCGGGGGAAGTGGCTTCGCCTGCGGCTCTGCCAAGCCCTTCGACTTCGCTCAGGGCGAACGGGATTGGTTTTACCTTACGCTCTATCCGAACACTTCTTCCAGAAAATCCACCATCGCCCGAAAGCTGCGGCGGTCCGCGTCCGCGCTATAGGCTAGCCCCTTTTCAGGCATGTTGACGCTCTCATCGGTGAAGGCATGACCAGTGCGGCCATAGGCGTGGATCTGCCAGTCGCACCCCGCTGCGGTGAGTTCCTGCGCCAGCGCGACAGTGGCTTCGGGCGGGGCGATCGGATCGTCCCAGCCATGGCAGACCAGCAATTTCGCGCGGATCGCGGCATTGGGGAAGGGCGGCGCGTCATAGACGCCGTGAAAACTGACCCCGCCCGCCATGTCCGCGCCCGCCCGCGCCAGGTCCAGCACGCATTTGCCGCCAAAGCAGAAACCGATCGCCGCCGTGCGGGCCGCGTCCACCGTGTCCAGCCCCTTGAGCAACGCATGGGCGGACAAGAGCCGGTCGCGCAGCAGGGCGCGATCGGCGTTCATCTCCGCCATATAGCCCGCTGCATCGGGATCGGCACGGGTAGTGCGCTTGCCTTGGCCATAGACATCGGCAACGAGCACCGCATAGCCCAGCGCCGCTACCTTTTCCGCATAGGCGAAATCGCCTTCCTTGGTCCCCAGCACATTGGGAAAGAGCAGGATGCCGGGCCGTGGCGCGCTGGCAGCGCTGTCCGTTACGACCATGCTCTCGAACAGGCCGCCCGGCCCTTCATGGACAATGGCTTGGCGCGTGATCGTCATAGGCGCACTCCTTAAATGCTGCCAAAGCCGGGCGCTTCGCCCCTCGCCGCCGGATTCAGGCGGTTGGGCCGTTTCCAGCCGATGCGTGGGCGCTTGCGCAAACGCAACGTCGGCCAGTCGCCCCGGTCGGCGCGTTCGGCCAGCCGCATCCCCTGCGCGCGATAGGCGGCCAGCACTGCATCGGCCTGTTCGTTCAGCAGGCCCGCCAGCAGGATCGTCCCGCCATCCTCCACCAGCGCGCAGAGCGATGGCGCGAGTTCGATCAGCGGCCCGGCCAAAATATTGGCGATCAGCAGATCATAGGGCGCGCGACCGATGATCGCGGCATGATTGACCCCGGCGGCGGTGACCAGCGCCAACTGCCCCGGCCCGGCCCCCAGCGGCACGGCGTTGGTGGCAGCATTTTCGGCGCTGATCTCGACCGCGACCGGGTCAATGTCGGACGCGATAGCATAGGCGCGCGGCCACAGGTTCATCGCGGCGAAGGCCAGCAGCCCGGTGCCGGTGCCGATGTCGGCGATATTGTTGAACCGCATCCCGACCCGGCGCATCCGGTCCAGCATGGCCAGGCACCCGGCCGTGGTTTCATGCTGGCCAGTGCCAAAGGCGCGGCTGGCGGCGATCAATATATTGACCTGACCCGGCTGCTCCGGGTCGCTGGCGAGGTTGCGGACATGGAAGCGTCCGGCGGTGACCGCTTCAAGCCCCTGCTGGCTCAGCGTCACCCAATCCTCGTCCGGCAGCGCCTCGACCAGCGGCTTGGCTCCGGCGGCGCTGGGCACCATAGAGCGCAGCAACTTGATCGCAGCGGCGCTGGGCTTGCCCTCGAAATAGGCGTCGAGCTGCCAGGCATTATCATCGTCGGGTGCCGCTTCGCTGGTCATCAGCACCGGCGGGCGGTCCATCAGCGCAAAGGCGGCAATATCCCCGTCCAGCGCTTCGGCCTCGGCGCGGGTGCAGGGCAGGGTGACTTTCCAGCTTTGTGCGGAATGTGTGGCAGCGGTCATGCCGCCGCCTTTAGCCGAGCGAGAAGGGCAGGGGAAGCCGCGCGCTTACGCGACCTGCCGCCCGAAATCGGACGATGCATGACGCAAGCTGGCAAGCTTGCCTTCGACGCTGACGAAACCGCGTTCCAATTGGTCGATTTCCGAAGCGACGACTTCGGTGTCCTGCCGGATCGCCGAAATGGTGGTCGACATCGAATCGGCGGCCAGCGCCGTTTCATCGACGGCGGCGGTGATCATGGTGACGGTCTGCGCCTGCGCGTCCATCGCGTGGCGGATGCGCTCGGCACTGGCCTGCACTTCGCCCACCGTGTCGCGGATGCGTTCGTTGGTTTCCACCGACTGGCGGGTCGATGCCTGAATGTCGGCGATCTTGCCGGCAATCTCGTCGGTCGCGCGCGCGGTCTGGTTGGCCAGGCTTTTGACTTCCTGCGCCACCACGGCAAAGCCGCGTCCGGCATCGCCTGCGCGCGCCGCCTCGATCGTGGCGTTGAGCGCCAGCAAATTGGTCTGCCCGGCAATGTCGCGGATCAGGCCCAGGATCGATTCGATCGACTTGGCATGGTCGGACAGGGTGGACGACATGGTGACCGCGTCGCCCGATTGTTTGGCGGCGCGCAGGGCAACGCCGGCCGCGCCTTCCACTTCGGTACGTGCATCCTCGATCGCGCGGATCAGCCCGGCCGATGTGCGCGCGGCTTCCCGCATCGCGAGGGCGGATTGTTCTGCGGCTGCTGCGACTTCCGACGCCTTGCCCAGCATCCCACGGGTGGCGGCGGACGCATCCTTGGCCTGTTCACGCAGCGATTCGCCAAGGCGCGTCGCGCCGTCGATTTCGCCGACGATTCGCTGTTCGAACAGGGAACCGAAGCGCTGCCGCTCGGCGCGCTGCGCTTCGGCCTGATCGCTCGACAGGACGTTGCTCATAAAGCCTGAGTCCATCATCGAGATGTGGAGCATGATGATGGTCAGTCGCTGTTTGCGGGCTTCGTCGTCGCGACTATATTGCCAGACGAGTTCGATGATTTTTTCGTTCGCTGCAGCTACGGCCGCCAGCACAGATCGCACAGAAACCCCATGTTTGCGCGCACTGCGCACGCAATTGGCAGACGACTGCGCCCATAGGGCATCTTTGAAATGCAGCAATTTCTGTTCGACATATTGATGCGTCGCCGCCTCGATCGCGCTCACGGCGGCGGGGCTGAGTTTGTCGCGCAGTCCGGTTTCCCGCATATATGTCGTGAAAAAAACGTCTCCCACGCTAGCCATGCTGTCCTGGATCAGCAGGCCGATTTCCCGCGCGCCCTGGGAAAATCTGTCGGTCGGATCGATTTTCAGGATCAAATCCGGGCTGACGCTCTCGTTCAGGATGTGGGCAGGCGATGCGGCGAAGGACGACATGATGGGACAGCCCCTGTTGGTGCAATGGTCTTTAGCAAGCAGACCTTAGCGCGCTTTGGTTAATCACTTCTTATGATCGCGGGACACGGTCGTTGGGGCAGCGATGCTTTGCGTGGCTTGCCCTCATCCGCGTTCGCTCTTAAGGGGATCGCACTTAAGGGACTTATAGGGACAAGGGTAGACATGGCGCGATCCAACAGCCGGCCGCTCTCGCCGCATTTGACGATCTGGAAATGGGGGCCGGCGATGGCCATCTCCATTTTGCACCGCGTAACCGGCAACGGCCTTGCGACCGTAGGCGCGCTGGGTCTGGTCTGGTGGCTGATGGCCGCCGCGACTGGGCCGGAAGCCTATGCGACCTTCATCACATGCGCGACATCGCCCCTTGGCTATCTGGTGATGATCGGCATCACCTGGGCCTTTTTCCAGCATCTCTTTTCGGGTCTGCGCCACTTCGTCCTAGATATGGGCGCGGGCTATGAACTGCGCACCAACAAAAGCTGGTCGATCGCAGCGATGGTCGCGTCGGTGCTGGTGACCGGCCTTATCTGGCTCTATATTTTCGGAAAGGCCTTCTGATGGGCAACGGTACTGGTATCGGCCGCGTCCGTGGCCTCGGATCGGCGCGGCATGGCGCGCACCACTGGCTGGCGCAGCGCTATACTGCCGTCGGCAACCTGCTGCTGGTGCTGTGGCTGATCTTCAGCCTCTTGAGCCTGCCGGGCCTCGACTATGACAGCGTCGTGCTGTGGATCGCCAACCCGCTGGTCGCGGTGCCGATGATGCTGATGATCGTCAGCATTTTCTGGCACCTGCGCCTCGGCATGCAGGTGATGCTGGAAGATTATGTCCACGACAAGGGGCTGGCCTTCTTCTCGATGCTGCTGCTCAACTTCTATGCCTTTGGCGGCGCAGCCGCGGGCGTCTTTGCGATCGCCAAGATCGCCTTCACGGGGGTCGTCGAATAATGACGCAAGCCTATAAGATCATCGACCATGTGTATGACACCGTGGTTGTCGGTGCTGGCGGTTCGGGCCTGCGCGCGACCATGGGCAGCGCCGAAGCGGGCCTCAAGACCGCCTGCATCACCAAGCTGTTTCCCACGCGCAGCCACACCGTCGCGGCGCAGGGCGGCATCGCCGCGTCGCTGGGCAACAACTCGCCCGATCACTGGACCTGGCATATGTACGACACCGTCAAGGGGTCGGACTGGCTGGGCGATCAGGACGCGATCGAATATATGGTGCGCGAAGCACCTGCCGCCGTCATCGAGTTGGAACATGCCGGTGTGCCGTTCAGCCGCAACGAGGACGGGACGATCTACCAGCGTCCCTTTGGCGGCCATATGCAGAATATGGGCGCTGGCCCGCCGGTGCAGCGCACCTGCGCCGCGGCCGACCGTACCGGCCACGCCATGCTGCACGCGCTCTATCAGCAGTCGCTGAAATATGACGCGGACTTCTACATCGAATATTTCGCCATCGACCTGATCATGGAAAATGGCGAATGCCGGGGCGTGATCGCCTTGTGCATGGAAGATGGCTCGATCCACCGCTTCCGCAGCCATGCCGTCGTGCTGGCGACGGGCGGCTATGGCCGGGCTTATTTCTCCGCCACCTCGGCGCATAGCTGCACCGGCGACGGCGGCGGCATGGTGCTGCGCGCAGGCCTGCCCTTGCAGGATCTGGAGTTCGTGCAGTTCCACCCGACCGGCATTTACGGCGCGGGCGTGCTGATCACCGAAGGCGCGCGGGGCGAGGGCGGTTACCTCACCAACTCCGAGGGCGAGCGGTTCATGGAACGCTATGCCCCATCAGCCAAGGATCTGGCGTCACGCGACGTCGTGTCCCGTTCGATGGCGATGGAAATGCGCGAAGGACGGGGCGTGGGCGAGCATAAGGATCATATCTTCCTGCACCTCGACCATATCGATCCCAAAGTGCTGGCCGAACGCCTGCCCGGCATCACCGAAAGCGGCAAGATTTTCGCGGGCGTCGATCTGACCCGCCAGCCGCTGCCGGTGACGCCGACCGTCCACTATAATATGGGCGGCATCCCGTGCAATTATCATGGCCAGGTTGTGACCAAGAAGGGCGACGATCCGGAAGTCATCGTCCCCGGCCTGTTCGCGGTCGGCGAAGCGGCCTGCGTGTCGGTCCATGGCGCGAATCGCCTCGGCTCCAACTCGCTGATCGACCTTGTCGTGTTCGGCCGCGCTACGGGCTTGTTCCTCAAGGATAATCTCAAGCCCAACGCGCCGCACAAGCCGCTGCCATCGGACGCCGCCGATCTGGCCCTCGGTCGCCTCGACCATTATCGCAATGCGAAGGGCGCGACGCCCACGGCGGACATCCGCCTCGACATGCAGCGCACCATGCAGAAGCACGCCGCCGTGTTCCGCGACAGCGCGCTGCTGTCCGAAGGTGTCACCCGGATGCAGGCGGTCAACAAGCGGCTCCAGGACGTGAAGGTCAGCGATCGCTCACTGATCTGGAACACCGACCTGGTCGAAACGCTGGAACTCGACAATCTGATGAGCCAGGCGATCTGCACGATGGAAGGCGCCGAAGCCCGCAAGGAATCACGCGGCGCCCACGCGCATGAGGATTTCCCGAATCGCGACGACGACAACTGGATGAAGCACACCATCAGCTGGTTTGAAGGCTGGGGCGGTTCGGACGGCAAGGTGACGCTCGATTATCGCCCGGTCCACGACTATACGATGACCGACGAAGCAGAATATGTGAAGCCCAAGGCGCGGGTTTATTGATCTGCGATCAGGTTGAGAAGTCAGAAGGGGCGGGCCGGAAGGTCCGCCCTTTTTATTGCAGCTTGGCAGTATGATCTGCGCGCTGATGCAGGATGCGGACGATTTCGATTCCCGTCCCGCGATGGCGATAATATATATTGTGCCTTTCCACACGAAACTTGCGGTATCCGCCGCGAACATCGTCGATCGGGCTGCCGATGCCTGAATAGGCAGCGATCCGGTCGATCGCATCGGCAATCGCAACCAGATAGGCCTTGGCTTGCGCCGCGCCCCATTCCGTTTCGGTATATGTCGATATTTCCGCCAGATCACGTTCGGCAGCAACGGCAAAACTGACGGCAGCGGTCACGCCTCAGGAAACCGACGATCAATCCATTTACGCATGTCGAAGTCATGCAGGACGCCACTCTCTTCACCTTCGATCAGGGCCGCCCGCAATGCCTCCAGCTTCTCCTCCTCCATTTCCAGCAGCCGCAATCCCGCACGGACGACCTCGCTGGTCGATCCGAACCGGCCCTCGGCCACCTTGCGCTCGGCAAAGGCACGGAAATGGTCGCTCAGTGCGACGGAAGTGGATTTGCTCATCCTGGCATATTACCCGATTTGGGTAATCGCTTCAACCAAAGGGCAGCAGCCCCTCATAAGCCTCCAGCCCTGGTTTCCCCTCGACCATCACGCCCTGCCGCAACAAAAACGCATGACGCACAATCTCCGCCTGCTGCTCGATGCCATAGCGCGCGAACGGTTTGCCCGGCACGACCTCATAGTCATAGCGGCAAAAGGGGTGACGCATCAGCGGCAGCCACCACCGCCCCGACCGCTGTGCCTGCCACACATGGGTCATCTCGTGAATGAAATGCCCCTGTATGTGCAGCGGACTGTCACAAAAATCCGCGCAGAACAGCCCGCCATCAGGATGAAACCACAGGTCACCATCGGGCGCCATCGTCACGCCCCTGGGCTGAAACGGCCACCATTTGCGATCATGCACCCGCACCCGGTCATAATCGATGGCTTGCCCAAACATGCCCCGCGCCAGCGCAACCTCATCGCGCGTCAGGTAACGGCTGCTCAATGGCCCTCATGCTCGCCGGTTTTGGCCGCACCGGCGCCCGCTGGTTCGGGCTTGCGGATCACCGCGTCCACCAGCAACCTGTCGCCATTGGCCATCAGGAAGGTCAGCTGCATCTTGCCCCGGCCGATCGCTGTCTCATTGACCCCCCACAGCATCAGATGCTTGCCGCCCGGCGCAAAGGCGATCTCCCCCTTGGCCGGAACATCGACGCTGTCGACTCGCTCCATCGTCATCATGCCGTCCTTGTCGATGCTTTCATGCATCTCGACCTTGAGCGCATAGTCGGTCAGCACCCCGCGAATCTGCCCGCCCGCGTCACCGCCATGGGCCACGAAATAGCCCGCCGACGGCGTCTCCTTATTGGGGCTGAGCCGCACCCAGGCCTGGTCGATATAGGTGGGTGCCGGGTCGCCGCACGCGGCCAGCGCCAGCGGCGCCAAAAGGGCAAAAAGGGCAAAGGGCGCGCGCATCTTCATGTTCCTGACTGTCTCGTTTCCGGTCGCTATGCATAGCTAATCGCCCCAGCTTCTTGTGCCAAGCAAAAGCGCCCCTATATCGCCCATGCAAACTGGCCTTGCCTTGGCGCTTTCGTGAGGTATGGGGCCATCAACCGCTGAATAGAATTTGGGGTTCAAAGAGGACACAATGGCAAAAGTTATCGGTATCGACCTTGGCACCACCAACAGCTGCGTCGCCGTCATGGACGGTGGCAAGCCCAAGGTAATCGAAAATGCGGAAGGCGCGCGCACGACGCCTTCGATCGTCGCCTTCGCCAAGGATGGCGAACGCCTGATCGGTCAGCCGGCCAAGCGCCAGGCGGTCACCAACCCGGACAGCACGATTTTCGCGGTCAAGCGCCTGATCGGCCGCCGCTTTGACGATCCCATGACCAAGAAGGACATGGAACTCGTCCCCTATGACATCAGCAAGGGTCCAAACGGCGACGCATGGGTCAAGGCCGGTGGCCAGGATTACAGCCCCTCGCAGATCAGCGCCTTCATCCTGCAAAAGATGAAGGAAACCGCCGAGAGCTATCTGGGCGAAACCGTCACACAGGCGGTGATCACCGTCCCTGCCTATTTCAACGACGCCCAGCGTCAGGCGACCAAAGACGCCGGCCAGATTGCAGGCCTTGAAGTGCTGCGCATCATCAACGAGCCGACCGCGGCGGCGCTGGCCTATGGTCTCGACAAGCAGGACGGCAAGACGATCGCGGTCTATGACCTTGGCGGCGGCACGTTCGACATCTCCATCCTGGAAATCGGCGATGGCGTGTTTGAAGTGAAGTCGACCAATGGCGACACCTTCCTGGGCGGCGAAGATTTCGACGCCAAGCTGGTAGAATTCCTGGCCGCCGACTTCCAGAAGTCCGAAGGCATTGACCTGACCAAAGACAAGCTGGCGCTCCAGCGTCTCAAGGAAGCCGCTGAAAAGGCGAAGATCGAACTGTCCTCGGCCCAGACCACCGAAGTCAACCTGCCCTTCATCACCGCCGACCAGAACGGTCCCAAGCATCTGGTGAAGTCTATCACCCGCGCCGATCTGGAGCGTCTGGTGGCCGATCTCATCAAGCGCACGATGGAACCCTGCAAGAAGGCGATGGCCGACGCAGGCGTCTCCGCCAGCGAGATCAGCGAAGTCGTCCTCGTCGGCGGCATGACGCGGATGCCCAAGGTGCGCGAAGCCGTGAAGGAATTTTTCGGCAAGGAACCGCACACCGGCGTGAACCCGGACGAAGTCGTCGCCATGGGCGCGGCGATCCAGGCGGGCGTGTTGCAGGGCGACGTCAAGGACGTGCTGCTGCTCGACGTGACGCCGCTGTCGCTCGGCATCGAAACGCTGGGCGGCGTGTTCACCCGGATGATCGATCGCAACACCACCATCCCTGCCAAAAAGTCGCAGGTCTATTCGACGGCCGACGATAACCAGCAGGCGGTGACCATCCGCGTGTTCCAGGGCGAGCGTGAAATGGCGGCGGACAATAAGATCCTCGGCCAGTTCGACCTGCTCGGCATCCCGCCAGCCCCCCGCGGCGTGCCGCAGATCGAGGTAACGTTCGACATCGACGCCAACGGGCTTGTGAATGTCAGCGCCAAGGACAAAGGCACCGGCAAGGAACAGCAGATCCGCATCCAGGCATCGGGCGGCCTGTCCGACGCCGACATCGACCAGATGGTCAAGGACGCCGAACGCTTCGCCGAAGAGGATAAGAAGCGTCGCGAATCGGCCGAAGCCAAGAACAACGCCGAAAGCCTGGTCCACACGACCGAGCAGCAGCTGTCCGAACATGGCGACAAGGTCGATGCAAGCCTGAAGGGCGAGATCGAAACCGCCATCGCCGACACCAAGGCTGCGATCGAAAGCGGCGACGCCGACGCGATGAAAGCCAAGGCGCAGGAACTCGCCACGGTCGCGATGAAGCTGGGCCAGGCCATTTATGAGAAGGAGCAGGCTGCGGCTGCCGCTCCGGGTGCCGACGCGCCCAAGGCTGACGACGATGTCGTCGACGCCGAATTCTCCGAAGTGGACGACAACAAGGCTTGAAGCTGAAGCCCCATATCCGTCATTCCGGCACAGGCCGGGGTGACGGAGTTGGCGGGCGGGGGTCCGAATGACGACCGAAATCGACTATTATACGCTGCTCGAAGTCGAGCGCACCGCCGACGCCGGGGTTCTCAAGAGCGCCTATCGCAAGCTGGCGATGAAATATCACCCGGACAAGACCGGTGGATGCACCGACAGCGAAGCCAAATTCAAGGCGGTCTCGGAAGCCTATGAGGTCCTGAAAGACCCGCAGAAGCGCGCCGCCTATGACCGTTTTGGTCATGCGGCCTTCAAGCAGCAGCAACAGGGCGGCGGCGGCGGTTTCCACGGCGGCGGCGCTGGCGGCTTTTCCGACCTGGGCGATATATTCGAGACGATTTTTGGCCAGGGCGGTGGCTTTGGCGGCGGCGGTCGCCAGCAGCAGCGGCGCGGCGCCGACCTGCGCTACGACCTCGAAATCACGCTCGACGAAGCCTATCATGGCAAGCAGACCGAAATCGAGATTGAGGTGTCCGCTGCCTGCGACAGTTGCGAAGGGTCGGGCGCGCAGCCCGGCACCGGTGCCAAGACCTGCCATACCTGCAAGGGCCATGGTCAGGTCCGCGCGCAGCAGGGCTTTTTCGTGGTCGAACGCACCTGCCCGTCCTGTCATGGCGCGGGCAAGGTGATCGAAAGCCCCTGCCGGTCGTGCCGGGGCGAAGGACGGGTGGACAAGCCCAAGACGCTGTCGGTCAACGTCCCCGCGGGCGTCGACGACGGCACCCGCATCCGCCTGTCGGGCGAGGGCGAGGCGGGCGCGCGCGGCGCACCGGCTGGCGATCTCTACATCTTCCTGCACGTCAAACGCCATTCGCTGTTCGAGCGGGACGGCACGACCCTCTTCTGCCGCTGCCCGGTCAGCTTCACCACGGCGGCGCTGGGCGGCACGATCGAAGTCCCCGGTCTTGACGGCGTGCGCCACGCCATCAAGATCCCGGTCGGCATCCAGTCGGGCAAGCAACTCCGCCAGCGCGGCGCGGGTATGCCGGTCCTCAACGGACGCGGGCAGGGCGATCTCGTCGTCCAGATCGACGTCGAAACCCCCACGAAACTGACCGCGAAGCAGAAGGAACTGCTCGAAGCCTTCCGCGAGACCGAAACCGGCGAAGAATGCCCGGCCTCCACCGGCTTCTTTGGCAAGATCAAGGATTTGTGGGGGGATTGATCCAACCACTGTTCACCCTGAGCGAAGTCGAAGGGCACGCCTGAACGCAGTGAAGGCACTTCGCTTCGCTCAGTAGAAGGCTTCGACCTCGCTCAGCCCGAACGGTTGTTGGAACGGTGCGGACTATTCCGCGCCCACCAGTAAAACGGCAACCCCGCCGCCATCAGCAGCACACTCGACCCGCTCGCAACAACCCCCGCACCCCACAGCGTCCACAACGCATAACCCAGCCCCACAATCGCGGCCGGCACCACCACCCGAAACCGCATACTCGCCAGCGCGCACCCCACATAGAGCCACAGCGTCGCCGACGTCGCCAGCAGCGCCATGGCGGTGAACAACGCCACCAGCCCCTGCAAACTATTGGCGATCAGCAACAGGCTGGCCAGCATTGTGGACAATATCAGCCCGCGCACCGGCGTCCCCTTGGCATTGGTCCCCGCCAGCCAGCGCGGCAATTCCCCCGCCCGCGCCATCGCCAGCGGCACTTCCCCCATCAGCAGCGTCCAGCCATTCAGCGCGCCAAGGCAACTGATCGCCACGAACAAAGCGATGAAGCGCGCCGGGCCGGGCGACCAATAATGGCTGACGAAAGCGCCAAAGGGCGACCCGGTCTGCGTCTCCGCCGCTGGCAGGGTCAGCGCGATCCCTGAACAGACCAGCAGATAGATCAGCCCCGTCGCCGCCGTGCCGATCAGCGTCGCACGCGGGATCGTCCGTGCCGGATCACGGACCTTGTCCGCCGCCACGCTGGCCGATTCAAACCCCAGCAGCGCCCATAAAGTCAGCGCCGCCGACGCGGTAATGCCTGCCCCGGTCAGCCCCTGCGCCGGGAAGGGCGCGACCTGCGCGGTCCCGCTCGCCGCCGTTACGACCAGCAGTAGCAGCACCACCGCAATCGGGATCAGCTTGATCAGCGTCGTGACAATCTGCGTCACCCCCGCCGCCCGTGCGCCGATCAGATTGATCCCGGTCATCGCCCACAAAAAGCCGATCGAACAGAGCGCCCCGGCACCCGGTCGCGCCAGCACCGGCATCACGCTGGACAGATTCGCCGTCGCCGCCACGGCGATCGTGACATTGGTGATGATGATCGACAGCCAGTAAATCCAGCCAATCGCAAACCCCGCCAGTGGCCCAAAGGCGCGCGCAATAATCTGCGCCGCACTCGTCCCCGGCAACGCCACCGTCAACCGCGCAATCACAAAGGCCAGAACCAGCGACCCCGCAATCGTAAACCCCCACCCCGCCACCGCATCCCACCCGAACGGCGCCAGCGCAGCGGGCAGCAGGAACACCCCCGACCCGATCATATTCCCCATCACCAGCGCAATACAGGCGGCGAGGCCCAGCGTGCGTGTGGGGCTGGCGACAACGGGGAGAGGGGTCATATCGTCCTGCACATCATCCTCCACCGCCGTCGCGCCACGCTATCGCCGCCGGAACGGGATAGCCAGAATGGAAATGGTCGGGCCGGACAGGAACCAAAAACATTGCCGGGCCGTTTCTGGACTACAATGAAGCTTAGGAGGGACTGATGGTTGACGTTCGCAACGACGGATATGATGATCGCCGCGTGATTGTCGAAAAAAGAGGGTCGGGCCGCACGATCGGCATCGTGCTGATCGCTATCCTGGCTATTGTCGGCCTGCTGTTCGCCACTGGCTTCTGGAAAGCGGACGTCTCCGGCGGCGACATGCCTGAAGTCAGCGTCAAGGGCGGTGATCTGCCTGACGTCGACGTCGATTCCAAGGAAGTTGTCGTTGGCACCAAGAAAACAACCGTTGAAGTCCCCACCGTCGGCGTCAAGGATAATGGCGAGGAATAAGCCCCTCTCTCGCAGAACGAAAAAGGCTCCCCCGCACTGGCAGGGGAGCCTTTTTTGTTGGGCATGAAAGCGCCTTACGCCGCCAGGAACATATCCGGGTCCAGCGCCATCAGCGCGTCGGCCCCGCTCTCTATCTTGCGGCGCAGCGATCCCGCGTCGGGCATGATCCGCTCGGCAAAGAAGCGCGCCGTCACCAGCTTGGCCTCCAGAAACTTTGCGTCCCCTTCGCCCGCCGCCAGCAGCCCGGTCGCGGCCTTGGCCATGCGCAGCCACATCAGCCCGGTCGCAACGATGCCCAGGATATGCATATAATGATGCGCGCCTGCGCCTGCATTGTCGGGGTTTTTCATCGCATTCTGCATCAGCCACATGGTCGCGGCCTGCAACTGGCCGGTCGCCTTTTCCAGCGCTTCGGCCAGCGCCGCCAGCTTAGGCTCGGCCTTCGCGTCGGCCACTTCGGTCGCGATGATCTTCAGGAACGCCTGCAATGCGCGCCCGCCGTTCATCGCCAGCTTGCGGCCGACCAGATCCATCGCCTGCACCCCGTTGGTGCCTTCGTAAATCTGGGCGATGCGCGCGTCGCGGACATACTGCTCCACGCCATTTTCCCAGATATAGCCATGGCCGCCAAACACCTGCTGGCTGGACACGGCAACGTCGAAACCCTTGTCGGTGCCATAGCCCTTGATCACCGGGATCAGCAGGCCGATGAGATCATCCGCCATTTGACGCTCCTCCTCGGTGGCGGCGTGGTGCGACAGGTCGACCTGCAACGCCCCCCACAGGATCAGCGCGCGCAGCCCTTCGGTGATCGCCTTGCCTTCCATCAGCATCCGGCGCACGTCGGGATGGACGAACAGCGTATCGGCCTTCTCTTCCGGCTCCTTCGGCCCGGTCAGCGCGCGGCCCTGCCGCCGGTCACGGGCGTAATGGACTGCATTCTGCAAAGCGATCTCGGCCTGTCCCAGGCCTTGCAGGCCAACGCCCAGCCGCGCCGCGTTCATCATGATGAACATCGCGGCCAGCCCCTTATTCTCCTCGCCGACCATCCAGCCGGTCGCGCCGTCATAATTCATGACGCAGGTGGCGTTGCCATGGATGCCCATCTTATGCTCGATCGAACCGCAGGACACCGCGTTACGACCACCCAGCGATCCGTCGTCATGGACCATGATCTTGGGAACGACGAACAGCGAAATGCCCTTGCTGCTGTCGGGCGCCCCCGGCGTCTTGGCCAACACCAGATGGATGATATTGTCCGACAGGTCATGCTCGCCCGCCGAAATGAAGATCTTGGTGCCGGTGATCGCAAAGCTGCCGTCGGCATTGGGTACGGCCTTGGTCTTGATGAGGCCCAGATCAGTGCCGCAATGCGGCTCGGTCAGGTTCATCGTGCCGGTCCATTCGCCTGATACCATCTTGGGGATATAGCGCTGTTGCAGCTCGTCGCTGCCCTTGGCGATCAGCGCCGCGACCGCGCCTGCCGTCAGGCCATGATACATTTCAAACGCCTGATTGGCCGACAATATATATTCGTCCACTGCCGTCGCCACCACGCTCGGTAGCCCCTGGCCGCCAAATTCGGTCGGCGAATGGAGCGTGGTCCAGCCGCCCGCGACAAATTGGTTAAACGCATCCTTGAAGCCGGTCGGCGTGGTCACGCTGCCATCGGCATGGCGGGTGCAACCTTCCTTGTCGCCCACAGCATTGAGCGGAAACAGCACTTCGGCCGCGATCTTGCCGCCTTCGGTCAGGATCGCCTCAACCAGATCGGGGGTCGCATTTTCAAAGCCGGGCAGGTTGGCATAACGTTCCAGCCCGATGACATGGTCAAGCACGAAACGTGTGTCACGGACGGGGGGCGTGTAACTGGGCATGATCGTCTCCGGGCGTTTTTGTTATTGGGGGGAGGGGGGAGGGGGTTCAGTCTTTGGCGATGGCAGCGACGAAACTCGCCAGTTCGGCAATGGCTGCGTCAATATCGTCTTTCTGCCGGGTCAGCAGCTCGATCCGCGCCTGACATTTGGCGATGGTGACGCGGCGCTGCTCCTCATGTTCCTCGTCGGCATCATACAGGTCGATCATCTCGCGAATCTCGGTCAGGCTGAAACCGACCCGCTTGCCGCGCAAAATCCACGCCAGCCGCGCGCGGTCGCGCCGCGAATAGATGCGGGCCAGACCCTGGCGTTCCGGCGCGATCAGCCCTTCATCCTCATAGAATCGCAGGGCGCGGGCGGTGACGCCGAACTCCTCGGACAGGTCGGAAATACTATAGCTCTGCTGGTCCCGATGATCGGGTAGCTCGATGCCGGCGATGCTGCTGCGCGTGTCCATGGCAGGTGATGTAATGCAGCTTTACGTTTACGTCAAGGTGAGTGAGGGCAGCGCGACATGGACCAGTTGTCTTGGTGACAGGCCGGACGCTTGCCGCTAGAGCGACCGCGTCATGACGGGGGCCATCAGACATTCCAGCACCGCGCGCGGCCTGCTTGCCGCATTGGCGCTGCTCGTGTTCGCCGTGCAATTGCTGGTGCCGTCGGGCTTCATGCCGGTCCGCACGGACAAAGGCGTTATCGTGACCCTCTGCACCGGGCAGGGCGCGATCAACGTCCTGGTCGATCGCGACTCCGCACCGGGCAAGGGCGATCATGCGCCCGACGACGGTATGGCCGGGTCCATGCCCTGCGCCTTCGCCGCCTCGCTCCAGCCCGCCGTGCCGCCTTTGTTATTGGCCGCCCTGCCCTTGCCTGCCTGGCAACTGGCCCATGGCCCAATCGCCTTCGCGCTCAAAACCGGCCTGATCGCCCGCCTCGCCGCGCCACCGCCGCCTTCATCAGGGCCGCCTGCGATCCTGTAATCCTCCCTTTTGGGGGAGGGCTGTCGCGTATGAGCCGGACCCTAATTTACTTCGTCATGCTGAACTTGTTTCAGCATCCATCGTGCCTCAACAGCCGCCGCTGGGGACGAGAAATGGACCCTGAAACAAGTTCAGGGTGACGAGTAACAAGGGCAGGGCTTCATATGCGATAGCCCCGCCCCACACGGGGCAGGACGCAATTTCCCCGGCCCCATCCTGACCGAATAAAGTCAGGACAAAAAACACTATATCAATAGGTTAAAATCCATGCGTATCACCCATGCAACACGCAGCGCGTCGCTGTGCGCTATCGCCTGCGTTCTGTCCGCCGTCCCCGCCTTCGCCAACGAAGCTCCTGACCAAAGCCGCATCATCGTCACCGCCAGCGCGCTTGCCGAGCAAGCCGCCACCCGCGTCCAGCGCACCCCCGGCGGTGTCGATGTCGTGGCCGCCGAAGATTATGAAAACAAACTCGCCGTCTCCCTGCGCGACGCGCTGACCTTCTCCCCCGGCGTCTATACCCAGCCGCGCTTCGGGCAGGAGGTCCGCATCTCCATTCGCGGGTCCGGCCTGTCGCGCGGCTTCCACATGCGCGGCCTGACCCTGTTGCAGGATGGCATCCCGATCAACATGGCCGATGACAATGGCGACTTTCAGGAACTGGACCCGCAAGTCTTTCAGCATCTCGAAGTCTATCGCGGCGGCAACGCTCTGCGCTTTGGCGGATCGACGCTGGGCGGCGCGATCAACGCGGTGACGCCGACCGGACGCAGTGCGCCGGGCGTCGAACTGCGCGTCGATGGCGGCAGCTTCGACACCATCCGCACCAAGGCCGCCTATGGCTATGCCAACGAAACCGGCGATGCCTTTGCCGCGATCACCAGCGACCGATCGGATGGCGACCGCGACCATGGCAAGCGAAAATCCTATCGCTTGAACGGCAATGTGGGCCTCAAGATCAGCGACCGGATCGAAACCCGCTTCTATGCCAGCGCCCAGACGATCCGCCAGAAACTGTCCGGGTCGCTCAGCGAAAAATCCGTCCTGACCGATCCGACCAAGGGCAATTTCACCGGCGATCAGGCGCGCGACATCGATTCGATCCGCCTGCAAAACCGCACCACGATCCAACTCGGCAGCGGCCAACTGGTGGTCGGCGTCCATTACAGCGCCAAGCAGCTCTTCCATCCCATCTTTCAGGTCATCGACCAGAAATCGGAAGATCGCGGCGCTTTCGCCAGCCTCGATCTGGCGGGCGATCTGGGCGGTGTGCCGGTGGAGGTGACGCTGGGCAGTCAGGCGCGCTTCGGTAAGGGGACGGCGCGCCAGTTCGTCAATATCGCGGGCCAATCCGGCGCGCCGACCGCCTATGCCAGAGTGCGCGCCCAGACGATCAACAGCTATGGCGAAGTCCGTGTAGCCCCCACGCCCGGCCTGTGGCTGATCGCAGGCGGCGTCTACACCCATGGCGAACGGCTGATCGACAACCGCTTCGCCCCGCAACGCAGCGGCGACGCCAGCTTCGATGCCTTCTCGCCCAAGATCGGCTTGCTCTACCAGCCCGACGACGCCCCGCAATTCTACGCCAATTACAACCGCTCGGTCGAACTGCCCGGCTATAGTGAATTGAGCCAAACCCCGGCAGGCGGCGCACCCGGTTTCACCCCGGTCGGCGCGCAAAAGGCATGGACGGCGGAAATCGGCACGCGTGGCCGCATCGGCATCGCATCCTGGGACATCAGCCTCTACCGCGCCGACATAAGGGGCGAGATGCTGCAATATAGTGTCGTTCCCGGCGTCATTCCCGCCGCGACCTTCAACGCGGACAAGACCCGCCATCAGGGCGTCGAAGCCGGGTTGGACCTCCGCTTCACCCCCTGGGCATCGCTCCGCCAAGTCTATCAATATAGCGATTTCCGCTTCCGCAACGACGCCATCTATGGCGACAATCGCCTGCCCGTGGTGCCGCGCCACTTCTATCGCGCGCAACTCAGGCTCGGCACCGACCGGCTCAGCCTGTCGCCCTCGGTCGAATGGCTGCCGCAGGGCGCGTGGGTCGATTATGTCAACAGCAAGCGGGTCGGCAGCTATGCGCTACTCAATCTGGGCGCACAGGCCAAGGTCAGCGATGGCGTCACCCTGTTCCTCGACGCGCGCAACCTGACGCAGAAGCGTGCGATCGGCGACATCAGCGCACTGGTCCGCTACACGCCCGACGTCGCGGCCACGGCGGCGGACGAAGGCAGCGTCGCCTTCTACCCGCTCGAACGCCGCGCCATCTATGGCGGCGTGCGCGCGCGTTTCTGATCCGGGGGCAGGACGATGAACGATACAGGCTTTTACCGGGCAATGTGGCGCTGGCATTTCTACGCCGGTCTCATCGTCCTGCCCATCCTGGCGCTGATGGCGGTGACGGGCGCGCTCTATCTCTACAAGCCGGAGATAGAGGCGATGCTCTATCCGGTGCATTTTTCGGATGCGCCATCGGCCTCGTCTCTCCCGCCATCACGCCTGATCGCGACGGTGGAGGAGGCGACAGGCGCGCAGGCGACCCAGATCGTCCGCCCCGCCAGCCCGTCGGAAAGCTGGCGGGTGATGACAAAGGCGGATGCTGGCCCATCCACGGTCCATTTCGTCGATCCCCGCAATGGCCGGATATTGGGTCAGATGCGCGGCGGCGGCGGCATGAAGGTCATCAAGGATCTGCACAGCCTCGCGCTCACCGGCCCGGTTGGCAACCGTCTGGTGGAGGTGGTCGCAGGCTGGGCGATCCTGCTCTGCATCACCGGCCTCTATCTGCGCTGGCCCCGGCGCGGCCAGCCCGCCCTGGCGATCCGCGGTCGGGCATCGGGTCGCCTCTTCTGGCGTGACCTTCACGGCACGCTGGGTTTCCTGTCCGCCGGCGTCATCCTGTTTCTGGCCGTCACCGGGATGCCATGGACGGACGTGTGGGGCGGGGGGCTGCGCGCCGTGGTCGCCGCCAATGACTGGGGCCGCCCGAAAATGGCAGTGATCCCCTGGAGTACGCCAGCGAAGGAGGCGCTGCCCTGGACATTGCGCGAAGGCGGCGCGGCAGCGGGCAGGACCGGCGACATCGGCGTCGACGAAGCGCTCCGCCTCGCCACTATGCGCGGCATCGGTGGCGTCCAGCTGATCCTCCCCGCCACCCCCGGCGCGCCCTATCTGGCCGCGTCCATCGTAACACAAGCGCAGGACGCTCGCGCCATCACCATCGATGCCGCATCCGGCGCGGTGGTGCAGGATATGGACTGGCGCATGTTCGGTCCCGGCGCGCAGGCCGTCGAATGGGGCATCGCCACCCATCAGGGCCAGCAATATGGCGAGGCCAACCGCCTGCTGATGTTGGCGGGCTGCCTCTGCCTCCTGCTCCTCTGTCTGACCGCGCCGGTCTTGTGGTGGAAGCGACGGCAACAGGGACGCCTCACCCCGCCACCCGCCGCCAGCCCCACCGCACAGCGCATGGTTGTAGGGCTGATGCTGCTGATCGGCCTGCTCTTCCCGCTGACCGGTCTCAGCATGATAGCCGCATTGGCGGGCGAATGGATCATGGGCCAGCGCCGCACGACCTAAACCCCGTTCGCCCTGAGCCTGTCGAAGGGTAGTCCTTTTCTTCCGGGAAGAAGGACGGGGCTTCGACAAGCTCAGCCCGAACGGATTAAATGAGGGAGCAGGCTTCTGTCCAAGGCGGACGGTTTTCTTATCCAGCCACATCCTCTACAGCCCGTCCATGATCCGTCTCTCCGGCCTGCAACTCCCGCTCGACCACCCTGCCGAGGCGATCCCCGCCGCCATCTGCGCCCGGCTGGGCATCGCCGCGTCCGATCTTCTGTCCCACAGTCTCGTCCGGCGCGGCAATGACGCCCGCCGGCGCAGCGCGATCCAGCTTGTCTATACGTTCGACATTGCCGCAACGGATGAACCCGCCATCCTTACCCGCTTCGCCGGGGACAAGGATGTGCGCCCCACGCCCGACACCAGCTATAAGTTCGTCACCCATGCCCCTGAAGGCGGCCCGGCGCGGCGTCCGGTCGTCATCGGCGCAGGACCATGCGGCCTGTTCGCGGGCCTCATCCTCGCGCAAATGGGATTCCGCCCGATCATCCTTGATCGCGGCAAGGTGGTGCGCGAACGCACCAAGGACACATGGGGGCTGTGGCGCCGCGCCGAGCTGAACCCCGATTCCAACGTCCAGTTCGGCGAAGGCGGGGCAGGCACCTTCTCCGACGGCAAACTCTATTGCCGGGTCAAAGACCCCCGCTTTCTGGGCCGCAAGGTGCTGGAGGAGTTTGTCGCCGCGGGTGCGCCTGACGACATATTATGGGAAGCCCACCCCCATATCGGCACCTTCCGCCTCGTCACCATGGTCGAATCCATGCGCCGCCAGATCGAGGCGCTGGGCGGCGAATATCGCTGGCAAACCCGTGTCGATGACATCGCGCTGGAGCCAGCAGGCGACGGCACGCAAAAGCTGCGCGGCCTCCATTTACAAGACGGCAGCTTCCTCGAAGCCGACCATGTCGTCCTCGCTGTCGGCCATAGCGCCCGCCCGACCTTCGAGATGCTGCATGCCCGCGGCGTCCATATCGAAGCCAAGCCTTTCTCGATCGGCGTGCGGATCGAACATCCGCAAAGCTGGGTCGATCGCGCCCGCTATGGCCAATGCGCGGGCCACCCGGATCTGGGCGCAGCCTCCTACAGCCTGGCCCATCACTGCGCCAATGGCCGCACCGTCTACAGCTTCTGCATGTGCCCCGGTGGCCGTGTCGTCGCCGCCACGTCGGAGGAAGGGCGCGTCGTCACCAACGGCATGAGCCAATATAGCCGCGCCGAATTTAACGCCAATTCAGGGCTGGTGGTCGGCATCGACCCCGCCCGCGACTATCCCGACGGACCGCTGGCGGGGATCGAGTTGCAACGCCGCTGGGAATCGGCTGCCTTTGTCGCGGGCGGTGCCTCCTATTTCGCGCCGGGTCAGACCGTGGGCGACTTCATGGCCGGTCGTCCGTCCACCGCGCTGGGAGAGGTCGTCCCCTCCTACAAGCCGGGCGTCACCCCCACCGACCTGTCGCTTTGCCTGCCCGACTATGTTGTGGACGCCATCCGTGAGGCGCTTCCCGCTTTCGGTCGCCAGATCAGCCATTACGACCACCCGGACGCGGTCATGACCGGCGTGGAAACCCGCACATCCTCCCCCATCCGCATCACCCGCGGCAAGGATTTCCAGAGCCTCAACGTCGCTGGGCTCTATCCGGCAGGCGAAGGCGCGGGCTATGCGGGCGGCATCCTGTCGGCGGCGATCGACGGCATCAAGGTGGCGGAGGCGGTGGCGCTGGGGATGATGCGATAGGCTGGCAAAGTCCGGCGCGCCGTATATGCTCTACCCCGCCACCGCATAACGGGAGAGACAGGCATGACCAGCGACGTCCGCGCAGCCCTTGATCGGTTCGAGAATTTTATCGGCCGTTTCAGCCAGAGCGGCATCATCGACGCAGCCAGCGGCTTCACCACGGGTGACGCGGCCTTGCTGATCGGTGAAATCGAACTGGCCGACGCCCAACGCCGCGTGGAGGAACATTACCCGCACGATGATGCGTGAGGGAGCGGTCCGCATCGCGTGAATGTAAAGCAATGCTTGACATTTATATGTAAAGCGATACTTTCCATCCATGGAGATCGAGAGCATCAGCCACAAGGCGCTCCGACGGTTTGTCGAAACTGGCAAGCCCAAAGGACTGCCGGGTGATTTGGTCGACCGTCTGTTCAGGATGATCAACTTCATCATCGACGCAGACACGCTGGACGAACTTTCGACGCCACCGAATTACGGGCTTCATCCCATGACCGGCGATCGTGCCGGAACTTGGGCGATGACAGTGACGCGCAATTGGCGGCTGACCTTTTCGATCAATGAGCAGGGTGCCGTCACCGATCTGGACCTGGAGGATTATCACTGATGGCTATCAAGGTTCATTCCTCGTTCGCGATCCATGCCGGTGAGTGGCTCAAGACGGAAATTGTCGAGGCACATGGTGTTTCGATCAACAATCTGGCCCAGGCCTTCGGCGTCAGTCGGCAATCCATCAGCTCGCTTCTGAACGGGCGGGCGGCGCTCTCGGCCGACATGGCTATCCGTTTCGAGCATGCTTTTGGCGTGAAGGCTGAGACGCTGATGCGGATGCAGGCCCGCTATGAGTTGGGCAAGGCGCGCGAACATGAGGCCGATTTGGCGGTGCCCAGCCTGATTGCGGCCTGATCAAGGGCTATGCGTGCACGAATAGCAGAAATCAGCCGCATCGCATGGATGATTAATGGATGCCCGACAAGGACTCGAACCTTGATTGACGGAGTCAGAGTCCGCTCTCTTACCATTAGAGGATCGGGCATCAATCCTTAGCGCCATGCGCTTGGGAGGCCGCAAATAGGCGGGGGCAGGGGGCAGGTCAAGAGCATTTTAGCCCAAAAGATGCCGCAAAAAGAAAAGCCCGCCGGCGCGTCAAACGCATCCGGCGGGCATTGGCATTGCCCGATCATGGGCAACGCGCTTGGGAGCCATTCCCCATGTAGGAAACGGCTCCCGCGCTTTCAAAATGTCAGTCCATGTCCTGCGTGGTGAAATCTTCACCCTGCACGGCCCCCAGCGGATCGTCGCCAATCGCGGCTTCCGGTCCCTGGCGCAGTTCGGCGGCATGTTCGGCTGCCGCACTGGCTGGCGCGATCAGGTCGACCTGGCTCGACGCCCGCAGCGCGGCGCGCATTGCTGCGTCCCGCGAGGAGGCGGCGACGCGCAGGCGGTTCATGCCCGCGCCCGTGCCTGCCGGGATCAGACGGCCCACGATGACGTTTTCCTTCAGGCCAACCAGCGTGTCCTTCTTGCCCTGAACCGCCGCTTCCGTGAGGACGCGGGTGGTTTCCTGGAAGGACGCCGCCGAGATGAAGGAGCGCGTCTGGAGCGAGGCCTTGGTGATGCCCAGCAGCACCGGCTTGCCGGCAGCAGGCAGGAAGCCCGGCGCCAGCTTGGCGTTGATCTCGTCCATTTCCTCGCGATCGACCTGCTCGCCCACCAGCAGCGTGGTGTCGCCGGACTCGATGATCTCGACCTTCTGCAACATCTGACGAACGATCGTCTCGATATGCTTGTCGTTGATCTTCACGCCCTGCAAGCGATAGACTTCCTGGATTTCCGCGACCAGATATTCGGCCAACGGCTCGATGCCGAGAACTTCCAGAATGTCGTGCGGATCGGGCGAACCGCCGATCAGATTGTCGCCACGCTTGACATAGTCGCCTTCCTGAACGTCGATCACCTTGCTCTTGGGGATCAGATATTCGACCGGTTCACCGCCATCTTCAGGATTGATGGCGATCTTGCGCTTTGCCTTATAGTCCTTGAGGAACTGGACGCGGCCCGACACCTTGGCGATGATAGCGTTGTCCTTGGGCTTGCGTGCCTCGAACAGCTCGGCCACGCGCGGCAGACCGCCCGTAATGTCGCGGGTCTTGGCGGCTTCGCGGCTGACACGCGCCAGCACGTCACCGGCCTGCACCGTCTGACCATCCTCGACCGAAAGCATCGCGCCCACGGCCAGCATGTAGCGGGCCGCTTCGCCCGAACCATCGTCCAGCAGGGTCAGGCGCGGACGCAGATCCTCCTTGGTGCGGCTGGAGCCACGATGCTCGGTGACGACCTTCTGGGAAATGCCCGTCGCTTCGTCGGTCTGCTCGGTCAGCGTCTTGCTGTCGATCAGGTCGACATATTTGACGATGCCCGGACGTTCGGTGATCACCGGCATGGTGAAGGGATCCCATTCGGCGATCCGGTCGCCCTGCTTCACGGGGGCGTTATTCTCAAAGAGAATGGTCGCACCATAAGGCAGGCGATGCACCGCGCGTTCGCGACCTTCATTGTCGATGATCGCCAGTTCGCCGTTGCGGGCGAGCGACAGGCGGCGGCCACGGCTGTCCGTGATCGTCGGCATGTCGCGCAGTTCCAGCGTCCCATCGGCAATCGCTTCCAGGTTCGACGTTTCATTGAGCTGCGCCGCGCCGCCGATGTGGAAGGTCCGCATCGTCAGCTGGGTGCCAGGTTCACCGATGGACTGCGCCGCGATGACGCCGACCGCTTCACCGATATTGACCGGCGTTCCGCGGGCCAGGTCACGACCGTAGCATTTGCCGCACACGCCCATCTTGCTTTCGCAGATGAGAGGGCTGCGGATCTTCACCGCCTGCGTGCCGATCGCCTCGATCTTGGCGATCATCGGCTCGTCCAGCAACGTGCCGATCGGGATGATGACGGTGCCGTCCTTGCTGTCGACAATGTCCTGCGCAGTGGTGCGGCCCAGGATGCGTTCGCCCAGCGAGGCGATGGTGGAACCGCCCTGCACGATCGCCTTCATCTCCAGCGCGCGGTCGGTGCCGCAATCTTCCTCAACGATCGTGCAATCCTGCGACACGTCGACCAGACGGCGGGTCAGGTAACCCGAATTCGCCGTCTTGAGCGCGGTGTCGGCCAGACCCTTGCGGGCGCCGTGGGTGGAGTTGAAATATTCAAGGACGGTCAGGCCTTCCTTGAAGTTGGAGATGATCGGCGTTTCGATGATCTCGCCCGACGGCTTGGCCATCAGGCCGCGCATACCCGCAAGCTGCTTCATCTGCGCCTGCGAACCACGCGCACCGGAGTGCGCCATCATGTAGATCGAGTTGATCTGCGCCAGGCGGCCGGTCTGCGGGTCCTTGGGCTGGGCGCGGATTTCGTCCATCATCGCGTTGGCGACACGATCGCCGCAACCCGACCAGGCGTCGATCACCTTATTGTACTTTTCCTGCTGGGTGATCAGGCCGTCCTGATATTGCTGCTCATAGTCGGCCACCAGCGCCTTGGTCTCGTCAACCAAAGTCACCTTGCTGTCGGGGATGACCATGTCGTCCTTGCCGAACGAAATGCCCGCCTGGAACGCATGGCGGAAGCCCAGCGCCATGATGGCATCGGCAAACAGCACCGTGTCCTTCTGGCCGGTGTGACGATAGACCTCGTCGATCACGTCGCCGACGTCCTTCTTGGTCAGCAGGCGGTTGACGACATCGAACGGAACCTTGTGGTTCTGCGGCAGACATTCGCCCAGCAACATGCGGCCCGGCGTGGTCTCATAACGCTTGAGGTAGCTGTTGCCCGCCTCGTCGGTCTGCGGCACGCGGCTGATGATCTTGCTGTGCAGCGTCACCGACTTGGTGAACAGCGCCTGATGCACTTCCTGCATGTCGCTCAGCAACATGCCTTCGCCCGGCTCGCCTTCGCGCTCCATCGACAGATAATAGATGCCCAGCACCATGTCCTGCGACGGCACGATGATCGGCTTGCCGTTCGCTGGCGACAGGATGTTGTTGGTGGACATCATCAGCACGCGCGCTTCCAGCTGGGCTTCCAGGCTCAGCGGAACGTGGACGGCCATCTGGTCACCGTCAAAGTCGGCGTTGAAAGCGGAGCAGACCAGCGGGTGAAGCTGGATCGCCTTGCCCTCGATCAGCACGGGTTCGAACGCCTGGATGCCCAGGCGGTGAAGCGTCGGCGCGCGGTTTAGCATCACGGGATGCTCGCGGATCACCTCGTCCAGGATGTCCCAGACTTCCTTGCGCTCCTTCTCGACCCACTTCTTGGCCTGCTTCAGGGTCATGGACAGACCCTTGGCATCCAGACGCGCGTAGATGAACGGCTTGAACAGTTCGAGCGCCATCTTCTTGGGCAGGCCGCACTGGTGCAGCTTCAGCTCAGGACCGGTGACGATGACCGAACGACCCGAATAATCGACGCGCTTGCCCAGAAGGTTCTGGCGGAAGCGGCCCTGCTTGCCCTTGAGCATGTCGGACAGCGACTTCAGAGGACGCTTGTTGGCACCGGTGATGACACGGCCGCGACGGCCATTGTCGAACAGGGCGTCGACCGCTTCCTGCAACATGCGCTTTTCGTTGCGGACGATGATGTCCGGCGCGCGCAGTTCCATCAGCCGCTTCAAACGGTTGTTACGGTTGATCACGCGGCGATAGAGATCGTTGAGATCCGACGTCGCGAAACGGCCACCGTCCAGCGGCACCAGCGGGCGCAGCTCTGGCGGGATGACGGGCACGACGTCCAGGATCATCCATTCGGGGCGGTTGCCCGAATCGATGAAGCTTTCCACGACCTTCAAACGCTTGATGATCTTCTTGGGCTTCAGCTCCGACTTGGTCGTCGCCAGTTCCTCAAGCAGAACCTGCTTCTCGCCCTCAAGGTCGAGATCCATCAGCATCTGCTTGACCGCTTCGGCGCCGATCCCGGCGGAGAAGGCGTCCTCGCCATATTCGTCCTGCGCGTCGAGCAGTTCGTCCTCGTTCAGAAGCTGATACTTCTCCAGCGGGGTCAGGCCCGGCTCGATAACGATATAGCTCTCGAAATAAAGGACGCGCTCCAGCTGCTTCAACTGCATGTCGAGCAGCAGGCCGATGCGCGAAGGCAGCGACTTCAGGAACCAGATATGCGCAACCGGTGCGGCCAGTTCGATATGGCCCATGCGCTCGCGGCGCACCTTGCTCACCGTAACTTCGACACCGCACTTTTCGCAGACGATGCCCTTATATTTCATGCGCTTATACTTGCCGCACAGGCATTCATAATCCTTGATCGGGCCAAAGATGCGCGCGCAGAACAGGCCGTCACGTTCAGGCTTGAACGTGCGATAGTTGATGGTTTCGGGCTTCTTGATCTCGCCGAAGGACCAGGACCGGATGCGCTCAGGCGAGGCAAGGCCGATCTGGATCTGGTCGAATGTCTCGGTCTTGGCGACCGGATTGGCGAAGTTGGTCAGTTCGTTCATTTTTCATTCCCTCATGAGGGCAAAATTCTGGTGCGGGACGGGGCAGGGGCGTCGCTCGTGAGCGACGCCCGCAAATCCCTTATTCCGCCGCTGCCGCGAAGCCGCCTTCGTCCTCTGGAATCTCGTCGAGCGTGTTCAGCTCGACGTTCAGACCCAGCGAGCGCATTTCCTTGACGAGAACGTTGAAGCTTTCGGGGATACCCGCTTCGAACGTATCGTCGCCCTTGACGATCGCTTCATAGACCTTGGTGCGGCCGACCACGTCATCGGACTTCACCGTCAGCATTTCCTGCAACGTATAGGCGGCGCCATAGGCCTGGAGCGCCCAGACCTCCATTTCCCCGAAGCGCTGGCCACCGAACTGCGCCTTACCACCCAGCGGCTGCTGGGTAACGAGCGAGTAGGGACCGATCGAGCGGGCATGGATCTTGTCGTCGACAAGGTGATGCAGCTTCAACATATAGATGATGCCGACCGTGACCTTGCGGTCGAACTTGTCGCCGGTGCGGCCGTCGAACAGGTCGCTCTGACCCGACGAATGCAGCCCCGCCAGCTCCAGCATGGTCGATACGTCGGCTTCCCGCGCGCCGTCGAACACCGGCGTCGCCATCGGCACGCCGCGTTCCAGATGCTCGGCCAGATCGATGATCTGTTCGGGCGTCCGCGCTTCGATCTCGGCGGCATATTGCGGACCATAAGCGGTCAGCAGCCGGTCCTTGACCGCGTCGGGCATGTCGCCCGCCGACGGGTTGGGATTGGCCTCGCGCCATTCTTCCAGCGCGTGCTTGAGCTGCTGGCCAAGGCCACGGGCAGCCCAGCCCAGATGCGTTTCGAAGATCTGCCCGACATTCATGCGCGACGGCACACCCAGCGGGTTGAGCACGATGTCGACATGGGTGCCATCTTCCAGGAACGGCATGTCCTCGACCGGCAGGATGCGCGAAATGACGCCCTTGTTCCCGTGACGGCCGGCCATCTTGTCGCCCGGTTGCAGCTTGCGCTTCACCGCGACGAACACCTTGACCATCTTCAGCACGCCCGGCGGCAGTTCGTCGCCACGCTGCAGCTTGTCGACGCGATCCTCGAACTTGTCGACGATGATCTTCACCGCTTCGTCATATTGCGCCTTGACGGCTTCGATGCCCGCCTGACGGACATCGTCCGCCACCGCGAATTTCCACCATTCATGACGCTCGACTTCGCCCAGCAGAGCCTCGTCGATTTCGACACCCTTGCGCACGCCCTTGGGCGCGGCTGTGGCGGTCTGGCCGATCAGCATTTCCTGAAGGCGGTTGAAGGTCGCACGGTTCAGGATGGCGCGTTCGTCCTCGCGATCCTTGGCCAGGCGGTCGATTTCCTCCCGCTCGATCGCCATGGCGCGCTCGTCCTTGTCGATGCCGTGGCGGTTGAACACGCGCACTTCAACGACCGTCCCGGCAACGCCCGGCGGCAGACGCAGCGACGTGTCACGCACGTCGGACGCCTTTTCACCGAAGATCGCGCGGAGCAGCTTTTCTTCCGGGGTCATCGGCGATTCACCCTTGGGGGTGATCTTGCCGACCAGGATATCGCCGGGCTCCACTTCGGCGCCGATATAGACGATGCCCGCCTCGTCGAGGTTGCGCAGCGCTTCCTCGCCGACGTTCGGAATATCGCGGGTGATGTCCTCTGGCCCCAGCTTGGTGTCGCGGGCCATGACTTCAAACTCCTCGATATGGATCGAGGTGAACACGTCATCCTTCACGATCCGCTCGGAGATCAGGATGGAGTCTTCATAGTTGTAGCCATTCCAGGGCATGAACGCGACGAGCGTGTTGCGGCCCAGCGCCAGCTCGCCAAATTCGGTCGAGGGACCATCGGCAATGACGTCGCCTGCTTCAATGAGGTCGCCGACCTTCACCAGCGGACGCTGGTTGATGCAGGTGTCCTGGTTGGAACGCTGGAACTTCTGGAGCGTGTAGATGTCCACGCCCGACTGGCCCGGCGCAATATCGCCGGTGGCGCGGATGACGATACGGGTCGCATCGACCTGATCGACGATGCCCGCCCGCTTGGACGCGACCGCCGCGCCGGAGTCACGGGCAACCGTGCCTTCCATGCCGGTGCCAACGAACGGCGCTTCGGCGCGTACCAGAGGCACGGCCTGACGCTGCATGTTCGATCCCATCAGCGCGCGGTTGGCGTCATCGTTTTCCAGGAACGGAATGAGCGATGCGGCAACCGACACCAGCTGCTTGGGGCTGACGTCCATCAGGGTGATGTGGTCGCGCGGCGCCATCAGGAACTCGCCAGCTTCGCGGCTGGAGATGAGGTCCTCGACGAAATGGCCGTCGGCATCGACTTCGGCGTTGGCCTGCGCGATCGTGTGCTTGGCCTCTTCCATGGCGGACAGGTACACGACCTCGTCCGTCACCTTATGGTCGATGACCTTGCGGTAGGGCGTTTCGATAAAGCCGTACTTGTTCACCCGGCTGAACGTGGCCAGCGAGTTGATCAGGCCGATGTTCGGGCCTTCGGGCGTTTCGATCGGGCAGATACGGCCATAATGGGTCGGGTGAACGTCGCGGACTTCAAAGCCCGCACGTTCGCGCGTCAGACCACCCGGCCCAAGCGCCGACACGCGGCGCTTGTGGGTGACTTCCGACAGCGGATTGGTCTGATCCATGAACTGCGACAGCTGCGAGGAGCCAAAGAATTCACGCACCGCGGCCACGGCGGGCTTGGCGTTGATCAGGTCGTTGGGCATCACGGTCGACACGTCGACGCTCGACATACGCTCCTTGACGGCGCGCTCCATGCGCAGCAGCCCGACGCGATACTGGTTTTCCAGCAATTCACCGACAGAGCGGACGCGACGGTTGCCGAGGTTATCGATATCGTCGATTTCGCCCTTGCCGTCCTTCAGGTTCACCAGTTCCTTGACGACGGCCAGGATATCCTCGGTCCGCAGCGTGGTGACGGTGTCGTCGGCATCCAGGTCGAGACGCATGTTCAGCTTCACGCGGCCAACCGCCGACAGGTCGTAGCGCTCAGGATCGAAGAAGAGGCCCGCGAACAGCGATTCGGCGGTTTCCTTCGTCGGCGGCTCGCCGGGGCGCATGACGCGATAAATGTCGCTCAATGCCTGATCGCGCTCTTCGGCCTTGTCGGCCTTGAGCGTGTTGCGGATCCACGGACCGGTGCCGACATGGTCGATGTCGAGCAGTTCGAGACGGTCGATGCCCGCCTTGTCCAGCTTCTCCAGATTTTCGGGCGTCACTTCGTCACCGGCTTCGATGTAAATCTCGCCGGTGGTTTCGTTGATCAAGTCATAGGCGCTGTAGCGGCCATAGACTTCCTCGGTCGGGATCAGCAGCGTGGTCAGGCCGTCCTTTTCCGCCTTGTTGGCGGCGCGGGGGCTGATCTTGTGACCGGCGGCGAACACGACTTCGCCCGAATTGCCATCGACAATGTCGAATGCAGGCTTCAGGCCGCGCCAGGCTTCTGCCAGATAAGGAATCTGCCAGCCGCCTTCGCTGCGAACGAAGGTCACCTTGTTATAGAAGTGACCCAGTATTTCCTCGGCGGTCAGGCCCAGCGCATAGAGCAGGGCCGTGACCGGCAGCTTGCGCTTGCGGTCGATACGGACGTTGACGATGTCCTTGGCGTCGAACTCGAAGTCCAGCCAAGACCCGCGATAGGGGATGACGCGCGCGGCGAACAGATATTTGCCCGACGAATGGGTCTTGCCCCGGTCATGGTCGAACAGGACGCCCGGCGAACGGTGCATCTGGCTGACGATGACGCGCTCGGTGCCATTGACGATGAAGGTGCCGTTGCCCGTCATCAGGGGCATGTCGCCCATATAGACGTCCTGCTCCTTGATATCCAGAACCGAACGGGTTTCGGTGTCCTGATCCACTTCGAACACGATCAGGCGCAGCGTAACGCGCATCGGCGCTGCATAGGTGATGCCGCGCTGACGGCATTCCTCGGTGTCGTATTTCGGGTCTTCCAGCTCGTAATGGACGAAATCCATTTCGGCGGTGCCGGCGAAATCGCGGATCGGGAACACGCTGCGCAGCGTCTTTTCCAGGCCCGACACATAGCCGATCGACGGGTCCGACCGCAGGAACTGTTCATAGCTTTCGCGCTGAACCTCAATCAGGTTCGGCATCTGCACCACTTCGTGGATGTCGCCGAACACCTTTCTGATGCGCTTCTTTGCGCCGGTGTTGCTGATGGAGGGAGCCTTGGTCGCCATGCGTTGTCCTTGCCTTCGTTCGTCGCGTATTTTTCGCATCGCAGCGAAAATTCAGCCTGAACGCGAATGGAAAGGGGTGATTCGCACCCCTGCATCCACGCAAAAAAGTGCGGGTCGGGACTGTCCGAACCGCACTGTCAGCGTCTTGTAACCCGCCAAATTCGCCCCATACTGCCAGTGATCGTGCGCAATGCGACCCTGTACCCCGGACGATTCGGGAGACGGTTCCTGCCATGCCGCAAAGCTGCCTGAACCGGATTTCGAAGGGCGCATATAGGACAGGCATAGTCCTTTGTGAAGGGGGTAAGCGCCGCCGCCGCGCCAGAGTCACAGCCCCGTTTTTCCCCGCACCTTCCCTTTTGCTGCAACAGCTGCTATATGGATTTTGCTTACGTCGCCTTTTGACGGATATCGGACTGCCCTCGGCTTCTCCTCTTGTCCCCCATCGCGCCTCAGAAAGCCGGGATGTGCGAATAGTCGCGCATCCCTCTCATATCATGCGCAATGCAGGACAGATTAGAACGAATGCTGAAATATAAGGAACCCGATTTTCAGGAACGCAGGGCGCTCGCCACACAGGCGCGTGACAAGGCGCTGGCCAAGCTGCGCGCCAAGCCCCCGGTCGATCCGGTGCTGGCTGCCGAACGCGCCGCTGCGGCAGAGGTCAAGGCTGCTGCCGAACAGGAAAAGCGTCGCCTGGCCAAGCTCGCCCGCGAAGAAGAACGCGCTGCCAAGGTGGAGCGCGCGCGTCTGGAGGCAGAAGCCGCCGCCGCCGCGATCAAGCCGGAACTGACCGACGAAGAACGCAAGGCTGCGCGCGACGCGCGCTATCAGGCCCGTAAGGCCCGTAAAGGCGGGCGCTGACAGCGTCCCCGGTCGCGCCCGATGGCGCGCGGCTGACACACTCATGGTCGCATGGCCGGCATGGTGCCGCTATGGACCCAAATCACTTGTTACGCGGCATTGGCCGCGAGGAATAATTTTGCATAACCATTCACCCAGAAGCCCACGCCCCACGCTCTCGCTGTTCGACAGGAAGCGCCCTTATCATCCCGGCCTGACGCCGGGCGGCACCCTGTCCGCGAACCAGCTCAAGCAGATCGTTGCGGATATGGTGGGCTAAATATCGATCATGTCGGGGGAGCGCCGGTTGGTACTCCCCTTTTTTTCTGTCATTCAAAAGGAGGCCCTATGAGCCGCGCAGCAATCCGTCCCTTCCTGATCAGCAAAGATGAAGAAGGCCATTTCCGCCTGACCGTGCGGGAAACCCGCTATAATTCGCAGGGTTATCCGCTGACCTCGTCGCTGCTCCAGGACGAAAAATTCAAGACCGCGACCGCCGTCCGCGCCTTCGCGCGCGATATGTTCAAGGCCGAAGCCGGCCAGTTCGCGACGAAATAAGTCTTTGCCTAAGGGCTGGCGGCCGGGACTGTCCCGGTCCCAGAAACGGGAGATTTGGGCACCGGCGAGATCGTCACCGTTTCGAACCGTTGCTTCCATCGCACCCCGGCCAGCCCTGCTTGGGTCGTAACAGTCGTCGGTACGCGCTGGCGCATACATTCGCCCTTCACGGCGCGCGGCGTCTGGGCGCAATTCCACAAGGCGCGCTGCAATCCGCTGCCGACATTGTGGATATAGGCGAAGCTCATCGCTTCCATCTGCTTGTCATTGAGCGGCAGTCCGGCAGGTGCGCTGCCCGCCCGCCACGCCATGATCCGGCACTCGCCCCGCCCGGCGCAAAATGTCTGCGCGATGGCAGGCCAGCTATCCGCGCCGCTGTCCCGGCCAAGTTCCACCAGAAAACTTTTGGCTCCGGGCGCAACCGCGACCAGCCGCACCCCGGCCATCTCCTTGCCCAACGACTCCGCGCCAATCGCCTGTAGCGGCTGTGCCGCGAGATCGGCGGCTGCGCCCGTGGCAGACAGGGCAGGCGATCCCGCCGTCAACAAGTCGGTGGCACCATGATGCGCTGCCGACAGCCGCGCGATCCTGCCGATCAGCGGCTCCCCCGCCGCACTCCCGGCGCGAAACGCTGGCGGCGTCCCCCACCAGCCACGCCAGCGAAAGAAGAGATGCGTCCCCACGGCGGTCAGCTTGTCCAGGCTCCCGCTCCAATAGGGTACAACCCAGTCGGTATGATAATGGGTGGCATAGCCGACCGCCGCAAACACCTTGCCCGCCAGCGCGCCCCTGGCGATTCCCCGCGCTCGTTCCCAAGCAGCGGGGGAGGGAGTGCGCGCCAGCGCGCCGTCGCAACTGAAAGTGAATTGGCAGCCCGTCGTCCGCTCCTGCCCCTGAAACACGACGCCGCACACGGTCTTGGGGAAAGCAGGATGGCGCACCCGGTTCAGCACCACCTGCGCCACCGCCCGTTGCCCTACCGAATCGTCGCCTGCCTCGTAAATCTGCGCCGCCGCCAGACAATCGACCGCCCGCGCCAGATCCGTCTCGCTGCCGCTGAACAGGAAAGGCCGCGCCGCCGGATTGCGCAGCCGCGAAAAGGGGATGGCGGCATTGACCGCCCGCGCCCGATCCGCGTCCAGCGCATAGACGGCCACCGGCTCGACCTTGGGCGGTGGACTGGGTGGCCGGACGCTGCGCGCAGCGGCGGCGAAGCGGACCTGGCCATGAACAACCTGCCGCCGACTTTCCCAGCCAGCCACGACAGCAGGCAGGCCGACAAACAGCGCCAGCCAGACCAGCCACACCCATGGACGCGGCTGGTTAGAGGATGAAGCGTCGGTCATGCCGCTGGCGCTGCTAACCTATTATTCCGGCAGGAAATCGGGCACAGACAGATAGCGTTCGCCCGTATCATAGTTGAAGCCCAGCACCCGGCTGCCAGCGGGCAATTCCTTCAACTTCTGCGCAATCGCCGCCAGCGTCGCCCCGGATGAAATGCCAACCAGCATCCCTTCCTCGCTCGCCGACCGCCTTGCATATTCTTTGGCGTCAGCCGGATCGACCTGGATCACTCCGTCCAGCAGCTGGGTATGCAGGTTGGCCGGAATGAAGCCCGCGCCAATCCCCTGGATCGGGTGCGGGCCGGGCTGACCGCCGCTGATGACATGCGACAGGGTCGGCTCGACCGCATAGACCTTGATCCCCGGCCAGGCTTTTTTCAGCACCTCCGCCGTGCCGGTGATATGCCCGCCCGTCCCGACGCCGGTAATCAGCACGTCGATCGGCGCGTCGGCAAAGTCGGCCAATATTTCCTGCGCCGTGGTGCGGGCATGGACCGCGATATTGGCGGGATTCTCGAACTGCTGCGGCATCCAGCTGTTGGGGGTCTGCGCCACCAGCTCCAGCGCCCGCTCGATCGCGCCCTTCATCCCCTTTTCGCGCGGGGTCAGGTCGAAACTGGCGCCATAGGCCAGCATCAGCCGCCGCCGCTCGATCGACATGCTTTCGGGCATGACCAGCACCAGCTTATAGCCCTTGACCGCCGCGACCATGGCCAGGCCAACGCCGGTATTGCCCGATGTCGGCTCGATGATGGTGCCGCCCGGTTGCAGGTCGCCCGACGCCTCTGCCGCCTCGATCATGGCCAGCGCGATCCGATCCTTGATCGATCCGCCCGGATTGGCGCGTTCCGACTTGATCCAGACTTCCGTGCCGTCGGGCGCATCGCCAAACAGCCGGTTCACCCGGACATGCGGGGTGTTGCCGATGGTTTCGAGAATATTGGCAGCTTTCATGGGGCTTTCTCCTGGCTTGGGTCCGCCGCCCTTATGTCGGGTGGGTCGAAGGTGCGTGCAAGGCGCAATTCGGGAAAGAGCCGCGCCCAGAACAGGGTGATGACGATAGCACCGATACCGCCGCCAATAACAGCGGCAACCGGCCCGACCAGCGCGGCCAGGAAACCGCTTTCCGCCTCGCCCAGCTCGTTGGACGCGGAAATGGTGAGTTGCGACAGGCTCGACACCCGCCCGCGCATCGCGTCGGGGGTATGCAACTGCACCAGCGACTGGCGCACGAACACCGAAATCATGTCCGCCGCGCCCAGCACGACCAGCGCGCCGATGCCAAATTCCATCGCGATGCTGCGCGGCAGGAAGGCGGTGCAACCGAACGCTATGGTGGCAATGCCGAACAGGACAACCGCCCCCAACATCTTGACGCCCACTTCATTCTTCAATGGCCGAAACGAAAACCACAGCGCCACCAGCCCCGCGCCGATCCCCGGCGCGGCCGCCAGATGCCCAAGCCCCGCCGACCCCACATGCAATATGTCGCGTGCATAGACCGGCAACAGCGCGGTCGCGCCCGCCAGCAACACCGCAAACAGGTCCAGCGTGATCGTCGCCAGCACCAGCCGGTTGGTCCGCACATAGGTCAGCCCGTCGATCATCTGGCGGATCGGGTGGCGGCTGATGTCGCGCGCAGGCTGCGGCACCGGGCCGATCATCATCATCGCGCCCAGCGCCACGCCATAAAGGATTGCCGCCAGCGCATAGGCACCCCAGGGCGTCGCCGCATAGGCATAGCCGCCCAGCGCCGGGCCAACGATCGACCCGGCCTGCCACACCACGCCCGATATGGCGATGGCATTGGGCAACACCTCGCGCGGCACCAGATTGGGGGCCAGCGCGCCATAAGCGGGGCCATTGAAGGCGCGGGCAATGCCGACGATGACGGCGATGCCGAAGATCAGCGGCAGTCCGACCAAGCCCTGATATGTCGCATAGGCGAGCAACCCCGCCGCCGCGGTTAGCATCGTCAGCGTCAGCCGGGTGATGATCCGCCGGTCATAATGGTCCGCGACCCATCCGGTCAGCGGCGTCAGAAAGAATAGCGGCAAAAACTGCGCCAGTCCGATCAGCCCCAGCTGCGCCGACGCGCCCGCCGTCGTCATCGTTTCCCGCGCGATGTTGTACGCCTGCCAGCCCAGCACGATCATCATGCTATACTGCGCCAGCACCGCCGCGCACCGCCCGATCAGATAGGCCCGAAAATCGCCGAAATGCAGCGGATGGCGATGCGGGGAGGGGGCTGTCATGCCAACGGCTTTAGCCGCTGTCCCCGCAAACAGGCAACCATGGCGCTAGACAAAGGACGCAGCTTTTCTTGGCTACGCCATGCCATGGCTTTTGCCATCACCCTCCATCTTCCGTTCGCCCTGAGCTTGTCGAAGGGCTGTACTTCTTGAAGAAAAGACAAGGCTTCGACAGGTTCAGCCCGAACGGGGGCGTGCAGGGCATGTAAATGAACTTACTTGAACAAACTGCCCAAAATCCCGCGCACCAGCCGCCCCGCAATCCCGCCACTCGACGATTTGCGGCTCGATCCGCCAAACACCGCGCGGCCCAGTTCATTGGCGACCTGCCGCCCCACGGATGATCCTGCCGCGCGGGTGGCGGACTGGATCGCCTTGTCGATCGCCGATGGCTTGGCGGCCTCGCGCGCAGCGGCAGCGTCAGCGCGCGCCTGTTCCTTCAATTGCTGTTCGCGCTGCTTGGCCTCCGCCTTGGCCTGTACGGCGGCGGTCCGCTCGGCCTCATCCTGCGCCTTCTTCGCCTGCGCAGCGGCAGCGGCGGCATTGCCCCGCGCGGCCAATATTTCCTCGGCTGATTCCCGGTCGATCGCCTCGTCATATTTGCCCGCCACCGGCGAAATCGACTGGATGATCGCCCGTTCCTTGGGGCTTACCGGACCCAGCCGCGAACGCGGCGGCGCGATCAAAGTGCGCTGGACGATGCCGGGCGATCCATCCTCCTGCAACAGCGACACCAGCGCCTCGCCGACCTTCAACTCGGTAATCGCCGTCTCGACATCCAGGTCGGGATTGATGCGGAACGTCTCCGCCGCCGCCTTGATCGCGCGCTGGTCGCGCGGGGTGAAGGCGCGCAGCGCGTGCTGCACCCGGTTGCCCAATTGCCCGGCGACTTCCTCTGGTATGTCTATCGGGTTCTGGGTCACGAAATAGACGCCCACCCCCTTGGACCGGATCAGCCGCACGACCTGCTCGATCTTGTCGGTCAGCGCCTTGGGCGCCTCGTCGAACAGCAGATGCGCCTCGTCAAAGAAGAAGATCAGCACCGGCTTGTCGGGATCGCCCACTTCCGGCAACGTCTCGAACAGTTCGGACAAGAGCCACAGCAGGAAGGTCGCATAGAGTTTGGGACTCTGCATCAGCCTGTCGGCGGCCAGCACATTGATATAGCCGCGCCCCTGCTCATCCACCTTGAGCATGTCGTGAATATCAAGCGCCGGTTCGCCAAAGAAATGCGCGCCGCCTTGGGCTTCGAGCTGGAGCAATTGTCGCTGGATCGCCCCGACGCTCGCCTTGGTGACATTGCCGTAGCGCGCTGAGAGTGTGTCGGCATTTTCCGCACAATAGGCCAGCATCGCTTGCAAATCGCCCAGGTCGAGCAGCAGCAACCCTTCTTCATCGGCATAGCGGAAGGCGATGGTCAGCACGCCTTCCTGCGTTTCATTAAGGCCCATCAGCCGCGCCAGCAGCAGCGGCCCCATCTCGCTGACGGTGGTGCGAATGGGGTGACCCTGCTCCCCATACAAATCCCAGAAGATCGCCGGATTATCGGCATAGCTATAATCGGTCAGCCCGATTTCCGCCGCCCGCGCGACCAGCTTGTCAGCATTTTTGAACGTCGGGGAACCAGCCATGGCGATGCCCGACAGGTCACCCTTCACATCGGACAGGAACACCGGCACGCCCAACGAGGAGAAGCTTTCGGCAATCCCCTGCAACGTCACCGTCTTGCCAGTGCCAGTCGCCCCCGCGATCAGCCCGTGGCGGTTGGCCCGGCGCAGGTTGAGCAACTGGCGGACCCCGCCATCCTTGTCCGGCGCGCCCAGACCAATGAAAATGCCGTCGCTCATCCGCCCAATCCCCTGACAAAAAAACACCCGTTCGCCCTGAGCCTGTCGAAGGGCCGTTTTTTCTTCCCTTTTTAAAGAAGCGGCTTCGACAGGCTCAGCCCGAACGGGTCTGATATGGCTGCATCCACCCTACAGAGCGGAAGCATGTTCCGGCAAGCGCCGCGCTTATTTATCGCGCAAGCGCACCGGCAGGAAAATCGGCTGCTGGCCGCGACGCAGCACCTGGAGCAGGATGGCGTTGCGGTTCTGCGCCGCCACCGCCTTGACCTGCGCGTCCAGTTCCGCCTGGCTGGTGACCGGGCGGTTATTGGCGCTGATGATCACATCGCCGCGCCGCAGCCCCTTGGCCCCGGCATCGGTCGAACCGTCCACGGCCGTAATCACCACGCCGCGCGTATCGGCGGCCACGCCCAGCTGGCGGATGATGCCGGGCGTCAGCGGGATCGCCGAAATGCCCAGCGACTGCTGTGCCGCTTGCCCCGGATTCTGGTCCTGCTGGCTGAAATCCTCATCCTGTTGCGGGGCGAAGTTGGTCAGCTCCTCCTCGGAGGGACGCTCACCCACAACCGCCGTCACCGTCTGGCGCTGGCCATTGCGCAGCAGGACGATCGGCACCTTGCTGCCGATCGGCTGGCTGGCGACGATGGAGGACAGATTCTGGTCGGGGTTCACTTCCTGGCCATTGACCGCGACGATCACGTCGCCCGCCTTGATGCCCGCCTTGTCCGCGCCCTTGCCCGGCTCGACGCCCTGGACGAACTCGCCGCGATTCTTGGCCAGACCCAGCGAATCGGCCAGATCCTCGCCCAGCGGGCTGATCTGCACGCCCAGATAGCCGCGCTTGACGCTCTGCCCCTGACGCAGGGTCGCGACGATCGGCGCGGCCTGTTCGGACGGAATGGCAAAGCCGATGCCGACATTGCCGCCCGACGGCGACAAAATCTGGCTGTTGATGCCGATCACATTGCCGCGCATGTCGAACATCGGGCCACCGGAGTTGCCCTGGTTGATCGACGCATCGGTCTGGATGAACTTGTCATAGGTGCCGCCGGTGCCGCGATGCAGGGCGGAGATGATGCCCGCCGTCACCGTGCCGGACAGGGCGAACGGATTGCCGATCGCGACCACCCAGTCACCCACGCGCGCTTTGCTGCTGTCGCCGAACTTGACGAAGGGCAGGGGCTTTTTCGCGTCGATTTTCAGCACGGCCAGATCGGTCGCGGGATCGCGGCCGACCAGCTTGGCGCTATATTCTTCCTTGTTGGTCAGCGTCACCGTGATCGAATCGACGCTGGCGCCTTCCGCGCCTGCGGACACGACATGGTTGTTGGTGACGATATAGCCGTCAGCCGAAATCAGAAAGCCCGAACCCAGCGACTGGGCCTGCCGCGTCTGGGGCCGTCCGCCCGGTGCCTGGCCCTGGCCGAACAGGTCGCCAAAGGGCGTACCGGCAAAGGGATTCTGCACCGCCACCCGCTGCTTGGTGGAGATGTTGACGACCGCCGGTTGCAGCTTTTCGACCATGTCGGCCAGGCTCGCGGGCGCGCCCGCCGGGGCGGCGGCCTGCAATCCTTCATTCTGCGCGGTCTGCGCGCCGACATTGGGGGACGTGATGGCGATGGCGGTGCCGCCCAGCAACAGGGCACCGGTAATGGCATAAGCGTAACGCACTCGTGACGGTCCTCTCATGATCTTCAGGAAATGGAAGGCGGGACTCTCGATGGAGAGCCGGACATGCGCCGCCTTGCCTTAACCCTCATTGAATGATGCTGGTTCCGAAATGATCCGGCATGATTAGTGTCGTCTAACATTATCAATCCTCCCCCAGCGGGGGAGGTGGCAGCACGAAGTGCTGACGGAGGGGTGTCACCCTCTCGATAGGGCTACGCCCCTCCGTCTGGCCTGCGGCCATCCACCTCCCCTTAAAGGGGAGGATGATTTTGGACAGCTCAGCCCCCGTCACTTACGTCCCTGAAACTGTTGCAGAAACTCGTTGTTCGGCGACAGGATGATGTTGGTCTGCCCGGTCCGATCGGGCGAGAAGGTATAGCGATAGCTCTGCATCGCCCGATAGAAATCATAGAAGGACGGGTCCTTCCCGAAGCTTTCGGCATAGATGCGCGCGGCATTGGCGTCCGCTTCGGCGCGGATGATCTGCGCCTGCTTGGCCCCCTGCGCGCGGATCGTCAGCGCTTCCTGCTCGCGCGCCGTCCGCATCCGGGTGAAGGCGCTTTCCAGTGGCGTGCCGTCGGGCAGGTCGGCGCGCTTGATCCGCACATCGACAATCTCGGCCCCATATTGGCGCGCGACCCGGTCCAGCCCGGCCTCGATATTCTGCATCACCTGGCCCCGTTCGGGGCTAAGCAGCGCGGCAAAGGGCCGCTTGCCCAGTTCGTTGCGCAGCGCCGACCCCAGGATCGGGCGTAGTGAATCGGCCACCCGCTCCTCATTGCCCGCGGCAATATACATGCGCAGCGGATCGACGATGCGATAACGGGCGAAGGCATCGACCTGCAAGCGCAGCTGGTCGGTCGACAGCACCTGCTGGCGCTCCATCTCGACCGACAGCACCCGCTTGTCGATCCACACGATCTGGTCGATGAACGGCCAGCGCCAGATGATGCCCGCCCCGGTGTTCCCGAACGTTTCGTTCGGCTGATAGCGGTTGATGATGTCCTTGGGATCGCCAAAGCGCACGATCACGCCCTGCCGGGTTTCCGGCACGATCGTCACCGTGCTGCCGACAACGATCAGCAGGAACAGCGCGATCAGCGCTAGCGCGATGGGTTGGCGCAATATGGCTGGCATCACTGGCCTCCCGTCACGGTGGTCGCGCCGGGGGCAGCGGCGGTCGCCTGCGCGCGGCGCTTGATTTCGGGCAGCGGCAGATAGGGCGTCACATTGCCGCCTTCCACGATGGTCTTGTCGACGTTCGACAACACGCCCTCCATGGTTTCATAATACATGCGGCGGCGGGTCACGTCGGGCGACAGGCGATATTGTTCGTAAACCTTGTCGAACGACGCGGCCTCGCCCTGCGCCTTGGCCGTCACCTGCTGGGCCGCGGCGCGCGCTTCATTCAGATAGGTTTGCGCGGTCTGCTGCGCCGCAGACACGGCCTTGAACGCATCATTGACCGCGCTTGGCGGATCGGCCTGCTTGATCGCGACACCCTGAATACGGATGCCCGACCGATAACCGTCCAATATCTCCTGCATCCGCTGCTCGACCTGCTGCTCGATCGCGCTGCGCCCGGCGCCCAGCGCATCGTCCAGGCTGACGCTGGCCAGTACGGACCGCATCGCGCTTTCGGCGACTTCACGCACGGCGGCGTCGGGATCGGACAGTTGGAACAGATAGAGTTCGGGATTGCGGATGTTCCAGCGCACCGAATAAGCGAGGTCGATGATATTCTGGTCGCCGGTCAGCACCAGATTCTCGCTCTCCGCACTGGTCGATCCGACGTCGATGGTGCGGATTTCTTCCACATCCACCGTCGACACCGTCTCGAACGGCGCGGGCATGGTCAGGCTGATGCCGGGCGACAGGGTGCGGCTATATTTGCCAAGGAAGGTCACAACGCCGCGTTCCTGCGGGCCGACACGGTGGAAACTGGTCATCACCAGCCACAATATCACCAGCAGCGCGATCGCCGCAGGCCACAGCGCCTTGCCATTGGCGCGCGGGGGCAGGCCGCCAAAGCCGCCGCCACCGCCGCCGCCCTGGCCAAAGCTTTCGCGCCCCCGCCGCAGCAGTTCGTCGATGGCCGACGGGCCTTTCTGGCCGGTGGGCCGACTGGGCTGGGTCCATGGGTTGCGCGGGCCGCCATCGCCGCCCGGCCCTTTCCCGTCATTGCCATCCGGCCCGTCGCTTTTTCCGCCCCAAGGCCCTTGAGCCATGCTCATGATGCCGGGCATCCACCCGAAAATTCTTTTCATCGCTCTTCTATAGGAAGGCTTATCCACGAAAAACAGTGCCAATGGCTGCGATTATTTCCTACAGGGCGTCGCCATGACTGATATCGCCGATTTTACCGCCCGCCTGACCGCCTTGACCAATGGTCGCGCCAGCGCGCCGCGTATCAGGGATGGCATCATGACCCTCGCGCTCGACGTGGGCGGGCTTGGACCCGACCAGCGCGACGCGATCCTTGCCGCGATCCGCGACGGCGGGCTGACCGTGCCGGGCGTCACCGATGTCCGCATCGCGCAAACGTCCGAACGCCGCCCGCTCCGCATCATCGCGGTCGCGTCGGGCAAGGGCGGGGTGGGCAAATCCACCCTTTCGGCCAATCTGGCGGTCGCGCTCCACCGCCTTGGCCACAAGGTCGGGCTGGTCGATGCCGATATTTACGGTCCCTCGCAAGCCCGGCTGATGGGCAGCGAGGACCAGAAGCCCCAGGCGCGCGAAAAGAAGCTGATCCCCGTCACCGGCACACTCGGCATCCCGATGCTGTCGATGGCGCATCTGGTCGAACCGGGCAAAGCGCTGGCATGGCGCGGGCCGATGGTCGGCAATGCCCTGTCGCAACTGATCGACGCCGACTGGGGCGAAACCGAATTGCTGGTTGTGGACATGCCGCCCGGCACCGGCGACATCCAGCTGACCATGGTGCAGAAACATAAGCCGGCGGGCGCGGTGATCGTCTCCACCCCGCAGGATCTCGCGCTGATCGACGCGACCCGCGCCATCAGCCTGTTTACGCAGGCCGGCGTGCCGATGATTGGCCTCGTTGAAAATATGGCGGGTTATGCCTGCCCCCATTGCGGCGAAATCTCCGACCCGTTCGGGACCGGCGGGGCAGAAACGGCAGCGGGCGAGATGGCGATGCCCTTCCTGGGCCGTGTCCCGCTCGCCATCGACATTCGCCGCCAGTCCGACGCTGGCGATCCTCCCGCTGCTGGTGAAGGCATCCATGCCGACGCCTTCCGCGCCATCGCGCAAAAGGTCGCCGACTGGCTCGGTCGCACGGTTTGACTGTCCTACAGCCGGGCAAGCCCCTATAATGGTGCCGACATCGCGATAGGATCAGCGCCGCGCAACATTATGTCGCATTTGCCGGGAAATGTGCGAAGTTAAGCGATCATTCTCCAACATTGGGAACGCCTCGCCTCCCGCATCGTCATAGCCGCAAAGGAGAGAACCCATGCCGCTGACCGCCCCGCAGGACATCGCCACCCTGCTCAATGAAACCCGCACCATCGCCCTGGTCGGCATCTCCGACCGCCCCGACCGCGCCAGTTACCATGTCATGCAAGTCCTCCAAGACCATGGCTATCGCGTCCTGCCGGTCAACCCGCAGATAGCGGGCGAGCATGTCCATGGCGAATTTGTCTGGGGCCGCCTGTCCGACATTGGTGTCCCCATCGACATGGTCGACATCTTCCGCAACAGCGCCGCTGCTGGCGAAGTCGTGGACGAAGCCATCGCCGCCGGGGCCAAAGCGGTCTGGATGCAGCTGGGCGTCATCAACGAAGCCGCCGCCGCCCGCGCCGAAGCCGCTGGCCTGAAGGTCGTGATGGACCATTGCCCGGCGATCGAAATCCCCCGCCTCGGCATCGCGCCGATCGCGGCGGAATAACGCTTTCCAGCCCGCGCCTGCCTCTCTATCAGGCGGCTATGGCCCGCTTCCCGCGCAAGAAAACAGACCGGATCAAGGGCATCGACCGGCGCACGCTGCTGGTGGGCGGTGGCGCTGCGGCGGGCCTGCTCATCGCCTGGGGTACATGGCCGCGCCGCTACGCGCCCAACCTCAATGCAGCGCCCGGCGAAACGATCGTCAACGCCTTCCTCAAGATCGACCGGTCCGGCCAGATCATCGTCATCGTGCCGCAGACCGAAACCGGGCAGGGCGTCACCACCATCCTGCCCCAGATCGTCGCTGACGAGCTGGGCGCGGATTGGCGCACCGTCGCGGTGCAAAGCGCGCCGATCAGCCCGCTCTACGCTAACACATTGCTGGCCCGCGACTGGCTGGCGAGCGACTGGACCCGGCTGCTGGGTGACGCTGGCGACTGGGCGCTCGGCCAATATGCCACCCGCAACGCGCTGATGCTGACCGGCGGCGGCACATCGGTCCCGATGTTCCACGACGCCTGCCGCGACGCCGGGGCCGCCGCCCGCATATTGCTTTGCAAGGCCGCAGCGGCAAATTGGGACATCCCCTGGGAAAGCTGCGACATCCAGAACGGCCTCATCTCCGATGGTGGCGACCGGCGGATGAAGATCGGCGATGTGGTCGCAGAGGCGGTAGGCTTCGACCTGCCCGCCATCCTGCCGTTGCGGCAGGGGCAGGACGGGCGCCTTTCGGGGCAGGACCTCCCCCGGCTCGACACCCCGTCCAAGATTGACGGCAGCCATAATTTTGCTGCCGACATCCGCCTGCCCGACATGGTCTATGCCTCGATCCGGCAGGGGCCGATCGGCGACGCGACCCTGGCCGGGCTGGACGAGCGGTCCGCCAGCAGCGTCACCGGCTTCCTCAAGCTGATCCGGCAGGACCGCTGGCTCGCCGCCGTCGCGACCAACTGGTGGGCCGCGAACAAGGCGCTCGACCTCGCCGACCCGATCTTCACCCTGCGCGGCACCCCCGTCAGCACCGCGACGATAGATGATGCGCTGGAGGCGGCCTTCTCCAGTTCATCGGGTCGTCGCCTCTATGCCCAGGGGGATCTGCTCCCGGTATTCGAGGGCGCGACGATCCTGGCCAGCGAATATCAGGTCGATGCCGGGCTGCACCTCGCCCTCGAACCGCTCTGCGCCACCGCCCGCGTGACAGACGATGGCGCAGAAATCTGGCTGGCAACGCAAGCCCCCGGCCTCGCCCGCGCCGCCATCGCCGATGCGCTGGACTTGGCCGAAACTGCCGTCACCCTCTATCCGCTCCATGCCGGTGGCAGTTTCGGACGCAAGATGGATTGGGACGCGGGCGTGCAGGCGGCCTTGATCGCCCGCGATATGGGCCGCCCGGTGCAACTGCTCTGGTCGCGGCTGGAGGACGTCATTCACGACCGCCCGTCCGCGCCCGCCCATGCCCGCATGGCGGCAAAGCTGGGTCGCAACGGTGCGATCGAAGGCTGGCTGGCCAAGGTCGCGGCCCCCTGCGCCATGACGCAAACCTGGGCGCGCATCGCCGACGGGGCGCCGCCCCATCAGGCAGCCGTCGATAGTGCAGACAAGGCGACCCGGCTTGCGGTCGCAGGCATGGTGCCGCCCTATGCGATTCCCCACTGGGCGGTCGATCATTATCCCTGCGACGTTGGCTTGGCCCTCGGCTTCACCCGTGGCAACGCCCATCTCCACGGCGCCTTCTTCACCGAAAGCTTCGTGGATGAACTCGCCCATCTGGCGGGGATCGAGGCGATGTCCTTTCGCATCCAGATGCTCGGCGGCAATCCGCGCCTCGCCCATTGTCTGTCCAGCGCCGCCGCCATGGGCGGCTGGCAGGGCGGGATAGCGGGCAGCGGGCAGGGGATCGCCACCCATATGATGAACGGGGCCTATGGGGCCGTCATGGTCGAAGCCGCCATGCGCGGCAACCGGCTGAGCGTCGGTCGCATCATCGCTGCCGTCGATGTCGGCGATCAGGTCAATCCCGACATCGCCCGGCAACAGATTGAGGGCGGCCTGATCTATGGCCTTGCCACTGCCATGGGCGCGTCCGTTCCCTATGAGCGCGGCCTGCCGACCCGCGCGATCCTGGGCCGCATGAACCTGCCCCGCCTCGCCGACATCGGCGAAGTGACGGTGGAACTGATCCGCAGCACTGCGCCGCCCGCTGGCGTGACCGATCTTGCCGCGCCGCTGGTCGCGCCTGCCATCGCCAACGCCCTGTACACATGGACAGGTCAGCGTTTGCGCAGCCTGCCGCTACTGGGAAGCTCATGACCCTGCCACCAGACCATCCCGCCATCCCCGCGCCCAAAGTGGGCGTCCTGCTCATCAACCTGGGGACCCCCGATGCGCCCGACGCCAAATCGGTCCGCCGCTATCTCGCCGAATTTCTGTCCGACCGGCGCGTCGTCGAAATCCCGCCCTTGCTGTGGCAGCCGATCCTGCGCGGCGTCATCCTGACCACCCGGCCCAAAAAATCCGCCCATGCCTACAGCCAGGTCTGGACCGACCAGGGATCGCCGCTTGCCTTCCACACCCGCGACACCGCCCATGCGATGCAGGCGGCGATGGGCGATGGCGTGATGGTCGACTGGGCGATGCGCTACGGCAATCCCTCGATCGCCTCGCGCCTCGCCGCGATGAAAGCGGTAGGCTGCGATCGCATCCTCCTCGCGCCGCTCTATCCGCAATATAGCGGCGCGACCACCGCGACCGCCAATGACGCCGCCTTCGCCGCGCTCAAGGCGATGCGCTGGCAACCGGCCATCCGCACCCTGCCGCCCTATCATGACGACCCGGCCTATATCGCGGCGCTGAAAGTCTCGATCGAGGCCAGCATCGCCGCGCTCGACTTTACGCCCGACGCCTTGCTCGCGAGCTTCCACGGTATGCCCGAACGCACATTGCATCTGGGCGATCCCTATCATTGTCAGTCGGTCAAGACCGTCCGGCTGCTGCGCGAAACGCTTTCGCTACCGGTGCATATGAGCTTTCAGTCGCGGTTCGGCCGGGCCAAATGGCTGGAGCCGGAAACCGAAGCGACCCTCGCCAAACTGGTACAACAAGGTGTCCGAAACATTGCCGTAGCAACGCCCGGATTCTCGGCGGATTGCCTTGAGACACTAGAGGAAATTGCCCTGCGCGCGAAAGATGTTTTTTTGTCCGAAGGGGGTGAAAATTTTGCCTATTTGCCCTGTCTAAACGCCTCTCCGACGGCTATCACTCTGTACCAGAGGCTGTTGGGCCGCGAGCTTTCGGGCTGGATCAACCAGCCCGGTTAGTCAGGGAAGGATGCGCATATGTCGAGAGTAGCGATCGTGACGGGCGGAACACGCGGCATTGGGGAGGCGATCAGCCTGGCGTTGCGCGACATGGGCTATACCGTGGCGGCCAATTATGGCGGCAATGATGCCAAGGCGCAGGCCTTTACCGAAGCCACCGGCATCGCAGCCTTCAAATGGGATGTGGGCGACCATCGGGCCTGCCTTGATGGCTGCGCGGCGGTCGCGGATGCACTTGGTCCGGTCGATATCGTCGTCAACAATGCGGGCATCACCCGCGACGGCGTGCTGGCCAAGATGAGCTTTGACGACTGGAACGAAGTCATGCGCATCAACCTGGGCGGTTGCTTCAACATGGCCAAGGCGACCTTTGGCGGGATGCGCGAACGCGGTTGGGGCCGGATCGTCAATATCGGGTCGATCAACGGCCAGGCCGGCCAATATGGCCAGGTCAATTATGCCGCCGCCAAATCGGGCATCCACGGCTTTACCAAGGCGCTGGCGCAGGAAGGCGCCAAGGTCGGCGTCACCGTCAACGCCATCGCGCCCGGCTATATCGACACCGACATGGTGGCCGCCGTCCCCGCGCCGGTGCTGGAAAAGATCGTCGCCAAAATCCCTGTCGGTCGTCTGGGTCAGGCGCATGAAATCGCGCGCGGCGTTGCCTTTTTCTGTAGCGAGGATGGCGGCTTCGTGACCGGCAGCACGCTGTCGATCAACGGCGGCCAGCATATGTATTGATGATGAGCGGCGACGCCATGGACGGGCCGGATGGCCCCTTGGCGTCGCCCTTCGCCCCGCCGGTCAAGCGCAGCGTGACCATTGCGGGGCATCAGACCGCGATCAGCCTGGAACCCATTTTCTGGGACGCGCTGTGCGACCACGCCCAGCGTGACGGCCTGCCCATCAACGCCCTCATTGCCCGCATCGACCTTGCCCGCATGGGCGCACCCGATCCGCCCAATCTCGCCAGCGCGATCCGCTGTTGGCTCTTCGCACGGGCAGGTTGCGACAAAGATAATAATTATTCTCAATAGCGTTGACTCTGAGAAGGGTTCGCAATAGCAGCTTCCCCAACATCAAAGGGGATTTGCTGCATATGTCCAACTCACTGTCGCGTTCGTCTTTCCTTGCTCTCGGCTGCGTCGGCGCCATGGCCTTTGCGACCGGCGCCCACGCCCAGGAGACTGCGGCTCCCAAGCTCGGCGGCATGACCGTCACCGACACCGCGATTGATGAATCGGCGGTCAAGGTCGAGAAGGCGGAATCGCCCAAATATGTGCGCCCGCTGCTCGACACGCCCCAGACGATCACGGTGATCGGCAACCAGACCATCCGCAAGCAGAACCTGCTGACGCTGCGTGACGTATTGTCCACCATTCCGGGCATCACCTTTGGCGCGGGCGAAGGCGGCGGCGGTTATGGCGACAGCATCAACCTGCGCGGCCAGAGCGCGAACACCGATATCAGCATCGACGGCGTCCGCGACAGCGCGCAATATAGCCGCACCGACCCCTTCAACGTCGAACAGATCGAAGTGACCGGCGGCGCAAACTCCGTGTTCGGTGGTTCCGGCTCGATCGGTGGCAACATCAACATCGTGACCAAGCGGCCGACCGGCAATGACGAAACGCTGCTCCAGGCGGGCGTCGGCACGTCCGACTATTATCGCGCGACCATCGACAGCAATGTCCGCGTCTCCGACTTCATCGCCGTGCGCCTCAACGCCATGTATCATGAAAATGACGTGCCAGCCCGCGACGTCGATCGTTACGAGCGCTGGGGCGTCGCGCCATCGGTCAAGTTCGGCGTCGACGGCCCGACGTCGCTGACTTTGCTCTACACGCATCAGGAGGACAAGAATACGCCGCTCTATGGCGTGCCTTATTACAAGAATGCCCTGTATGACGGCCCGCTGCCCGGCGCGATCTACAGCGGCTATTATGGCTACAAAAATCTGGATCGTCAGGATCAGACGATCGACCAGGCCACCGCCATCTTTGACCATCGCTTCAGCGACCTGCTGGCTGTTCGCAACCTGTCGCGCTGGCAGCGGGTCGAACAGAAGCTGATCGTCAATCCGCCCCAGGGTGCCTTCTGCCTTGCCAATGGCCAGACCCCCACGGGGCTGGCCTGCGCGGCCGGGCAGGTCCCCGGCACCTATTATCCCAGCGGCCCGCGCGGCGGCTATCGCAATTCCGTCAATGACACGCTGTACAACCAACTCGACCTGACCTTCACGATTCCCGGTGGCCATTCGCTGGTGTTCGGCACGTCGATGTTGCAGGAAGATTATGCGCTGGATAACGGCAATGTCCTTCGCAATGCGGGCGGCGCGCTGCCCAACCCTGTGCTGGACCCGATCAGCATCAGCAACCCCAACGCCATCTACACCGGCCCGGTCAACGCGATCCGCACGGGCCATCAGGATGGTGACCTGTTCAACGTCGCGGCCTATGCCTTTGCCGCGGTCAAGATCGTCGATCAACTCGAAATCAATGGCGGCGTCCGCTACGAACATAATCGCGCGCGCTTCCGGTCCGACACGATCGCAACCCCGGCAACCGGCGGTGCCTACACAACGGGCCTGGCACAAAATGCGACCGACAATCTTTTCTCCTACCGGATCGGCCTGGTCTACAAGCCGGTGGAGAATGCCAGCCTCTATATCGCTTATGGCAACAGCAAAAATCCCACGGCGACTACGGTTCGTGCTGGCTGCGGCCTTGCGGCAGCGGCCAACTTCAATGCCGACCCGTGCGAGGCGAAGCCTGAACAGGCCGTCAATTACGAGATTGGCGGCAAGATCGACCTGTTCGACGCCAAGCTGCAACTGACCGCTGCTCTGTTCCGTAACGAACGGACCAATTATCGCGTTACCAGCAACGACCCTTTCATCGGCACGCTGCCCGTCAACGACGGTCGTAACCGCGTGGATGGCCTCACGCTGGGTGCGTCAGGCAACATCACCGACGCTTGGACGGTCTTCGCCAACTACACCTATCTGGATACCAAGGTGATCCAGAGCATTTCTGATGCGTGCATCGCCAATCCCGGTCCACGCAGCGTGACCAGCGGTACGCCACCGGTAACGACCATCACTAATCCCTGCGGAAATAATGCTGTGGTGCTTGACCCCCAGGCGGGCCAAGAAATGACCAATAACCCCAAGCATTCGGGTAGCCTGTGGACTACTTACACACTGCCATTCGGCTTGGAAGTGGGTTACGGTCTGACCTATCAGGGCAGCTTCCTGCTTAACAATCGGGCACTTGTGACGCCGCTGATTCCGGGCAGCACCGCGATCGCTCCAACCTATCGCTCAAACTCTTTTGTAACGCACCGCGCAATGCTGTCCTACCCGATCACGGAAAAGTTCAGTGCGCAATTGAACATCCAAAACTTCACCAACGAGAAATATTATACCAGCATCCGCAACAATGGCTGGGCCAATCCCGGCGAGGGCCGCTCCTGGGTGCTGACCCTGGGCTACAAGCTGTAACATCAAACCCTGTTCCCCCGGCATCAGTCCCTTGCCGGGGGTAGCGGACGGGCGGCGATACACTCCATCCTCCTCGGGTCGTCGCCCGTCCCACCTTACGTAAATAACGCAATTGATTCGCATTATGGTTCGCGTTATCGAGGCGGTGATCGGGTCAAGGGAAGGAAGGCGCTGCCATGCTCCATGCTGCAAGTCGGCCAGCCGACGATCTCCTGCCCGACCTGACGCATGATAATGTTCGCCCGTCCGTCATCGACATTGCCAGATCGCAGCCGCCACAGCCTGCTCCTGGCCGCTACGGCGCGCGCTCACGCCCCAACATCCCCGTCATCGCAGCCATCCTGATCCTGCATATCCTGCTGATCGGCGCGCTCATCCAGATCCGCAGCCATGTGCAGCGCGTGCAGGAGGCCAAGCTTACGGTGGTCAACCTCTCGCCACCCCCGCCACCGCCATCGGCAGAAACCCCGCCACCGCCGCCCTCGACGCCCGAAATCGTCGCGCCCCCGCCAATCGTCCAGACGCTGGTGCCGCCGGTCCAGACCGTGCAGACGACGCCCGATCCGGTGCCAGTGCCGACGCCGCAACGCGCTGTCGTGGCAACGCCCACCCCGTCACCCGCTGCTGTGTCGCCAGCACCCCCCAGCCTGATCCAGGGCGGCGACCTCAGCGCCCAGATGATCGCGGGCAAACCGCCACGCTACCCCATCGAAAGCCGCCGCAAGCGGGAACAGGGGACGGTCGTGCTGACCCTGACGCTCGGCATTGATGGCGCGGTCGATAGCATTGCCGTGTCGCAGAGCAGCGGCTTTGCCCGGCTGGACGAGGCGGCGCGCGATGCTGTGCGCAAATGGCGCTGGTCGCCGGTCGTCCGCAATGGTCAGCCGATGCGGGTCAAGGGCGTGGTCGAAATCCCCTTCGTCCTGCGCAGCGACGCGGCCTGAAACGCGGCACCAATCATGCTCATTGCCATTCCCGACCTGATCGACGCCGCCGGTGTCGCCGCGATCCGCGCCCTGATCGACGGCGCGGAATGGGTCGACGGCAACATCACATCCGGCCCGCAATCCGCGCTCGCCAAACGCAACCTGCAATTGCCGGAGGAGGCACAAGCCGCCAAACAGGCCGGGCAGATGGTGCTGGATGCGCTGGGCCGATCGCCCCTGTTCATCGCCGCCGCGCTGCCGATCAAGATATTCCCGCCCTTGTTCAACAGCTATGCGGGCGGGCAGGCGTTCGGCGTCCATGTCGATAATGCGGTGCGGATTCAGGCAGGGACGGGTTTTCGCGTCCGGTCCGACCTGTCGATCACCGTCTTTCTGGAAGAGCCGGATGCCTATGATGGCGGCGAACTGACGATCGAAACCAATTTCGGGGTGCAAAGCGTCAAGCTGCCCGCGGGCCATGCGGTCCTCTACCCGTCATCGTCCCTCCACCGGGTCGAACCGGTGACGCGCGGGCGGCGGGTGGCCAGCTTCTTCTGGCTCCAGTCGATGATCCGCGACGATGCCGCCCGGCAAATCCTGTTCGACCTGGATCGCAGCGTGCAGGAACTGGGTGCGCAACTGGGGCAGCAGCATGGCGAAGTCATCCGCCTGACCGGCATTTACCACAACCTGCTGCGCCGCTGGGCCGAAAGCTGACGCGAAGGCGAAATGTCTTTTCCTTGATCCGTTCGTTTCGAGCGAAGTCGAGAAACGGGGCGCACAGGTTTCTCGACTTCGCTCGAAACGAACGGCTGGTGGGGCTTCAAACCGAAGCCATCAGGTCCTAATTACCGTCGGCATCAACCATGAACACCATCGGCTTGCCGCGCGATGCCGGTTCCCATCCCGCCAGCAAGGCCGCACGGATGCCTCTGGCGATAATGGCATCGTTGATCTGGAGGCGGCCCCGCTGCAAGCCCTTGAGCAGGCGCTTGGGCGGCGGAAATTCCAGCACCGCGCCGCGCTGGCAATCCTGCTGCGACAGGGCGACGGTCATGCCCTTCCAGCCTTCGGCATCACTCCATTGCGGCTCGCGCCGGAGTTCCCATTCATATGTGTCCCCATCGACGGAGACGGTCCCGGCCAGATTTTGCATGAGGGTCGCATAGCAGCCTTGCGCCAGCACACCACCCTTCATTCCAGCATGGCGGCCAGCGCCGGTGTCATATATTCCTGCGCGCCATCGTGGGTCCGCAGCACCAGCCGGGCGGGCAGGGCGCGGCGGGTGGCCAGCGTCATGCCTTGGTCCGCCCCCAGCACGGTGATCGCGGTGGCCCAGGCGTCGGCCCACATGGCGCTGTCATGCAGCACCGTAACCGAAGCGACCCCCGCCGCGATGGGTGCGCCACGCGCCGGGTCTATGCTATGCGACAGCCTAGCCTCGCCATCTATGCGGAAGCGGCGATAGTCGCCCGATGTCGCGACCGACAGGCCACATAGCGCGATCCGCAGCACGGGAACGGCAAGGCCGGGCGGCGGCTCGACATCGACCCACCATGGCTGCATGTCGGGCTTCACCCCTTCGCCACGCAATTCCCCGCCGATTTCGATCAGGAAGTTGGCAACGCCCATCGCGCGTAGCTCCGCCGCAACGGCATCGACCGCAAACCCCTTGGCAATGCCCGAAAAATCGAGCGCAACATCAGCGAGACGGCGGGCCTTTTCACCCTCCAGCGCAATCGCCTGCCATGGCGAACGGTCAAGCCGCGGCGCAGGGCGGGGCAGGCTGGCGGGCCCAAAGCCCCATTGATCGACCAAATGGCCAATCGCGGGATCAAACGCACCGTCCGATAGCTGCGCTATCTCCAGCCCGACGCGCAGCACGCTCAGCATGTCCGGCGGCAGTGTCATCCATTCCCCCACCGGCGCGCGGTTGAAGCGGCTGATGGCGGACTGTGCCTCCCAATTGCTCATCTGGTCGATGATGCGGGCCAGCACATCCTCGATCACGGGGAGGCAATGGGCGGGCGGACCGACCAGTTGGGCGGACCAACTGGTCCCCATGGTCGGCCCGCCCAGCGTCACGATACGACCCGTCCGCGCCCGTCCCACAAACTGGTCGGGCGACAGGTCGGGCGGGATCGCGATACGGATGGCGGCGGTCAGGGTGCGAGCACTTCCAATGTGCTGACATAGGCCGCGCGCCGCTGCGGCGGGCCAGCCGGGCGGGCAGGACGCGGCGCGGGGGCTGCGCCCGGTGCGCCTGCACCCGGACCACCCGGCGCGCCACCTTCACGACCACCGCCGACACTGGCGTTCAGCCAGTACATGCCCGGTTGCGGCCAGGTGATCGCGACCTTGCCGTCCTGATCGGCGATCAGGTCCATCTGGCCCAGCGCGTCGCGATAGCGGATGCCGCCGGGGATGACGGTGACCTTCAGGCCCGACGCAGGCTTGCCGTCCAGCAGGAACTGGAAGGTCGCCGTCTCGCCCGACACCAGATCATTGGGGTGGGTCACCGGGACCAGTTCGATGCCCGATCCTGTCGGCTTGAATATGCCGGTGCTGGGCGCGCCCAGCGTCACGAAAATCTCGTTGCGATTGGACGCTTCGGCCACCTGCACATCGGTTGCACCCGCCGGGATGACGCTGGCCAGCTTGTCCTTGGTCGTGCCACGCGGCAGCCGTTCCTGCTTGCCGTTCAGCATATAGCTGCCCATCACATTGGTTGATGCGCTGCCGATACGGTAGGTGCCGGGCTGGGTCAGATGCACGTCGAAGGTGGAGCGATATTTGCCGGTCGCGGCATTTTCGATTTTGCCTGCGCTGCCATCCGGCTGGGTCACGACAATGCCGTCCGTCCGCATCGGCACATGCTCGAAATAGAAAAGGTCGTTGGAGACAGCGGCATCGACGGTGGTCCAGCTTTCGGTGCCGGACAGGGTGGTGGAGGATGGCATCATCCACTGGCGGTGCGCCTGCGCGGCGGCGGGCAGCATCAGGGCGGCCAAGGCGCCCGCGATCATCAGTCTGGCTTTCATCATCCTATCCCTTTATTTGCTGAAATTCAGGGCGACGGTGCCCAATTCTGCACTGCCCTGCGCCTTGACGCTCGCGCCGGGCTTTGGCGGCCAGGCGAAGGGCAGGCGTACGACTTCGCGCCCGCCGACTTCACGCGCGGCCTCCACGATCAGTGTGTAATTGCCGGGGCTGAGCGCACCGAGCGGCCCTTTGCCAGCCACGAAGGCAATCTTGTTGTCACCCGGCGCGCGGGTCGCGCCAGTTACGCCATCGGCCGGAAAGCTCATCGTCCGGCCCGATGCGCGCCACCATTGCCGCACGTCGCGCAGCCATTTGGTGCCTTCGCCCTTCTTCATGTCATAATCATACCAGACCGACAGGGTGCGCGGGGTCGCGCCCTCCTTCTCGACCCAGATCGCCACATAGGGGCGGTGATATTCGGCGACCGACAGGCGCGGGATGCCGACCGTCAGGTTGAGCGTTTGAGCGGCGGCGGGCGCCGCCATCGTCCCCAGCGCGGCAGTGCCGGTCAGCAGCAGGCGATAGCTGATCTGCATGGAAATATTCCCCTTAATGGATGAAGATGATGGCCAGCACCGCTGGCAGGGCCAGGCCGATGGCGACCAGTGGCCAGGTGCTGGGGCGCTTCTTGGCGTGCAACTGGAGCAGCAACAGCCCGGTCAGCGCGAACAGGAAACAGGCGACCGAGAAAATGTCGATAAACCATTTCCACACCGTGCCGGTATTGCGGCCCTTGTGCAGATCATTGAGGTAGCTGACCCAGCCCCGGCTGGTCGCCTCGCTCGTCACTGCGCCGTCATTCCGGTCGATCGAGACCCAGCCATCGCCGCCGGGGCGGGGCAGGGCCAGATAGATTTCGTCCGTGGACCATTCCGCCTCGCCCGTCCCGCGCTGGCCGACCGCCTTTTCAACCCAGGCCGCGACCGGCGCTGGCAGCGGCTTTTTGGCGTCGGGCGCATCGTCGGGGGCGATCAGCTTGCGCAGGTCGGCGGGCAGGGTCGCGCTCTTCTCGATCGTCTGGGGCGATCCTTCGACATCGGCGGCGTGGTTGAGCGTAATGCCGGTGAAAGCGAACAGCAGCAGGCCGATCAGGCTGACGGCCGAGCTGATCCAGTGCCAGCTATGCAGCTGCTTGAGCCAGAAGGATTTGGCGCTCTTTTTTTTCTGCTGCTGAATGCGGGCGGTTCCGTGCATCGGAAGGGGGACTGGTCCTGCGAGAATGGGTGTCGATCGCATACCGCGAACGATTCGCAATTGCAAACGAGTCGCAGGAAGAAATTTGTATCAAAATGTATGGGGCGGCAAAGCGCTGGTCAGTTGTTGCCGTTCGGCTCCGCCAGCGCGATGTCCATGTCCGCCAGCGCCAGCCGCAGCAGTTCCGCCATGGTCGCCCGCGCCGCCGCCGTGTCGCGCGCGGCGATCGCCTGAAATACGGCGCGATGATCGGGCAGGGGATCGCGTGGCAACAACTTCTTGCGATGCTTGAAGGTTGTGGTCCATCCCACCGCCGCACCCACGGAACTGGCCAGTGCTTCCAGCGCGTCATTATGGGTCGCGGCCAGGATCATATTGTGGAAGCGCTGGTCGGCAGCGCGGCCTTCGGGGTTGGAGAGGCCATAGCGGCCCATTTCGGCGAGCGCCGCCTCCATCACCGCCAATTGCTCGTCGGTGCGGCGGCGCGCGGCGAATTCCGCTGCGGCTGGCTCGATCACGCCGCGCAACTCGAACAGGTCGCGGATGAAATTCGCGTCCGGCTCGCCCGCAAACATCCAGGCGAGCATTTCTGGGTCCAGCACATTCCAGCGATTGCGCGGCAGGACGCGGGTGCCGGCCTTGGGGCGGCTTTCCAGCATCCCCTTGGCGATCAGGATGCGCACTGCCTCGCGATAGGCGGTGCGGGACACGCCCAGGCGGTCGGACGCCTCAATCTCGCCCTCGAACAATTCGCCGGGCTGGTGACGGCCGGTCAGGATAGCGGTGCCCAGATCGCGCGCGATCGTCTGGTGGATGCGCAGCCCGCACTCTTCCGATCCGACCTTGCGCCCGCTAGCCACTATTCCCGCTCCCGTTTTAGTCCTCGAATATAGCCGTAGGGCAATGCCGCCCGCAAAGGAAGGCATCCGCCACCAGCCGTAGCGGCGCGGTGTCGGCATCGATTGCGCGGGCCGCGACCAGATCGACGAAGCGGCGGTACATGGCCGGATATTCCTCGTCCGGCGCCTTCAGCTGCACTTCGCCGTCAAGGCGCAGCGTATTGCCGCCTTCGGACAAAAGTAGTGCGCCATTGTCGGTATCGACGGCAATGTCCCATGTCTGCGGCCCGGTCTGCCGCCAATCGAACACGGTGTCGATCGGTGCGCCCGACGCCGTCGCCATCGCCAGCGTCGCGCCGATCGGGGCGTCCTTGTTCGACGGCACTTCAAGGCTGGCCGACAGCAGCGTGACGGGTTCCGGCACGATTTCGGTCAGGATCGACAGCGCATTGATGCCCGGATCGAACACGCCGAAACCGCCTGCTTCCCAGATCCAGGGCTGGCCGGGATGCCAGTGGCGGACGTCCTCGCGCCACTGGATCGAGATACGCTCGATTTTGCGCTGGGCAATCCATGCCTTGGCCTGCGCCACGGCGGCGGCGTAGCGGCTGTGCCAGCTGGCATAGAGGGTGACATTCTGCGCCGTGGCCAGCGCGATCAGCGCCTCGACTTCGGACACGGTCGCGCCCGGTGGTTTTTCCAGAAACACATGCTTGCCCGCCAGCAACGCCTGCCGCGCTGCATGATAGCGGGCCTGGGGCGGCTGGCACAGGATGACGGCGTCCAGGTCCGGCTCACCCGCCAGCATCGCGCCGAGGTCGGGGTAATTATGCACCCCTTCCCCCTGCGCGTTGCGGCTGGCGATCGCGACCAGATCAATGCCGTCCGTCCTGACCATCGCGGGCAGATGCTGGTCGCGCGCGATTTTACCCAGCCCTACCAGACCTGCCCTGATAGTCTTGGCCCGGATGCTCACGCCGCGACGACCAGCTTGCCGTCGATCCGGCGGCTGAGGCCCAGCGGATTGGACGCCTGCAAGGCGGCGGGCAGCAGCGCGTCCGGCACGTCCTGATAGCAGACGGGGCGCAGGAAGCGCATCATCGCCAGCGTGCCGACCGAGGTGGAGCGGCCATCGGCTGTCGAGGGGAAGGGACCGCCATGCACCATGGCATGGGTCACTTCGACGCCGGTGGGCCAGCCATTGGTCAGGATACGCCCAACCTTGCGCGACAGCACGGGCAGCAGCCTGGCGGCGTCTGCGCTGTCGGCATCGGTCAGCTGGAGCGTCGCGGTCAACTGGCCTTCCAGGCCCGCGATCGTGGCGATGACTTCCTCGATGCTGCTGCACCGGATGAGGACGGACGATGATCCGAACACTTCCTCTGCCAGCAGCGGATTGGCGCCGAAGGTCGCCGAATCGGTCGCGAAGAAAGCGGCCTTGCCCCGGTTGCAGCCCTCTGCCTCCGTGCCGCGCGCGATGGTGGTGACGCCGTCTGCGCCCTCCAGAGCGGCGACACCCTTTTCATAGGCTTCGTGGATGCCCGGCGTCAGCATGACCTGCGGCGCTGCGCCGGACAAGGCTTCCGCTGCTGCGGCCACGAACGTGTCGAGGTCCGGCCCGTCGAGCGCGATGACCAGACCGGGGTTGGTGCAGAACTGGCCCGACCCCATGGTCAGCGACCCGACGAACGCTGCGCCCATGGCAGCGGCCCGGTCGGCCAGCGCACCGGGCAACAGGATGACGGGGTTGATCGACGACATTTCGGCATAGACCGGGATCGGTTCGGCCCGGTCGGCGGCGATCTTCATCAGCGCGACGCCGCCGCCGCGCGATCCGGTAAAGCCCACCGCCTTGACGCGCGGATCGGCAACCAGCGCGCCGCCCAATGCGCGATTGGCACCGGGCAGGTAGGAAAACACGCCTTCATGCAGACCGCACGCCTTGACCGCCGCCTGGATGGCGCGCGCGACGAGTTCGCCGGTGCCAGGATGGGCACTATGGCCCTTGACGATGACGGGCGATCCCGCCGCGAAGGCCGACGCGGTGTCACCACCCGCGACCGAGAAGGCGAGCGGGAAGTTGGACGCGCCGAACACGGCAACCGGGCCGACCGAATGGTTGACGCGGCGAAGGTCCGCGCGGGGCAGCGGCGCACGGTCGGGCAGGGCAGGGTCGATCGTCGCATCAAGCCAGTCACCGAGCCGCACATAGCTGGCGAACAGACGCAACTGGCCGACGGTGCGGCCACGCTCGCCCTCCAGCCGCGCACGCGGCAGGCCGGATTCGGCCATCGCGGTTTCGATCAGCATGTCGCCGATGGCGATGATATTGTCGGCAACGGTTTCCAGGAAGGTGGCGCGGGCGTCGGGCGTCAGCGTCGAAAAACTGTCGAACGCCGCGTCGGCCAGGGCGGCGGCTTCCGCGACCTCGGCGGGCATGGCGCTGGAAAAGGCAACTTTGCCCTTTTCGCCGGTCGCCGGATGGATGGCGTAAAAGGGATCGCCGCCTTGGCGCTCGTTTGCGCCGATGAGAATGGCTCCGTTGAATATGGCTTCGCTGGACATGGGACGTCTCCTGAAAATGACCGGACTGCTGGCTAGCCGATCGGGCGCGGACGCGCTGATCGTTTTCCGGCACAAGTGATGCAAAAATTGGATGGAACAGGGACTAGTCCGTCCCGGTTCCTTAATGATTGTCGCGCGGCAGACCCATGGTCTGGGCAATACGCTGATATTTCTCCGCCCCTTCCAGGATCGCGCCCGTGTCCATCTGACCCACGACCGATCGCTGGATTTCCTGCCAGGGGGTTTGCGAGGCGGGATAGTGATACCCGCCCGCCGCCACCAGCGCGGCGCGCCGCGCTTCCAGTTCCTCGTCGGAAATCAGTACGTTAACGGTGCCGGTGTTGAGGTCCATTCGCACCCGATCACCGGTTTCCAGCAGCGCGAGGCCACCCATCGCCGCCGCTTCGGGCGAGGCGTTGAGGATCGACGGGCTGCCCGATGTACCGGACTGGCGACCATCGCCGATGCAGGGCAGGGCGGACACGCCCTCGGTGATCAGATAAGCGGGCGGGCGCATGTTGACGACTTCGGCGGCACCGGGATAGCCGATCGGCCCCGCGCCGCGCATGAACAGCAGGGTCTGGTCGGTGATGCCGACCGACGGATCGTCAATCCGCGCATGATAATCCTCCGGCCCGTCGAACACGACCGCCGGGCCTTCAAAGGCGTTGGGATCGTCCGGGTTGGACAAATAACGATCGCGGAATTCGGCGCTGATGACACTGGTTTTCATGACCGCTGCGTCGAACAGATTGCCCGATAGCACCAGGAAGCCTGCATCCTCGACCAGCGGCTGGTCGAACGGACGGATGACCTTCTCATCCTCAATCTCCACGCCCCGGCAATTGTCGCCCATCGTCTTGCCATTGACGGTCATTGCGCCTTCATGGATCAGCCCCTGCGCGATCAGCTGCGCCACCACGGCGGGGACGCCACCGGCGCGATAATAATCCTCGCCCAGATATTCGCCCGCAGGCTGGAGGTTGACCAGCAGCGGAATCTTGTGACCCACCGTCTCCCAATCCTTGAGCGGCAGGTCGACGCCGATATGGCGGGCAATCGCGGCCAGGTGGATCGGCGCATTGGTTGATCCGCCAATCGCCGAATTGACCATGATCGCGTTGTGGAACGCATCTTTGGTCAGAATGTCGGAGGGCTTCAGATCCTCCTGCACCATCTCGACGATGCGCTTGCCGGTCAGATAGGCGACCTCCTGCCGGTCACGATAGGGGGCGGGGATCGCGGCAGAACCGGGCAGCATCATGCCGAGCGCTTCGGCCAGGCTGTTCATGGTCGATGCCGTGCCCATCGTGTTGCAATAACCGGTCGATGGCGCGGACGATGCGACCAGCTTGATGAAGCCTTCATCGTCAATCTTGCCCGCCGCCAGCAACTGGCGCGCTTTCCACACAATGGTGCCGGACCCTGTCCGCTCACCCTTATGCCAGCCGTTCAGCATCGGGCCGACCGACAAAGCGATGGCCGGGATGTTGACGGTCGCCGCCGCCATCAGCAGCGCAGGCGTGGTCTTGTCGCAGCCGGTGGTCAGAATCACGCCGTCAAGCGGATAGCCATAGATCGCCTCGACCAGGCCGAGATAGGCGAGGTTCCGGTCAAGCCCCGCAGTCGGTCGCTTGCCGGTTTCCTGAATCGGGTGGACCGGAAATTCCAGCGCGATGCCGCCCATTTCACGGATGCCGTCACGCATACGCTCCGCCAGCACCATATGATGGCGATTGCAGGGCGACAGGTCGCTGCCGGTCTGGGCGATGCCGATGATCGGCTTGCCGCTGCGCAGCTCGTCCAGGCTGAGGCCGAAATTCAGATAGCGTTCCAGATAGAGCGCGGTCATATCGATATTGTCTGGGTTGTCGAACCAGGCGCGGCTGCGCAACTTGGGGGCGGGCTTGGACAAATCGCTCATTGGGGCATCCTGACGCTTGAAAATCCGTGGCACGTTGACGCGCTTGGTCTCCTGATATACTCAGACAAATAGAAATTCAAGAAGCTGTATCGAGGACTTGTGAAGCGGATCGAGATTTTCGTGGAAGCCGATCGGCGATGAGCGGCTACACGGTCATCGGCGACTGGGGGACCAGCAATTTGCGCCTGTTCCGGGTCGAGGACGGGCGGATCGTCGCGCGTCGCGACGGGCCGGGCATCGGCGCTGTCGGACGGGCAGCGGAAGCTGCTTTTGCCGATACGGTCGCGCCCTGGCTGGTCGATGGGACACCGCTGTCCATCACCCTGTGCGGCATGGTCGGCGCGCGCGACGGCTGGGTCGAGGCACCCTATGCCGATTGCCCGGCGGACGCAGTAAGCTGGCGCGCAGCCGCCATAAGCTTTGACTGGCGCGGCGCGCCGATCGCGATCATGGCGGGGCTGGCCTGCACCGGCGCGGACGGCATCCCGGACGTGATGCGCGGCGAGGAAACGCAGATTTTCGGTGCCTGCGTGCATGACCCGGCACTGGCGCAGGGCCGCCGCCTGATCGTGCTGCCCGGCACCCACAGCAAATGGGCGCTGGTTCAGGATGGCCGGGTGCTGGCGTTCCGCACCGTGCCGACCGGTGAGCTGTTCGCCCTGCTGCGGGATCGATCGACGCTGGGACCAAAGGACGCGGTGGGCGACGCTGCGCAGGAAGCGGCTGGCTTTGCCGAGGGGCTGGCGCGGGCGGGCGAGGGCGCGGTGCTGGTCCGATTGTTCGCTGCACGGGCGATGCGGCTGCGCGCCGGGCGATCGGCCGATTGGGCGCTGGGCTATTTGTCCGGGTTGCTGATCGGCGGCGAGATCGTGGAAGCCCGCGCACTGTTGCAAGCGGACGCTGGCGTCACGCTGATCGGCGACGCGGGGCTGGCGGATCGCTATGCGCGCGCACTGGCCGCGCAGGGTGTTGAGTCGCAGCGTCTGGACGGCGACGCCTGCGCGCTGGCCGGGCTGGGCTATGTTGGAGACATGACAATATGACGATGGACGAACTGCTGGCCGATGGCGCGCCGCCGATCGCCGCCATCCTGCGCGGCATCCGCCCGGACGAGGCGCTGGACGTCGCCGCCGCGCTGGTCGAAGCGGGCATCCGCATCCTCGAAGTGCCGTTCAATTCGCCCGACCCGCTGGCCAGCATCGGCGCGATGCAACAGGCCTTTGGCGACCGCGCGATCATCGGCGGCGGCACGGTGCTGAGCGTCGAGGCGGTCGAGCAACTGCATGGCGCGGGCGGGCGCATCATGGTGACGCCCAACACCAACCCCGCCGTCATCGCGCGGGGCGCGGAACTGGGCCTTGAATTGCTGCCCGGTTTCATGACCCCCAGCGAAGCCTTCGCCGCCATCGCCGCCGGCGCACGCCGGATCAAGCTCTTCCCCGCCGCCCGGCTTGGCCCGGCCTATGTGAAGGCGGTCAAGGATGTGCTGCCCAGGCATGTCGGCGTCTGGGCCGTGGGCGGCACTGGCGCGGACACGATCGGCGAATGGCTGGCGGGCGGTTGCGAAGGCATTGGCGTGGGCGGCGCGCTCTACCGCCCCGGTGACGATGCGGCGCTGGTGGGAACGCGCGGGCGCGAACTGGTCGCGGCCTGGAAAGCGACGCGCTGACAACTTGGACGATTTGTCCCGATCGTCCTGCTTGAAACGATGCAGGCTTGGGGGCATGGACCGCTCATGGCCAATCCCTTTCCCCGCCCGGTGGCGATCGCCCGCTGGTTGCTGTTCGTCGCCGCTTTGGTGTTCATCATGGTCGTGGTTGGCGGTATTACCCGCCTGACCGAATCGGGCCTGTCGATCACCCAGTGGAAGCCGATCACCGGCGCTATTCCCCCGCTGACCCATGACCAGTGGATGGAGGCGTTCCGCCTCTACCAGCAAATCCCGGAATATCAGCAGATCAACCGGGGCATGAGCCTTGCCGATTTCCAGTTCATCTTCTTCTGGGAATGGCTGCACCGGCTGTTGGGGCGGCTGATCGGCGTCGCCTTCGCCTTGCCGCTGGCGTGGTTTGCGTGGAAGCGGGCGATTCCGGCGGGCTATGGTTGGCGGCTGGTTGCGCTGCTGGCGCTGGGCGGATTGCAGGGGGCGATCGGCTGGTGGATGGTCAAGTCCGGCCTGTCGCTGCGCACCGATGTCAGCCATTACCGGCTGGCGGTGCATCTGCTGACGGCGCTTTTCATCATTGGCGGGCTGGTCTGGACCGCGCTCGATCTGCTGGCGCTGTCCCGCAACAGCCGCGCCCGCCCGGCCCGATTGCGACCGCTGGCACTGGTGGCGCTCGTGGCGCTGTTCGTGCAGTTGATGCTGGGTGCCTTCACCGCCGGGCTGGACGCGGGCTATGTGTCCAACACCTGGCCCCTGATGAACGATCATCTGGTGCCGGATGGGATTAGCTGGCTGGGTTCGCTCTGGGCCACCGTGTCCAGCGACCCCTATCTCGTCCATTTCCTCCATCGCTGGTGGGCCTGGGGTGCAGCGCTGGCGCTGATCCTGCTGGCGCGAGAGGCCAAGCGCGCAGGCCAGCGCGCCCCTTCGATCGCGATCAATGCGACGGTGGGGACGCAGATCGTGCTGGGCATCGCGACCGTGTTGAGCGGCATCGCCCTGCCGCTCGCCGTGCTGCATCAGGCGGTCGGTGCGCTGGTGGTGGCGTCGGCGGCCTGGGGCGCCCATGCGATTGGGGTGCGTCGTATATGAGGATGATGCGCGCGGCGGCGCTCGGCCTGGCGCTGCTGGTGCCGGGGATCGCGCAAGCCGAAGCCATCGCCATCCCCTTTGCGCCCCCGGTCGATCAGCGCCTCACCTATCAGATCGAACAGCATCGCCCCGTCGAAGGCAAGGTCAGCCGGTTCAGCGCCACCCGCGATCTGCGGTTTGAGAAGGCGGGGGACGGCTATATTCTCCACGCCACGTTGCGCGCCATCGACAGCGATGCGCCCTCATCGGGCGCTGAACCCTATGCCGCCGCGCTGACGCCGCTGATCGGGGTGGAGCATCATTTCCATGTTGATGCCGCGGGGCAGATCGTTGCGCTCGACAATATGGATGCGGTCTGGAGCGCGGTGCAGGCTGGCCTCGCCAGGATGCTGGCAGCGTTCGCGCCGGACACGCCGCGCCACAAGTCAGTGCTGTCGGTGCAGGCTTTGCTGTCTGGCCTGTCGCCGGACGGGCGGCTGGCGCTGCTGGCTGGCGAATTGCGACCGCTCTTCCTGTTTGCAGGCGGCAAGGTGGAGGATGGCGCTGGTCGGGGCGTGCGGACCGTGGCGGGTGCACCGCTGGGCCGTCCGGTGCCGGTTGAAGGGATGCTGCGGGTGACGGCGCAGTCGGACAAGACGCTCGATCTGGACGAGCAACTGGCCGGGCAGGGCATTGCGGTCGGCATCACCTATCATCTGTCGCGGCATACCGGTTTGATCGAGAAACAGCAGCGCAGTCTGGCGCTGGGGACGCGCGCGGTGACGGAAAAGCGTGAGTTGACCCCGGCCAATTAGCGGCGGGTATTATTTTACCCGTCAGCAAAGCCGCCGAATCTCTTGACTTGTGACCTGCCACCGGTCATTAGCGCCCCAATTCCGGGCGTCGGCAACGGCGTCCGGTTTCCTTTTTCATTCTGGAGAATTGGCACCATGAAGGCGCTGATGAAGACCACCAAGTCGGCTTCGCCGGCGACGGTCGAAAAAAAGTGGGTCCTGATCGACGCGGAAGGCCTTGTTGTTGGCCGTCTCGCTTCGACCGTGGCGAATATCCTGCGCGGCAAGCACAAGACCAGCTTCACGCCCCATGTCGATTGTGGTGACAATGTCATCATCATCAACGCGGGCAAGGTGAAGTTCACCGGCAAGAAGCTGACCGACAAAGTCTATTACAAGCACACCGGCTATGCCGGCGGCATCAAGGAAACCACCCCTGCCAAGATTTTGGAAGGCCGTTTCCCTGAGCGCGTGCTGGAAAAGGCGATCGAACGCATGATCCCGCGTGGTCCGCTGGGTCGCCAGCAGATGCGCAACCTGCGCGTGTTCGGCGGCGCCGAGCATCCGCATGAAGCCCAGAACCCGCAAGTGCTCGACTTCGCGTCGCGCAACCGCAAGAACAAGGTGGGTGCATAATGTCCGATAACCGCCAGTCCCTGTCCGATCTCGCACAGATCGCTGCCGAAGCCGCTGCGGCTCCGGTCGCCGCGCCTGTCGCTGCCGAAGCGCCCGCCGCTGACGTCGTTGCCGATGCGCCGATCGCGCCGCCGGTTTCGACCATGCCGCTGCGTCAGCAGGAAATCGACAATCTTGGCCGCGCTTATGCGACCGGCCGCCGCAAGGATGCCGTCGCCCGCGTCTGGGTGAAGCCCGGCACCGGCAAGATCACGGTCAATGGCCGCGACCAGGAAATCTACTTTGCCCGTCCCACCCTGCGTCTGGTGATCAACCAGCCGTTCGGCGTGACCGATCGCAATGGCCAGTATGACGTGATCTGCACCGTCAAGGGCGGGGGTCTTTCGGGTCAGGCCGGTGCGGTCAAGCATGGCATCGCCCAGGCGCTGACCAAGTACGAACCGGCGCTGCGCAGCGCGGTCAAGGCCGAAGGCTTCCTGACCCGCGACAGCCGCGTTGTCGAACGTAAGAAGTACGGCAAGGCGAAGGCCCGCAAGAGCTTCCAGTTCTCGAAGCGCTAAGCGTTTCAGGCACTGCCAGACTATCGAGAAGGGGCCGGTTTTCCGGCCCCTTTTTCGTTGGGTGTCATCCCGCAGTAAGGGGAGGGCGACCACGGAGCGGTGGTGGTGCGTTACCTTTCACCCTCCCATTTACCCTTGCGCGCGCACCGCGTTGCGGCTGGCCAGGCCCATCATGACGAACCCGGCAATGGCAGCGACGATATTGGCGCTGGCGGCACCCATCGTGCCGTAGAGAGGGAGCAGCGCGGCCTGCATCCCCAGCAGCAGCGCGGTCGAGATGAAGGTGATGCGCAGCGACAGGCCCGCCCGGTCGGTCGCCATCAGCAGCGGGCGATAGCTGACCCCGATCAGGTCGATGCAGGCGGCAATGCCCAGCAGCAGCAGCAGCGGATAGGCGGGCAGGAAGTCGCGCCCGGCGATCAGCCCCAGCAGCGGATGGCCGATGATCAGGATCAGCGCGATGATGACCGCGCCTGCCACCAGCGCCAGCCGGTTGGTGCGGCGGAACAGCGCGCCCAGCGCTTCGCCCCCCTGGCTGCCGCTGCGCGACAGTTCGACGAAGATGCTGCGCGAGAGCAGCCCCGAAATCTTGGTCAGGGAATTGGCAAGCTGATTGGCGAGGCGGTAAAGGCCCGCGCCGACTGGTCCCACGAACAGCCCGACCACCAGCACCGCGACCTGCTGCCCCATGGACGACAGGCTGGTCTGGAGATTGGTGGCGGTCAGGAAGCCGATGATGCCGGGATTTTCCGCCCGTGCGTCCATCGCCCGGCCCGCGCGCCACTGGCCGATCCGCCCGCGCCCCTCGCGCAACGCCAGTCCCCAATAGGCGATGGCGCAAAGCAGCTCGGCGACCCCCCAAGCGATCAGGAAGCCGGTGATTGTCGGCATCAGCCACAGCGCCGCGACCGCGCCGATCATCCTGCCGACCGGGATCATGGTTTCGGCGAAGGCGGCCGAATCGAACCGGTCGAACAGGCGCAATATGCCGGTGGGGCTGGAGCGGATGGTGATCATCATCACCATGCAGAAAATCCAGGCCTGCCACCCCATGCCCGGCGGCAGTTCGAGCAGGCGGCCAAAGGCCAGGATGATGAAAGCGGCGATCGCGCCGCCGACTACGGCTGAGGCAAGATCAATGAGGATACAGAAGCGCAACACCCGGTTCAGCGCGTCGGCGTTACCGGTGGCTAAATGGGTCTGGCCATAGCGCACGATGATCTGCCAGCTGTCGAAACTGGTGATCGTCTTGATGACCGTCGCGGCGCTCAACACCAGCGCGAACCGCCCGAAATCGGCCACGCCCAGCGTCCGGGTGACGATGGCGAGATAGGCGAGGCTCAACACCGCGCCCACGCCCTTGCCCCCCAGCAGCCAGCCGGTATTGGCCAATATCCGGGAAAAGCCGTCCTGAGCTGCGCCGGGCTTGGGTTTCGCCATCATTCTGCTTTCCAGCCCTCGCCGCATTGTAATGCCCGTTCGTTTCGAGCGAAGTCGAGAAACGTTGCGCGCGGTTTCTCGACTTCGCTCGAAACGAACGGATGAAGTTGAAGTCGATCCGCTCTAGGCGTTGCGAACGTCAGTTTGAAGCCGCCTTTTTTTCGGCCAATTTCCCCTCTAAAGACCCGCGCCATGACCATTACCAAAGCCATCATCCTGTCCGCCGGGCAAGGATCGCGCCTGTTGCCGCTGACCCGCGACGTGCCCAAATGCATGATCGATTTTAACGGCCGCACCCTGATCAGCTGGCAGATCGCCGCGCTGGTCGCCAATGGCGTGACCGACATCGTGGTGGTGACGGGGTTCCGCACCGAACGGGTCGAGGATCATGCGCTGCAATTGTATCGTGAGACCGGCGCGCGAATCCGCTGCGTGTTCAACCCCTTCTTCCAGGTCGCCGATAACCTCGGCACCTGCTGGATCGTGCGGGAGGAGATGGACCGGGACTTCATCATCCTGAATGGCGATACCATCGTGTCGGACGAAATCGTCGCGAAACTCATCGCCGGGACACGCGATGCGATCACCGTGACGGTCGATGTGAAGCCCGACTATGACGATGACGATATGAAGGTGAACCGCGACGAGAGCGGTCGCCTGCACCATATCGGCAAGCGGCTTCTGCCGCCCGACACCAATGCCGAATCGATCGGGATGCTGGCCTTTACCGGCGAAGGCCCGGCGATCTTCCGCAACCAGATCGACCAGATGATGCGGACGCCCGAAGGGGTCGAGCGCTGGTATCTGCGCGCCATCGACATCATCGCCAAGGGCAACCGCGTCGGCACCGTGTCGATCGAGGGGCTGGAATGGCAGGAGGTCGACTTCCATCAGGATGTCGATGCGGCGAAGGCGCTGACGGCCAAGTGGGTCGCCGAGGGGCGTTACGGGCTATAAGCGAAGCGAGGGTCAAACAAGCGCGCGGCTATATCATTTCGGTATCGAAATAATTTTTTAGCCACGCTTTTACATTGTCCAGCTCACTGTCCAGCTTGACCGCCGCGCCAAGGTCCGGCTGCCCCGGCCAGCCTGAGTCCGCCACGGTCACACCCGCCGCGCTGCGTGTCCCGTCATAGCGGGGGATCACATGGAAATGGACATGGGGGTCGACCATCATCAGCATCAGATAGTTGATCTTCGCATAGCCTACCGCTTTGCCCAGCGCCGTCTCGATCGCTGCGGTGACGGTCTTGAGTTCGGCATGGGCCTGCGCGGGGAGGTCGCCAAAGGCGGTCGCGTCGCTCTTGGCGGCCAGGATCAGCGACCCCAGCGTCGGTTGGGCCGGGCGGAGCAGGACAACCCAGTGAGAGAACTCCGCGATCAGCGTCGCGGGCCAGCCGAATTTCTCGATCGTTGGGTTCATGGTTGGCCTTGCTCCATCCAGCTGACAATCGGCTGGCCGGACCGCTTGACGCCATAGGCCTGCGCCAGTCGCACGGCATGGACGACCAGCGAGATCATCGTCCACCAGGCGAGTGCAATCAGGCCGATGTCGGGGCGGGCGAACAGCAGCGACACGAACAGGATGACCATATTCGGGTTGCGCCGCGCGGTGATCAGCCGGAACTGGCTGTCGAAGCGCTGCCAGACATGGATGTCCATGCCGAAATCCTTGAGGAACATCCCCTCGATCAGTCGTTGCAGCACATAGCCTGCAATCACTGCCGCCATCACCAGCGCGAATGCCTGGGTCGAAAGCGCCAGCCCCCAATAGACCAGCCCGGTGCCCCAGAAATACCACCAGAAGGGCGGGTGGACCAGATCGACGCCATGGTCGATCACATTGCCCCATTTGGACGAGGTGATGGTGCAACGGGCGAGTTTGCCGTCCACCGTATCCAGCACCATGAAGATGAAGCCGGAGAGGAAGCCGGTCCAATACATGCCCTGCGCGAACAGATAAGTGGCGAGCAGGCAGAGGGTGACGCCGATCACCGAGACCATGTTCGGGGTCATGCGCAATTGCGCGGCGATGCGGGTCAGCACCAGTGCCAGTTCGGGCCAGAGATATTTGGTGAGGATGTCGGTCACGCCCTTATAGGCGCCGAAATAGCTTTGCCGCTCGATCGCCCGCCGGGTCGTGGGGGTCAATTCGCGCACCATCGGCTGTTCCAGCTTGCGCAGTTGGCGGTTGTAGAGGGTGCGGCCGTCCGACAGGTCGATGATATGGGGTGTGGTCAGCGGATCGACGCCCTGCGGCACCTGGCCGACGATCGGCGCATTGCCCCAGACGAACAGGGTGCCCGGCGTTTCGAGCGCGAGGCGCAGCAGCAGCGGATCGAAGGCGTAGGTCAGGTTGAACAGCAGTTCGTGGCCCGCCGCCAGCGCGCTGCCATTCTTCGCGGCGCTTTCCGCCATGCGGCGGCTGCGCTCGGCATTGGTCATGCCCCAGATCGGCGTTACATTCTCACCGATCAGGCGGACGGGACCAAGGGTGGTGGTGAGGGTCTGGCTCATAGATGCGCCTTCGCGAAGTTCAGGATGAGGTCGGCCTGCCGCTGGGACGCGGGGATGGGGGAAAGGTCGATGGAATCGCGCATGGCCGCTTCCTGAGCAGCAACGAAGCCCGGTTGCAAGTCTGCGGCGCGGGCGAGGGCGGCGGGCAGGGCGTCGGCGCTCTCGATCAGCTGGCCGAGCTTCCAGTGGGCGAAGGCCTCGCTGCTGGCATCGCGCCGGTCGAGATTGAGGAAGATGCAGGGGCGCGGCTGGATCAGGAACTCATAGACCTGACTCGACACGTCGCCGAGATAGATGTCGGCGCTCATCGTATAGCTCATGTCGATCGAGTGGCGGCTGCCCATGTCGACGCGGATGTGCGGCGCGGCGCTGACGATGGGCGGGACGGCGCGCGCCAGCTTGGTGTGGGGGGCGATGATGACGTTCCAGCCGGTCAGCGCCTCCAGCGCGGCCAGCACCGCCGGACCATGGGTGACCCATGACGAGAGCTTTGGATCGAAATGCGGATTATAGAGCAGCACCGGGCGGTCATTATCGAAGAATCGCTGGCGGGGCGCTTTCAGCTCGAATTTGGGATAGCCGCCGACGGCGACGGTATCGGGCGTGCAAAGGCCGCGCTCGATTAGGCGGCGGCGGTCCTTTTCGCCTGCGACAAGCGTAAGGTCGAAATCGGCATGACGTTTCTTGTAGCCGCCTTCTCGGTCGCCTGCGCCATGTTTGATGAGGATGAGGCGCGTTGAAAAACCGGGAACGCGGCGCGCCCAGGCGGTGGAAATCTCGGTCGTCACCAGCACGGGGAAACGGGCGATGGCAGGGTAGTTGAGCAGCAGGGTGGCGAGCCGCGAGGGCTGGCGGAACAGCGAGTCGGCGCGGCCGGGCGGACGGCGCAAACGCACCGGGATCAGCCGTTTTTCCGGGTCATAGCTGGCAACCAGCGCCAATATCTGGTCGGAGGGAGAGAGGATGCTGACCCGCACGCCGGGGCGGCGCGCCAGTGCCAGCGCGGCGGGCAGCCAGTGGTAGAGTTGCTGCGCTTCGGCAATGGCGAGAAAGGCGATATCCATCAGGTCACAAACGCTCCCACAGGACCAGTCGCCTAGCGGCGATGCCGGGGCAGATGCAAGGGCGGTGGCGTCTTTCCCTTTTGTAGGTGCTGGACCTTTGCTTATTTTTTGTTATGCGGGCCGCGACCGAACGACACTCCGAAAGAGGCTCGACGAGCGATGGCCGAATTTGCGTTGCCCAAGAACAGCAAGATCAGCGGTAAGGGTGTGACCCACCCCGCCCCCGCAGGCGCGACGAAGGTGCGCAGCTTCAAGGTCTATCGCTATGATCCCGACTCCGGGCAGAACCCGCGTTACGACACCTATGAGATTGATCTCGACACTTGCGGCCCGATGGTTCTGGACGCGCTGATCAAGATCAAGAATGAATATGATCCCACGCTGACCTTCCGCCGCTCGTGCCGCGAAGGCATTTGCGGTTCCTGTTCGATGAACATGAACGGCAAGAACGGGCTGGCCTGCACCACCGCGATCGAGGAATGTTCGGGCAAGGATGTGCGGATCACGCCGCTGCCGCATATGGACGTGATCAAGGATCTGGTCCCCGACTTCACCCATTTCTACGCGCAGTACAACTCGATCCAGCCCTGGCTCAAGACCGTGTCGCCGCCGCCGTCGGGCAAGGAGCGGCTCCAGTCGCCCGCCGACCGCGAGAAGCTGGACGGCCTCTATGAGTGCATCCTGTGCGCCTGCTGCTCGACCAGCTGCCCGTCCTATTGGTGGAACAGCGACAAGTTCCTGGGTCCGGCGATCCTGTTGCAGGCCTATCGCTGGCTGGCGGACAGCCGCGACGAATATACCGGCGATCGCCTCGACGAGCTGGAAGATCCCTTCCGCCTCTATCGCTGCCACACCATCATGAACTGCGCCAATGTTTGCCCCAAGGGTCTGTCCCCGGCCAAGGCGATTGCCGAAACCAAGAAGATGATGGTCGAGCGGCAGCTCTGACGTTGAACAGCGACGGCATTGCAGGCGGGCTTGCGCTGACCGAAGGAAAGTGGACGGGCTGGACGGCATGGGCCGACCCGCATCCCGACACATTCCTGCAGGCCATCGGCTGTGGCTTCATGCGTGGCCTGGGTACGACGAAGGCGCAGGTTGCGCTGGAGACGCGCTCCAGCCATCGCAACCGACTCGATACGCTGCACGGCGGTTTCCTTGCCGCCTTTGCCGATCATGCTTTTTTCGGCGCGCTCTGGGCGATGGGGCATAAGGCGCAGGTCAATGGCGTGACCGTTGACCTGACCATGCAATATCTGGGCGCTGGCACCGTTGGTCCCGATTTGATCGCTGAGGTAGATCTGTTGCGGGAAACCGGGCGGATGATGTTCCTGCGGATGGTCATGACGCAGGACGGCCAGCCGGTCGCGGCATCCACCGCGACGATTCGCAAGGCACCTAAGGCGAAGTGAGTCACGTTCTGACCCGCTACGACGCGCTGGTGCAGGCCGGCGAATTGCGGCCCGACCCGGACCAACGGGCGGGCGCGGAGCGACTCGATCGGTTGCAGCAGGAACTGGAAGCGGTGCCTGCGCGCGGTTCGACGCTGTGGAAGCTGTTGCGCAGAGCGCCTGAGCCGCCGCGCGGCCTCTATATGTGGGGTGGGGTCGGGCGCGGCAAGTCGATGCTGATGGACCTGTTCTTCGACACGGTGAAGATCCAGCGCAAGAAGCGCGCGCATTTCCACGAATTCATGCTGGACGTCCATGCGCGGCTCGCCGAAGCGCGCAAGTCGGAGAAGGGCGATCCGATCCCGCCGGTGGTGGAGTCGCTGGCCGACGAAGCGCGGTTGCTCTGCTTTGACGAGATGGTCGTCAATAATATGGCGGACGCTGCGATCATGTCGCGGCTGTTCACCGGACTGCTGGAAAAGCGGGTGACGATTGTTACGACGTCCAACCGCGAACCTGACGAACTTTACAAGAATGGTCTCAACCGCCAGCTCTTCCTGCCGTTCATCGACCTGATCAAGGATCGGCTGGACGTGCTGACCCTGAACGGCCCGACCGACTATCGCCGCGATCGGCTGGGCGACGCGACGCTGTGGCACTGCCCCAATGGCGAGGCGGCGACGCAAGCGCTGAGCACCGCATTCTTCCGCCTGACCGATTATCCCCCGTCCGACCGCGCCCATGTGCCGTCGGAGGACATCAAGGTGCAGGGTGGCCGCACCCTGCATGTGCCCAAGAGCCTGAAGGGCGTGGCGGTCTTTTCGTTCAAGCGGCTCTGTGCCGAAGCGCGGGGTGCGCCCGATTATCTGGCGATTGCGCGCAAATATCATACGATCATCATCGTCGGCATCCCGGTGCTGGGACCGGAGAACCGCAACGAGGCCGCGCGCTTCGTGACGCTGATCGACTCGCTCTACGAATATAAGGTCAAATTGCTGGCGTCGGCGGATGCGGAGCCGGCCCGGCTCTACCCGGAGGGCGATGGCGCGTTCGAGTTTGAGCGCACCGTGTCGCGGCTGATGGAAATGCAGTCGGACGATTATCTGGCACTGGGCCACGGTCCTAAATAAGCCGCGCGGTAAGGCACATCCTGCCGTGCGGGGCCGTCATCACGGCGCAATCTTCTTGCTCAAAACCGGGAAAAACAGGCCGGATGCTTCCTATGGGGAAAGCATCCGGCAGTATACCGCTGCAGGGAAAGCTCGGCGGCCAGGGTAGGAGCCGGGAGCGACAGGGTGTTGCAGTTGCTTATCGCAATTGCGAATGAATTGCAAAGATAATTTGTTCTGGCCGTCTTTGTTAGTTGAAACCCCCGGCTTATCGGCTTAAGCGGGCCATCAATTCCAGAATTCACGTCTTGGAGGATGACAGACATATGGCCCGTAACAAGATCGCGCTCATTGGCGCTGGTAACATCGGCGGCACGCTCGCGCATCTCGCGGCTTTGAAGGGTCTGGGCGACATCGTCCTGTTCGACGTCGTGGAAGGCGTGCCCCAGGGCAAGGCGCTCGACCTGTCGCAGTGCGCGTCGGTCGAAGGCTTCGATGCCAAGATCACCGGTTCCAATGATTATGCCGATATTGCGGGCGCCGATGTCATCATCGTCACCGCCGGTGTCGCGCGCAAGCCGGGCATGAGCCGCGATGACCTTCTGGGCATCAACCTGAAGGTCATGAAGGCTGTGGGTGAGGGCATCGCCGCCAACGCGCCCGACGCTTTCGTCATCTGCATCACCAACCCGCTCGACGCGATGGTGTGGGCGCTGCGCGAATTTTCGGGCCTGCCCCACAACAAGGTCGTCGGCATGGCTGGCGTATTGGACAGCTCGCGCTTCAACCATTTCCTGGCCGAAGAATTCAACGTGTCGGCCAAGGACGTCACCAGCTTCGTGCTGGGCGGCCATGGCGACACGATGGTGCCGGTCATCGAATATTCGACCGTCGCGGGCATCCCTGTCCCTGACCTGATCAAGCAGGGCCGTTCGACCCAGGAGCGCATCGACGCGATCGTCCAGCGCACCCGTTCGGGCGGCGGCGAGATCGTCGCGCTGCTCAAGACCGGCTCGGCCTTCTACGCGCCCGCCACCAGTGCGATCGCGATGGCCGAATCCTATCTGGGCGACAAGAAGCGCCTGCTGCCTTGCGCCGCCAACCTGACCGGCCAATATGGCATCGACAATCTCTATGTCGGCGTCCCCGTGATCATCGGCAAGGACGGCGTCGAACAGGTCATCGAAATCGAACTCAACGAGGAAGCCAAGGGCAACCTTCAAGTGTCGGTCGATGCGGTCAAGGAATTGCTGGACGCCTGCAAGGCGATCGATCCTTCGCTCGCCTGACTTTAGAGCTGCACCGTTTCGTTCCAGGTAAGTGCGCAGCCTGGGACGGAACGCCTTAGACGCCAAGTGCCACGTCCACAGAAGATAAAGGGACACCCATGTCCATTCTGGTGAACAAGAACACCAAGGTCATCACCCAGGGTATGACCGGTGCCACCGGCACCTTCCACACCGAGCAGGCGCTCGCCTACGGCACCCAGATGGTTGCAGGCGTCACGCCGGGCAAGGGTGGTTCGACCCATATCGGCCTGCCCATGTTCGACACGGTGCTGGAAGCCAAGACCAAGACCGGTGCGGATGCGTCGGTCGTCTATGTGCCGCCACCATTTGCCGCCGATTCGATCCTGGAAGCGATCGACGCGGAAATCCCGCTGATCATCTGCATCACCGAAGGTATCCCGGTGCTGGACATGGTTCGCGTGAAGCGGGCGCTGTCGGGCAGCAAGTCGCGCCTGATCGGCCCGAACTGCCCTGGCGTTCTGACCCCCAATGAATGCAAGATCGGCATCATGCCCGGTTCCATCTTCAAGGCGGGCAGCGTCGGCGTTGTCTCGCGCTCCGGCACCTTGACCTATGAGGCGGTGTTCCAGACCTCGAATGCTGGTCTGGGCCAGACCACGGCGGTCGGCATCGGCGGCGATCCGGTCAATGGCACCAACTTCATCGACGTGCTGGAACTGTTCCTGGCCGATGACGCCACCGAATCGATCATCATGATCGGTGAAATCGGCGGCGACGCGGAAGAGCAGGCTGCCCAGTTCCTGATGGATGAGGCCAAGCGTGGCCGCAAGAAGCCGATGGCTGGCTTCATCGCCGGTCGCACTGCGCCTCCGGGCCGCCGCATGGGTCATGCCGGCGCGATCGTATCGGGTGGCAAGGGCGACGCAGAAAGCAAGATTGCTGCGATGGAAGCGGCCGGGATCAAGGTCGCGGCCAGCCCGTCCGAACTGGGTACGACCCTGCTGGAAGTGCTGAAGGGCTAAACGAGCCTGGTAAGGCGGTCGGGCTGCACCCCGACCGTCCTTTGCCCGACCGCGACTGCACGCGGCACGGATGGGATATGACGATGGGTTACGAAAACCAGGAATTCGAGATCGAGCAAGGCCCAAGCTGGGCGCGCTCCAATTGGCCGTTGGCGGACACCGACGACCTGACCGGGGCGCTGGACCCCACGCAGATGCAAGTGGCCGTGAAGGCCGCTGCCAAGTCCGCAGGCAAGTCGGTGTCGGACGCCGACATAGCGCAGGCGGCCGAGGACGCCATCCGCGCGCAGATGCTGATCCGTACCTATCGCGTGCGCGGTCATCTGGCCGCCAATCTCGATCCGCTTGGCCTGACCCAGCGTGATCTGCCCGCTGACCTTACGCCAGACTATCATGGCCTGACCGACCCGGCGAAAAAGATATTCCTGGGCGGTACGCTGGGACTCCAGTTCGCGACCGTCACTGAGATCGTCGCCATCCTGCGTGCCAATTATTGCGGCAATGTGGGCCTCGAATATATGCACATCGCCGATGTGGAGGAGCGCCGATTCCTCCAGGAGCGGATGGAAGGCAAGGACAAGGAAATCATCTTCACGCCCGAAGGCAAGAAGGCGATCCTGGCCAAGGTCATCCAGGGCGAGCAATATGAGAAATTCCTGGGCCGCAAATATGTCGGCACCAAGCGGTTCGGTCTGGATGGTGGCGAGTCCATGATCCCGGCGCTCGAAGCGGTCATCAAATATGGCGGCCAGTCGGGCATCCGCGAAATCGTCTATGGCATGGCGCATCGCGGTCGCCTGAACGTGCTGGCCAATGTGATGGCCAAGGGCTTTCGCGTCATCTTCCACGAATTTTCCGGCGGCACCGCCAACCCGGAAGATGTCGGTGGATCCGGCGACGTCAAATATCATCTTGGCACATCGACCGACCGCGAATTTGACGGGATCAAGGTCCATATGTCGCTGGTCCCCAACCCGTCGCACCTTGAAACGGTCGATCCGGTGGTGCTGGGCAAGGTCCGCGCGCAGCAGACGTTCCGCGACGATCTGGGCAAGCATGAGCAGGTGCTGCCGGTGCTGATCCACGGCGACGCGGCCTTTGCGGGGCAGGGGATTGTCTGGGAGTGCCTCGGCTTTTCCGGCGTGGCTGGTTACAATACTGGCGGTTGCATCCACTTCATCGTCAACAATCAGGTCGGTTTCACCACCAGCCCGCAATTTTCGCGTGGGTCGCCCTATCCGTCCGACGTGGCGAAGGGCGTGCAGGCGCCGATCCTGCATGTGAATGGCGACGATCCAGAGGCTGTGACCTTTGCCTGCAAGCTGGCGGTCGAATATCGCCAGACATTCCACCGCGACATTGTGATCGATATGTGGTGCTATCGCCGCTTCGGCCATAATGAGGGCGATGAGCCTTCGTTCACCCAGCCGCTGATGTATGCCAAGATCCGCCAGCATCCACCGGTCAGCGACGTCTATGCCACGCGCCTGAAAGCGCAGGGCGTGATCGACGATGATTATGTGACCAAGGCTACGGGCGACTTCGTCAACCATCTGGAAGAAGAGTTTGAGGCGTCCAAAAGCTACAAGGCCAACAAGGCTGACTGGTTTGCGGGGCGCTGGTCGGGGCTGCACAAGCCCGCTGACGCCGAAACAACCCGTCAGAGTGTGGAGTCGGCGATCAGCCCCAAGCTGTTCGACAGCCTGGGCAAGACGCTGACCACGGTGCCGCAGGGGCATGTCGTCCACAAGACGCTCCAGCGGGTACTCGACGCCAAGGCGGAGATGTTCAAGTCTGGCGTGAATTTCGACTGGGCGACGGGTGAGGCTTTGGCCTTCGGATCGCTGCTGTCGGAAGGTTATGGCGTGCGCCTGTCGGGGCAGGATTCCGGGCGTGGCACGTTCAGCCAGCGGCATTCGGTCTGGGTCGACCAGAATAGCGAGAAGAAATATATCCCGCTATCGACCGTGCCGCATGGCCGGTTCGAGGTGCTCGATAGCCCGCTGTCCGAATATGGTGTGCTGGGCTTTGAATATGGCTATGCGTTGGCCGATCCCAAAAGTCTGGTGCTGTGGGAGGCGCAATTTGGCGACTTCGCCAATGGCGCGCAGATCATCTTCGACCAGTATATCGCATCGTCGGAAACCAAGTGGCTGCGCTCCAACGGCCTCGTCTGCCTGTTGCCGCATGGCTATGAAGGACAGGGGCCGGAACATAGTTCGGCGCGTCTGGAACGCTTCCTGCAACTGTGCGCGGAAGGCAATATCCAGGTCGCCAACATCACGACGCCGGCCAATTATTTCCACGTCCTGCGCCGCCAGATGCTGCGTCCCTTCCGCAAGCCATTGATCATCATGACGCCCAAGTCGCTGCTGCGGCACAAGCTGGCGGTGAGCAAGGCCGAGGATTTCCAGGGCGACACCCATTTCATGCGTATCCTGTCGGACAGCAATCCGGCCCCGGACGCGGAAACCAAGCGGCTGGTCCTGTGTTCGGGCAAGGTTGCCTATGACCTCATTGAGGCGCGCGACGCGGCTGGCGACAAGAACACCCAGATCGTTCGTATCGAGCAACTCTATCCCTTCCCGACCGAGGCGCTGACCATCCGTTTGAAGCGGATGCCGAACCTGACGGAAGTGGTCTGGTGCCAGGAGGAGCCGCGCAACAATGGCGCATGGTTCCATGTCGAACCCTATATCGAGGAAGCGTTGGCGGATGCCGACAAGGCGCCGATGCGCGCCCGCTATGCCGGTCGCAAGGCATCGGCGTCGCCCGCTACGGGCCTCGCCAAGCGCCATGTTGCCGAACAGGGCGCGCTCGTCGCCGATGCGCTGGGTCACAGCGTTCGTGAAGAAATCCGTCGCCAGAAGAAAGGCTGACCAAGCTCATGGCCACCGAAGTCAAAGTCCCTACCCTGGGCGAATCCGTTACCGAAGCAACCGTGGGCCAGTGGCTCAAAAAGCCCGGTGAAGCCGTCGCGCTCGACGAGCCGATCGTCAGCCTGGAAACCGACAAGGTCGCGGTTGACGTGCCATCGCCGGTTGCAGGTACGCTGGGCGACATCATCGCCAAGGAAGGCGAGACGGTGAATGTCGGCGCGTTGCTGGCGCTGATCAATGAAGGTGCTGCGGCAAGCGCCGCACCTGCCGCAGCGCCCGCTGCCAAGGCAGAGGCCGCTGCGCCTGCGCCAGCCGCTTCGGCTCCTGCGCCTGTGGCGTCGGACGATGATGATGGTGGTAACCTCACCCTCTCGCCTGCCGTGCGTCGTCTGGTTCTGGAACATGGGCTGGACCCCAGCAAGATCAAGGGCACCGGCAAGGACGGTCGCCTGACCAAGGATGATGTGACGGCTGCCGTGGCGGCTGGCACGGCCAAGGCTGCTGCTGCAACCGCTGTGGCGGCGGCTCCTGCCGCTGCTGCCCCGGCTGCCGGTCCGGGTCGCGCGCAGGAGCGGGTCAAGATGACCCGCCTGCGCCAGACCGTCGCTAAACGCCTCAAGGAAGCGCAGAACAACGCAGCGCTGCTGACCACCTTCAACGATGTCGACATGACCGCGGTCATCGAGGCGCGGGCCAAATATAAGGACCTGTTCGAGAAGAAGCATGGCGTCCGTCTGGGCTTCATGGGCTTCTTCACCAAGGCCGTCTGCATGGCGCTGAAGGACATTCCGGGCGTCAACGGCCAGATCGAGGGCGACGAGATCGTCTATAACGACTTCTGCGATATTTCGGTCGCGGTGTCGGCCCCGACCGGTCTGGTGGTCCCGGTCATCCGCAACGCCGAAAGCATGAGCGTGGCGACGATCGAAAAGACGATTGGCGACTTTGGCCGCAAGGCCAAGGAAGGCAAGCTGACGATGGAAGATATGAAGGGCGGCACCTTCACCATCTCCAACGGCGGCGTGTTCGGCAGCCTGATGTCCACCCCGATCATCAACCCGCCCCAGTCGGCGGTGCTGGGCCTCCACCGCATCGAGGACCGTCCGGTGGTGCGTGACGGGCAGGTCGTGGTGCGTCCGATGATGTATCTGGCGCTGTCCTACGACCATCGCCTGATCGACGGTCGCGAGGCGGTGACCTTCCTGGTCGCGGTGAAGAATGCGATCGAGGATCCGACCCGTCTGCTGATCGACCTGTAACAAATAATATTTATCGTCACCCCGGCGAAAGCCGGGGTCTCGCTTGTTCTTGCAACGAGAAAGAGAGATGCCAGCCTTCGCTGGCATGACGGGAGAAGGGAAGTCCCATGTCCGATTTCGATTATGACGTTCTGGTGATCGGCGCTGGCCCCGGCGGCTATGTCGCCGCGATCCGGGCGGCGCAGCTGGGCCTGAAGGTGGCGTGTGCGGAGAGCCGCGAGACGTTGGGCGGCACTTGCCTCAATGTCGGCTGCATCCCGTCCAAGGCGCTGCTCCATGCGTCCGAACTTTATGACGAGGCGGCCAATGGCACGCTGGCGAAGCTCGGCGTCAAGATCGACAAGATGAGCCTGGACCTGCCCACCATGCAGGGGCAGCGCATCGACGCGGTCAAGGGACTGACCGGCGGCATCGAATTTCTGTTCAAGAAGAATAAGGTGACCTGGCTCAAGGGCTTGGCCAGCTTCACCGGCGCGAACACCGTTGTGGTGGGCGGCGAGACGGTGACGGCGAAGAATATCGTCATCGCCACCGGATCGTCGGTCATGCCGCTGCCGGGTGTTGAGGTCGATAATGCGGGCGGTCAGATCGTCGATTCGACCGGCGCGCTGGAACTGGACAAGGTGCCGGGGCATCTGGTCGTGGTCGGCGGCGGCGTCATCGGTCTGGAACTGGGCAGCGTGTGGCGTCGGCTGGGGGCCAAGGTTACGGTCGTGGAATATCTGGACCAGATCCTGCCCGGCATGGATGGCGAAATCCGCAAGGAAGCCAACAAGATCTTCAAGAAGCAGGGCTTTGAATATAAGCTCGGCACCAAGGTCACCGGCGCGAAGGCGGGCAAGAAGGGCGTGACCCTGACGGTCGAGCCTGCCGCTGGCGGCGCGGCCGAAACCATCGAGGCGGACGTTGTGCTGGTGTCGATTGGCCGCCGTGCCAATACCGAAGGCCTGGGCCTCGATAAGATCGGGCTGGAACTGAACAAGCGCGGCCAGATCGAAACCGATCATGATTTCGCGACCAAGGTACCCGGCGTCTGGGCGATCGGCGATGTCATCCCCGGCCCGATGCTGGCGCACAAGGCCGAGGATGAGGGCATTGCCGTTGCGGAAAATATCGCGGGCCTGACCGGCATCGTGAACCATGACCTGATCCCCGGCGTCGTCTATACCAAGCCCGAAATAGCGGGCGTGGGGCTGACCGAGGAACAGGCCAAGGAAAAGGGACCGATCAAGGTCGGCAAATTCCCGATGATGGCCAACAGCCGCGCCAAGACCAATCATGAACCCGACGGCTTTGTGAAGGTCATCGCCGACGCCGAAACCGACAAGGTGCTGGGCGTGTGGATCATCGCGGTCCCGGCAGGCACGATGATCGCGCAGGTGGTGCAGGCCATGGAATTTGGCGCATCGAGCGAGGACATCGCCTATACCTGCCACGCGCACCCGACGCATAGCGAGGCGATCAAGGAAGCGGCGATGGCCGTGACCGGCAAGCCGATCCATATGTGATCGGGGCTGGCGATCGGTAGATAGGGAAAAGGCCTTCGCATTGCGGAGGCCTTTTTCGTGGCCGGGACGCGATTAGCGTCTGATGAAATCCAAATCTCCGTTCGTTTCGAGCGAAGTCGAGAAACCGGTGCGCTCCGTTTCTCGACTTCGCTCGAAACGAACGGATCAAGGTAAAGTCATGGCGCGCTGAAAGTCAGGCCGCCTCTTTGCCTGAAACGCGGCCACGCCCTCGGCAAAGTCGGGCAGGGTGAAAGCGTCGCGGAACATGGCCAGGGTGGTTTCGTCATCGTCGGCCTGACCGTCCATAATGCGGCGGATCATCGCCTTGGACGCGCAGACGCTATGCTGCGCGTTGGTGGCGATAGTGTGGGCCAGGGCGGTCGCGGCGGCGAGGGGATCGGGGGCGATTTCGTCGATCAGGCCGATGGTGAGGGCATCGTCCGCGCCGTGGAGCGCGCCGGTGAAGAGGATGCGCTTGGCGCGGGCCGGGCCGACCAGATCGACCAGCAATTTGGTGTCGAACAGCGAATAGACGATGCCGAGTTTGGCAGGGGTAATCCCCAGCCGCGCGGCGGGGGCGGCGATGCGCAGGTCACAGGCGATGGCCAGGCCGCAGCCGCCGCCGACGCAATCGCCGTCGATCGCGGCGATGACCGGCTTGGGCGCGTGGGCGAGGGCATATTGGCTGGCGCGGATCGCGGCCTGATTGGCGATGCGCCAACTCTCGTCGCCGCTGTGGCTGGCAAATTCGCCGATGTCGGCCCCAGCGCAGAAGAGGCCGGGTGTGGCGGAGGCGAGGATCAGGACGCGGACCTGATCGTCCGCCATCGCCTGCGCGACCAGAGCTGGCAGGCTTTCCCACATCGCCTGTGTCATCGCGTTGCGGCGCGCCGGGCGGTCGATCAGCAGGCGGGCGATCGCGCCGTCCCGCTCCAGCCGCAGGGTCATTGGGGCCAGCTTTCGAGCAACGGCAGCAGTGCATCGAAATGGTCGATGACTGCGTCGGCGCCGAGATTTTCGACCGGGCCGTCGAGGAAGCCAAAGCTGACCGCGATGCTGGGGATGCCCGCGTTGCGCGCGCCCGCTATGTCGTTGATCGTGTCGCCGATGAAGATCGCCCGGCCACCGCCTGCGCGCGCGATCATGGCGTGGATTGGCGCGGGATCGGGCTTGGCGATGCCGACCGTGTCGCCGCCGACGATGCTGGCGAAACGGGACGTGAGGCCCAGTTGCTCGATCAGCGGGAGGGTGAAACGTTCGGCCTTGTTGGTGCAGATGGCGAGCTTGACGCCTGCCGCCGCTAGCGCGTCCATCGCGGCGATCAGGCCGGGATAGGGGACGGAATGGGCGCTGAGGTTCGCCTGATAATAGTCGAGCAGGATGGGCAGCAATTGCGCCAGTGTCGCATCGTCATAGCCACCCGACGCATCGAGCGCGCGTTCGAGCATGACCTTGGCACCCTTGCCGACGAAAGGCCGGATCGCATCGACCGGGAAGGGCGGACGGTCGATGGTGGCGATGGCGTGATTGACCGCGGCGGCAAGGTCTCCGCTGGTGTCGATCAGCGTGCCATCCAGGTCGAAGCCAACAATATCGAAAGGAATTTTTGCCATGGCCGCGCCATGCCGCGACCGCGGTGGCAAAGGCAAGCCAAACATGGCAGAGCCATGGGCCATAGACCCATTTATGAGGGACATCCTTATCGTGACCGCCAGCCGTCCTCTTGCTGTCATCATCCTTGCCGCCGGGCAGGGTACGCGCATGAAATCGTCGCTGCACAAGGTGCTGCATCCGGTCGCGGGGCGTCCCATGCTGCTGCATCTGCTGGCAAGCGTCGCCGCGCTGGAGCCGGAGCGGCAGGTGGTCGTGGTCGGCGCGGGGCGCGAGCAGGTCGAGGCTGCGGTGGCGGGCACCGGCGTGGGTGTCGCGGTGCAGGACAGGCAGCTTGGCACCGGCCATGCCGTCGCGCAGGCGCATGACGCGCTGGCGGGGTTCGCGGGCGATGTGCTGATCCTCTATGGTGACGTGCCGCTGGTGAGCGGAGCGACGATGCGGGCGATGCTCGACCGGCTGAACCGGGGGGATGATCCCCGCGCGGTCGTGCTGGGCTTCCGGCCCGACGATGCCGCCGCCTATGGCCGGATCATCGCCGACGGGCAGGGCATTATCGAAAAGATGGTGGAATATAAGGACGCCAGCGAGGCAGAGCGGGCGGTGACGCTTTGCAACAGCGGGCTGATGGCGGTGCGATCGACCGATCTGTTCGTGCTGCTCGACCAGATCGGCAACGACAATGCCGCTGGCGAATATTATCTGCCCGACATCATCATGCTGCCGGGTGCGCCGAGTGCGGTCATCGAGACGGAAGCCTGGGAAGTGGCGGGGGTCAACAGCCGGGTCGAACTGGCAGGCGTGGAGGCGATGTGGCAGGCGCGCCGCCGGGTCGAGGCGATGCGCGAGGGGGTGACTTTGGTCGCGCCGGAGACGGTGTTCTTTGCCCATGACACCGTGCTGGGCCGCGACGTGGTGGTGGAGCCGAATGTCGTGTTCGGGCCGGGCGTCCGCGTGGCGGACGATGTGGTCATCCACGCCTTTTCCCATCTGGAAGGGGCCAGTGTGGAAAGCGGTGCGGCGATCGGTCCCTATGCGCGGCTGCGGCCCGGCGCGCAGATCGGGGTGAAGGCCAAGGTCGGCAATTTCGTCGAGATCAAGAAGGCGGTGCTGGGCGAAGGGGCCAAGGTCAATCACCTGTCCTATATCGGCGACGCCAGCGTGGGCGCGGGGGCCAACATCGGCGCGGGGACGATCACCTGCAATTATGACGGCTTCTTGAAATATAAGACCGAGATTGGCGCGGGGGCTTTTGTCGGCTCGAACAGCGCGCTGGTCGCGCCGGTGTCGATCGGCGCGGGCGCAATCGTCGCGGCGGGGAGCGTGGTGACGAAGGCGGTTGAGGCTGATGCGCTGTGTCTGGTGCGACCGGTGCAGGAGAGCAAGCCGGGCTGGGCCAAGCGGTTTCGGGCGCGGATGATGGCGCGGAAGGCTGATGCCAAGGGATGAGACTGGTCCGGCGGCATCCCTGGCTGGCGGGATTGATTGGCGTGATGATCGTGCTGCTTGCCTTTACGGGCTGGCTGGTCATGAACGCCAGCGCCATGCCGGTGGTGCGGCGGGTGGAGATTGCTCTGCCTTTCCCGGCGGATGCGCCGCGTGACCCGATTACCGTCGCGCTGCTGACCGACACGCATTTGTCTGGGCCGGACAATAGCCCGGCGCGGATGGCGCGGATCGTGGCGCAGATCAATGCACTGCGGCCCGACCTGATCCTGCTGGGCGGGGACTATATCGGCGATGCCAAGGGCGGGGCGACCTATGATGCTTTGGCGAGTATCGCGCCGTTCGCCGGGTTGCGCGCGCCGCTGGGCGTGGCGGCGGTGCTGGGCAATCATGACAGCCGCAGCAAGCTGAACCGGGTTGCACTGAGTGGCCGGGACTGGGCAGCGGCTTTTGCGCGACTGGGCATCACTTTGTTGCAGGATGGCGTGGTGCGGCGCGGGCCGCTGGCGATCGGCGGGTTGCAGGATATTTATACGCGCAGGCCCGACCTGCCCGATACGCTGGCGGCGATGGCGCGGGTGGGAGGTGCGCCGCTGATCCTGTCGCATGGGCCGGATGTGTTCCCCGCTCTGCCCGATGTGCCGTCGCTGACGCTGGTAGGGCATACCCATTGCGGGCAGGTGGCGCTGCCCTTTGCGGGGATCGTCTATGTGCCGTCGAAATATGGCACGCGCTATGGCTGTGGGCTGTATCGTGATGGGGACAAGACGATGATCGTGGCAGCAGGCGTCGGCACCAGCGGATTGCCGATTCGGATGCTGGCGCCGCCGGATATCTGGCTGATTACGATAAAGCCGACAGTGAGCCGGACATATGTGAGCGACTCTGCGGCATCTTGACTTGATATCATGATATGATATCATAATATCATCATGCGCTTTCTGGCCGACATACCCGACGATGACGTCAAATGGCTGGACCAGATGGCCCGCGAACAGGGCAAGTCGCGGGCGGCTGTGCTGCGGGAGGCGGTGCGGGATTATCGGGCAGACGCGCAATCGGCGAGTAGCAAGAAGTGGCTCGATATCGGCTTTGGCGCGTGGAAGGGCCAGGTCGATGTTGGCGATTCGGTCGAGTGGCAGAGGCGGGAACGCGCGTCATCGACCCGTCCCTGGGACGATGATTATGAAGCCACCAAGGCCGAGTTCCCCGACCTGTTCGACGCCGAGGATGATCGGCAGCGCCAGATTTATCTCGATATGGTGGCGGGCAAATATCCCGATCCCAAGAAGCCGGCTTCGCGGTGAGCGGCTTCAGCTTCGATTCCAACATCATCATTGATGCGTTGGCGGGTTTTCCTCCGGCGCGCACGGAGATTGACCGCGCGACGGATTTTGGCGCGCGGGCGTGGATCAGCCGGGCAGTCTGGATCGAAGTCATGTCGAAAGGCGCAGGTGACGGGCTGTGGCGCGCGGAGACTTTGCTGTCCGGCTTCGGCGTTGACGAGATTGATGCGGAAATCGGTAGCCGTGCTGCGGCCTTGCGCCGCGAACGCCCCCGGCTCAAAGCCATGGATGCCATCATATTGGCGACAGCCCAGACGCGCGGTCGTGTGCTGGTGACACGTAATACTAAGGATTTTCCGGCACAGATGCCGGGTATCCGCGTTCCCTATCAAATCTGAAAGGTTCCCCCGGCGCATGTGCGGCATCATTGGCATCATCAGCAATAGCGACGTGGCGGAGCGGCTGGTCGATGGGCTAAAGCGGCTGGAATATCGCGGCTATGACAGCGCGGGGGTCGCCACCGTCCATGACGGCGCGATCGAGCGGCGGCGGGCGGAGGGGAAACTCGCCAATCTGGTGACCGAATTGCGCGACGAGCCGCTGCCCGGCACCACCGGCATTGCCCATACACGCTGGGCGACCCATGGCGCGCCGACGACCAGCAATGCGCACCCCCATGCGACGCGCGAAGTGGCGCTGGTCCACAATGGCATTATCGAGAATTTCAAGCCGCTTCGGGCCGAACTGATGGCGCGCGGGCGCATCTTCGACAGCCAGACCGATACCGAAGTGGTCGCCCATCTGGTGAGCGAGTTGGTCGAGCAGGGGGCGTCGCCCAAGGAAGCCGTCGCTAAGGTGTTGCCGCGCCTGCACGGGGCGTTTGCGCTGGCGATAGTGTTCCGCAGCCATCCCGACATGCTGATCGGCGCGCGGCTGGGGTCGCCGCTGGTCGTGGGTTATGGCGATGGCGAGACCTATTTGGGGTCGGATGCTTTGGCTTTGGCGCCGCTGACGCAAAGAATCGCCTATCTGGAAGAGGGCGACTGGGTCGTCATCACCAAGGACGGCGCGGAGATTTTCGACAAGGATAATCAGCCGGTCGAGCGGCCGGTGACGCTGTCGGGCGTGTCGGGGGCGATGATCGACAAGGGCAATCATCGCCACTTCATGCAGAAGGAGATTTACGAGCAGCCGGTCGTCGTCGCCCAGACGCTGCGCGCCTATCTGCGCCGGATGGACAATGAAGTCGCCATGCCGGACATGGATTTCGATCTGGGGGCGGTGAAGCGCATCACCATCGTGGCCTGCGGCACCAGCTTCTATGCCGGGATGGTCGCCAAATATTGGTTCGAGAAATTCGCGCGCGTGCCGGTCGACATCGATGTGGCGAGTGAGTTCCGCTATCGCGACCCGGTGCTGGAGAAGGGCGGCCTCGCCCTGTTCATCAGCCAGTCGGGAGAGACGGCGGACACGCTGGCGGCGCTGCGCCATGCCAAAGCGGCGGATCAGATCATCGCGGTGGTGGTCAATGTGCCGACCAGTTCGATGGCGCGGGAGGCGGACCTGTTGCTGCCGACCCATGCCGGGCCGGAGATCGGCGTGGCGTCGACCAAGGCCTTTACCTGCCAGCTTGCCGTTCTGGCCGCGCTGGCCGCTAATCTGGCGCGGGCCAAGGGGTTGCTGACCCCGGAAGAGGAGGCCGAGATCGTCTGGCACCTGTCCGAAGCCCCCGCCGCGATGAACGAGGCGCTGGGCCATGATGGCGATATCGAAGCGATGGCGCACCTGATCGCGCCGGCGCGCGACGTGCTGTATCTGGGGCGTGGGCCGGATTATCCGATGGCGCTGGAAGGGGCGCTGAAACTCAAGGAAATCAGCTATATCCATGCCGAGGGCTATGCGGCGGGCGAGATGAAGCATGGCCCGATCGCGCTGATCGACGAGGCGGTGCCGGTGATCGTGATCGCGCCGTCCGGCCCGCTGTTCGAGAAAACCGTCAGCAACATGCAGGAAGTGCAGGCGCGCGGCGGCAAGGTGGTGCTAATTTCCGACGCCGAAGGCATTGCACTGGCAGGCGAGGGCTGCATTGCGACGATCGAAATGCCCAAGGTCCACCCGCTGATCGCGCCTCTGGTGTACGCGGTGCCGGTGCAGTTGCTGGCATACCATGTCGCGGTGGCCAAGGGGACGGATGTGGACCAGCCAAGGAATCTGGCGAAGAGTGTTACGGTGGAGTGAGGGGCGTATTGTTCTGCTATATGCCTGCCAACGACCATTTTTTGTCATTCACCTCACTGCATACCACGCCTGAAAGCCGACGTTGTTGCCTTCTGACCATCCGTGTAAGATGGCGATATGAGCGAGGTCATGGTCAACTTTATCGCCTTCAATGAGGCTAGAGATACCTGCGAAATGGTACTGGTCGAAGGACCATGGGATGGCGATGTTGAAGAACATCTATACGCCTTGCAGGATCGAATGTTTGGCTGCCTCAATGCGGCGTTGGATGGCAATTTGGCCGAACAGTTTCCTGAAGCCAAAGGCAAAGCCGTGGTTGTGCGAATCGATTGCTACGACGTACCGCAGAGCGAGGTTGAAGCTTTTGTTGCCCGGTTTGCCGATGGGGTTGCCACCTTACCGGATTATTCGACGGAGGGTTCCCAGTTTGTTACTCTGTTTGGGTTTGAGACTGGTTTCTACACTTTAACGGATGAACAAGGTCCGCAACCGGAGCATGCTCGCCAATAGCAGACAGTCCGCCACCCACCCATCTCCGTCATGCCAGCGTAGGCTGGCATCTCTCTTCTTCTGGCAGCGCGGTTGAGAGAAAAAAGTGAGATCCCAGCATCCGCTGGGATGACCGGACATCAAAATCCGCCACCATCCAAATTGTCCATCACCCACCCCCCGGCGAATTATGCCCGCCTGCTGGCACCGGCCCGCCGCTTTGGGCGTGGGCGTGGTCGGGGTTGTTGTCCCATTCGATATGATAGAGATCGAACCGCCGGTCGCGCAGGTTGCGGACGGTGCCTTCGGCGCGCGCCCAGCTGAGGTCGGCGAGGTTGACGTCGGCCATGGTCAGGGTTTCGACATTTTCGGTTGATTCCGCCGCGATGCCGTCGCGTGCGAAGGGCAGGTCGCAGGGGGTCAGGATGGCGCTCTGGGCATATTGGATGTCCATATTGTCGACATTGGGTAGATTGCCGACATTGCCAGACATCACGACATAGCATTGGTTCTCGATCGCGCGGGCCTGCGCACAATAGCGCACGCGCATATAGCCGGAGCGGGAGTCGGTGCAGAAGGGCACGAAGATGATGCGTGCGCCCTGATCGACCAGGCGGCGGGCGAGTTCGGGAAATTCGCTGTCGTAGCAGATCAATACGCCGATCGGCCCGCAGTCGGTCTGGATCACGTCGAGTGCGTCGCCGCCCTTGATATTCCACCAAAAGGCTTCGTTGGGGGTCGGGTGGATTTTTTCCTGGGTGTGGAGCGATCCGTCGCGGAGCGCCACATAGGCGATATTCTGGATGTCGCCATCGTCGGCGCGGGTGGGGTGGGAGCCGCCGATGATGTTGATATTATATTCCAGCGCCATCCGGGTGAGTTCCTTGGTCAGGCGCGGGGTGTAATTGGTCAGCTTGTCGATCGCCTCCATCGGATTGAGCTTTTTCGTCTCGAACGACAGGAGGGGTAGGGTGAAGAGTTCGGGAAAGACGATGAAGTCCGACCGATAATCTGCCGCCACATCGACGAAATATTCGATGTTGCGGATGAATCCCTCAAAATCCGTCACGGCACGCGCCTGTAACTGGCAGGTGGCGAGGCGGACGCTTTCGACGCCACGCGGCACCCGCATTTCGGGCGCTTCGTCCGGGTCGACATAGGGGTTGCGCCAGACCAGATGGGCGGCATGGCCGTCCGACTGCTTATCCTCCGGCAGGTAGTTTTCGAGGACGCCGAGCGGTTCAAACTGGTTCTTGAGCTGAAAGCTGAGAACCGGGTCGCGCATCTTGCCCTGAACGACCTTGTCCAGATAATCCTTTGGTCCTTCGACCTTGCGTTTCGCGCGCAGATAGCCCGGCATCCGTCCGGCGATGACGATGCCGTGCAGGTCGAGCTGTTCGGCCAGTTCCTTGCGCTCGTCATAGAGGCGCTGGCCGATGCGCAGGCCGCGCAGCTTGGGATCGACCGCCATTTCATAGCCGTAAAGCCATTCGCCCGCGGCGCTATGGCGGGTGCCAAAGCCGTTGGCGGTAATTTCTTCCCAATCGTGCCAGGCAAAGGCCATCGACTTGCTGACCCGCATGGTCGCGCAATAGCCCACCACCTTATTGTCATAGAGCGCGACGAAACAGCCATCGGGGAAATTGTTGATCTGACCCCGGACGGTGGCGGGGGAGTAATTGGGCAGGCCGGGATAGACGCGGGCTATCAGCCGCAGGATGGCGCGCACGTCGGTCGGGACGGCCGTGCGGACTTCCAGGCGTTTGCGGGCTGTCGTTGTCATCTGCGCGTCTCCTGTGAGGGCCGTCCGGAATGGATCATAACCTCCGTTCGTTTCGAGCGAAGTCGAGAAACGCTGCGCATGAGGTTTCTCGACTTCGCTCGAAACGAACGGAGAGAGGTTTCCTTCCGGTCGGTTGGCCAGTCATGAAAAAGGCGGCCCCGTTGCACGGCGCCGCCTCGTTCCGTTTGCGTATTGAAAGCCTCAGGCGGCTATCAGTTCCATTTCGCCATTTCGGCTTCCAGATTGACGCGGATCGTTTCAAAAAACTGTTCCGTGGTCATCCAGGCCTGTTCCGGGCCGATCAGCAGCGCCAGATCCTTGGTCATCGCGCCATCCTCGACGGTCTTGATGCAGATGCGCTCCAGCGTTTCGGCGAATTTGGTGACGTCGGGCGTGCCGTCGAACTTGCCGCGGAAGGCCAAGCCCTGCGTCCAGGCGAAGATCGACGCGATCGGGTTGGTCGAGGTTGCCTTGCCCTGCTGATGCTGGCGATAGTGGCGGGTAACGGTGCCGTGGGCGGCTTCGGCCTCGACCGTCTTGCCATCGGGCGAGAGCAGAACCGAGGTCATGAGGCCGAGCGAGCCGAAGCCCTGCGCGACGGTGTCGGACTGGACGTCGCCGTCATAATTCTTGCAGGCCCAGACGAACTTGCCGCTCCACTTGAGCGCGGAGGCGACCATGTCGTCGATCAGGCGATGTTCGTAGACGATGCCTGCCGCCTTGAACTTGTCGGCAAATTCTTCATCGAACACCTGCTGGAACAGATCCTTGAAGCGGCCGTCATAGGCCTTGAGGATGGTGTTCTTGGTCGACAGGTACAGCGGCCATTTGCGGTCGAGCGCATAGTTCATGCTCGCCTTGGCAAAGTCGATGATCGACTGGTCAAGGTTGTACATGCCCATGGCGACGCCGGCGGCCGGGAAGTTGAACACTTCCTTTTCGATCTTTTCGCCATTATCGCCGTCCCACACCATGGTGAGCTTGCCCGCGCTGGGGACCAGGAAGTCGGTTGCCTTATACTGGTCGCCAAAGGCGTGACGGCCGATGACGATCGGATCGGTCCAGCCGGGGACGAGGCGGGGGACGTTCTTGATGACGATGGGTTCGCGGAACACGACGCCGCCCAGGATGTTGCGGATGGTGCCGTTGGGCGATTTCCACATCGACTTGAGGTTGAATTCCTCGACCCGCTGTTCGTCGGGGGTGATGGTCGCGCATTTCACGCCGACGCCATATTGCTTGATTGCGTTGGCGGAATCGATGGTGATCTGATCGTTGGTCTCGTCGCGCTTTTCGACGCTGAGGTCGTAATATTTGAGGTCGATGTCGAGATAGGGGAGGATCAGGCGCTCACGAATCCACTGCCAGATGATCCGGGTCATTTCATCGCCGTCAATCTCCACGACGGGGTTTTTCACCTTGATCTTCGCCATGCGCCTGTTCGCCTTCTTCATTTTGGGTGGATTTGCGAAACGCCCTAGGCAAAGCGCGGCCAATGTTCAACCGTTCAGGCGGGATTTTGGCGATGCGAGCGGGACGAGGGACACATGGGCGGCATCGGTCGTTGTCAGGGCGAGGGTCTCTCCCTAAAGACGGTGACTATGGAACATGACGAGATCAGCATTGCCACTGGCGGCAATATCAAATGGCGCTTCCCCCCGGTTCACCCGGAAGGCGTGAAATTCGGCCTGATTGCAGCGGCCATTACCGGCATTTTCTTCCTGTTGGGCTGGGAGGTGGTCGGCTGGCTGATGCTGATCGTGACGATGTGGGTTTTGGCATTTTTCCGCGATCCGGTGCGCGCGGTGCCGCAGGATGAGGGCGCAATCATCGCGCCCGCCGATGGTCTGGTCACGCTGATCCAGAAGGTGCCGCCGCCGCGCGAAATGGCGGGAGCAGCGGGACTGGGCGATCAGCCGCTGATCCGCGTGTCGATCTTCATGAGTGTGTTCGACGTCCATATCAATCGCACCCCGATTGGCGGAACGATCAAGTCGGTGGTCTATATTTCGGGCAAATTCCTGAACGCGGACCTGGACAAGGCGAGCGAGGATAATGAGCGCCAGCATATATTGGTCGAGCGGCATGACGGTTTGCGGGTCGGCTTCACCCAGATTGCTGGTCTGGTCGCGCGGCGGATCGTGCCGTTCGTCAAGCCCGGCGATATGGTTGCAGCGGGGCAGCGCATCGGCCTTATCCGCTTTGGCAGCCGGGTGGACGTCTATCTGCCCGCCGGGACTGCGCCGCGCGTGATACTGGGCCAGCGGACGGTGGCGGGCGAGACGATCCTGGGCCAGATTGGCGACCGTCGCGTGATCGCCGGGATTCAGCAGTGAGGCAGCGCCGCGCCGTGCCACGGGGTTTGCGCCGGGGGATCACCCTGCGGATGGTCGCGCCCAATGCGGTGACGGCGATGGCGCTGTGCTTTGGCCTGACCGGCGTGCGTTATGGCATATCGGGCGAATGGGAGCGGGCGGTGCTGTCCATCCTGTTTGCCGGTGTGCTGGATGGCCTGGACGGGCGAATCGCCCGGCTGCTGCGCGGCGAGAGCCGGTTTGGCGCGGAACTGGATTCGCTGTCCGATTCGATTGCGTTCGGGGTAGCCCCGGCGCTGATCCTCTATCTCTGGTCGCTTCATGCGATGCCCAAATTCGGCTGGATCTTCGCTTTGGCCCATGCGCTGTCCTGCGCGCTGCGGCTGGCGCGGTTCAACGCCAATATCGATGTCGATGTGCAGCCGCACAAATCGGCGGGCTTCCTGACCGGCGTGCCTGCGCCTGCGGGCGCTGGCCTTGCCTTCGTGCCGCTCTATTTGTGGCTGGTGACGGGAGAGGAGATTTTCCGCGCCTGGTATGTCGTGGCACCCTGGACCGCGTTCATCGCTTTCCTGATGATCTCCAACATTGCGACCTATACCTGGTCGGCGTTGCGGCTGCGCAAGCGGATCAGGCTGGAGGCGATTGCCCTGGCCGGATTGCTGGCAGCTTTGCTGGTGACCGATCCATGGCTGACGCTGCTGCTGATCTGCGGCATCTATGTTGCGCTGATCCCGTTCGGCATCCTGTCCTACGCCAAAGTCCGGCGTCAGCGCGAGGCTGCACCCGACCCTCTCTAAATCCTGTCAGGCGGCAAGAATGCCGCTGGGCAGTGGCAGGGTAGCGCCACGGGCCGATGGCACAACGCGGGGGCGGCGGATGCGGACATGATAGACCGGCGCGTCCTGCGGGATCGGCTGGAACAGCAAAGCGGCCACCATCTTGTCATGATAGTGGAGAAACATCCACGCGATGGTGCCGATGGCCATCATGAAGGCCACAGAAAACAGGGTCACTGCAACGAATGTGAACATGAGATCACTTTCTATCTTGCCATTTGCACGGCTAGTCCCACTATGACGGTGTAAACAGCGGTTAACCGCATTTGTTCCGTCTGTTCACTATATGTTCCCATCTTTGGCGCAAGTCAACCCCTTGCGCAATGTTTCGCGGGTCGTTAAAGGCGCGCCCTATTCCACATGGGAATCGACATATCCGGTGCCGGCGGGGTCTTTCAGGCTCTTTCCCGGTTCCTGATTCCCAGAGGCACAACCGGAAGGAGATTATCTTATGGCGGCACCTGTCGTCACCATGCACCAATTGATCGACGCTGGCGCGCATTTCGGCCACCAGACGCATCGATGGAATCCGCGCATGAAGCCGTACATTTTCGGCGAGCGCAACGGCATCCACATCCTTGACCTGTCGCAGACCGTGCCTTTGTTCGGTCGTGCGCTCGACTTCGTGTCGTCGACCGTTGCCGCTGGCGGCAAGGTGCTGTTCGTTGGCACCAAGCGCCAGGCGCAGGACCCGATCGCTGACGCGGCGCGCAAGTCCGGCCAGCATTTCGTCAACCATCGCTGGCTGGGCGGGATGCTCACCAACTGGAAAACGATTTCGGGTTCGATCAAGCGTCTCAAGACCCTTGAGGAAAAGCTGTCGGGTGACACCCATGGCTTTACCAAGAAGGAAGTGCTCCAGATGACTCGCGAACGCGAGAAGCTGGAAATGTCGCTGGGCGGCATTCGCGACATGAACGGCATCCCCGATGTCATGTTCGTGATCGACGCCAACAAGGAAGAGCTGGCGATCAAGGAAGCCAACACGCTGGGTATCCCGGTCGTTGCAATCCTCGATTCCAACGTCTCGCCCGACGGCATTGCGTTCCCGGTTCCCGCGAACGATGACGCCAGCCGCGCCATCCGCCTCTATTGCGACGCCATTGCGGCTGCCGCCACCAAGGGCAACCGTGGTGCGCAGCAGGCTTCGGGCGTCGACCTGGGCGCGATGGACGAGCCGCTGGCTGAAGAGGTTGTCGCCGAAGCCTAAAGGCGTCGCACAACTGCAAGAATGACAGGCTAGGGCGCGCTCTTTGTAGAGACGCGCCCTGCCGCTTATTTGAACCACAGACATATTAGGAGCCGAAACATGGCCGATATTACCGCCGCCACCGTCAAGGAACTGCGCGACCGTTCGGGCGCCGGCATGATGGATTGCAAGAAGGCGCTGACCGAAACCAACGGCGACATCGAAGCGGCAACCGACTGGCTGCGCGCCAAGGGTCTGGCCGCCGCACAGAAGAAGTCGAGCCGCACCGCGGCCGAAGGCCTGGTCGGCGTGGCCGTTTCGGGCACCAAGGGCGTTGCCGTCGAAGTGAACAGCGAAACCGACTTCGTTGCCAAGAACGACCAGTTCCAGGATTTCGTCCGCACCGTGTCCACCATCGCGCTGGACAGCGGCGTGGCGGACGCTGAAGCGCTGCTGGCGTCGCCCTATCCGTCGGGCGGCACCGTGTCCGAAAAGCTGGTCGCCAACATCGCGACCATCGGCGAAAACCAGAATGTCCGCCGCGTGGGCCATGTGTCGGTGAACCAGGGCATCGTCGTTCCCTACGTCCACAACGCTGCCGCCCCCGGCCTGGGCAAGATCGGCGTGCTGGTCGCGCTGGAAGGCGATGCGCCTGCCGACGTTCTGGAACCGCTGGGCAAGCAGATTGCGATGCACATCGCCGCTGCCTTCCCGCTGGCGCTGTCGGCTGCCGACATCGATCCGGTCCAGCTGGAGCGTGAACGCGCCATCGCGACCGAAAAGGCTGCCGAATCGGGCAAGCCCGCTGAAATCATCGCCAAGATGGTCGATGGCGCGGTCGCCAAATACGCCAAGGAAAATGCGCTGCTGTCGCAGTTGTTCGTGATGGACAACAAGACGCCTATCGCCGACGTGGTGGCCAAGGCCGCCAAGGAAGCGGGCGCGTCGATCACCCTGACGAGCTATGTCCGCTTCCAGCTGGGCGAAGGCATCGAGAAGGAAGTCAGCGACTTTGCCGCTGAAGTCGCGGCGGCGGCTGGCGTTGCCTGACGCATAGTCGGTTCGCTTTCGCACGCCCGTCGGGAAACTTCTCTCGACAGGCGCGCAGCGAACGGACATGGGGGTGGCGTGAATCGCCAAAACCCCGCTTCACATACTGGCGCGCACTGCTAAGGTGCGCGCCATTTCCTTGCCCAAAACAGATGGGCTTAGAACAGATGGAATTTTGCCCCGCATGACCCGGCCATCCTTCAAGCGCATATTGCTGAAATTGTCGGGCGAGGTGCTGATGGGTTCGGGCCAGTTCGGCATCGACCCCGAAACCGTCGATCGCGTCGCTGGCGAGATTGCCGCGGCCAAGGAAGCCGGGTTCGAGCTGTGCGTCGTGGTGGGCGGCGGCAACATCTTCCGCGGTCTTGCCGGGGCGGCCAAGGGTTTTGACCGCACCAGCGCCGATTATATGGGGATGCTGGCGACGGTCATGAACGCGCTGGCGGTGCAGAATGCGCTGGAGAAGATCGGCTGCGACACGCGCGTCCAGTCGGCGATCCCGATGGCGTCGGTGTGCGAACCCTATATCCGGCGCAAGGCGGTGCGGCATATGGAGAAGGGCCGGATCGTCATATTCGCGGCTGGCACCGGCAATCCCTTCTTCACCACCGACACGACGGCAGCGCTCCGCGCGGCGGAGATGAATTGCGACGCGATCTTCAAGGGCACGAGCGTGGATGGCGTCTATGATGCCGATCCCAAGAAGGTGGCGACCGCGACCCGGTATGACGAAATCAGTTTCGACCGGGTGCTGACCGACAATCTCAAGGTCATGGACGCGAGCGCGATTGCGCTGTGCCGTGACAATCATATTCCCATCGTCGTGTTCAACATCCGCGAAACCGGCAATCTGGCGACTGTGCTGGCCGGGCAGGGCGTGGCGACGATCGTACAAAATCAGGAGAGCTGACATGGCCCAATATGACAAATCGGACCTGGAACGTCGCATGGCGGGGGCCGTCGAATCGCTCAAGGGCGATCTTTCGGGCCTGCGCACCGGGCGCGCCAATGTGATGCTGCTCGATCCCGTGACGGTGACTGTCTATGGCGCGTCGATGCCGCTCAATCAGGTCGCGACCGTCTCTGCCCCCGAACCGCGCATGTTGTCGGTGCAGGTGTGGGACAAGACCAATGTGGGTCCGGTCGACAAGGCGATCCGGTCGGCTGGTCTGGGCCTCAATCCTATCGTCGACGGGCAGACGCTGCGCCTGCCGATCCCCGACCTGACCGAGGATCGCCGTAAGGAGCTGGCCAAGCTGGCGAGCAAATATGCCGAAGCCGCGCGCATTGCGGTGCGCAACGTGCGCCGCGACGGCATGGACAGCCTGAAGGCCGACGAGAAGAAGGGCGAAATCAGCGAGGATGAGCGCAAGCGCAAGGAAACCGAGGTCCAGAAGCTGACCGACGGCGTCATTGCCGAGCTGGATGCGACCTTTGCGGCCAAGGAAAAGGAAATTCTCGGCCAGTAAGCCGGGACTGTTCCGCCCATGATCCGCGCAATCCCCACCAGCTGATGGCCACGCAAGTCCGGCCCGATCTGCCCCAGGCCGCGCCCGCCCATGGCGCGCGCCATGTCGCCATCATCATGGACGGCAATGGCCGCTGGGCGAAGAAGCGGTTGTTGCCGCGTATCGCCGGGCATCGTGCCGGGGTGGAGGCGGTGCGCCGCGTGTCGCGCGCGGCGCGGGAGATGGGGCTGGAGTGTCTGACGCTCTACGCTTTCTCGTCGGAAAACTGGAAGCGCCCGGCCAGCGAAGTCGCCGACCTGATGGGGCTGCTGCGGCACTTCATCCAGGCGGATCTGGACGAATTTCATGCCAATGGCGTGCGGTTGCGGATCATCGGCAATTACAAGGCGCTGGAGCCTTCGCTGGTCGCGCTGATCGAGGATGCGGTCGCGCGGACGGCGGGCAATAGCGGGCCGATCATCGCAATCGCGCTCAACTATGGCGCGCAGGACGAGATGGTACGCGCGGCGCAGGCGCTGGCGCAGCGGGTCGTGGCGGGCGAGATTGCGGCTGACGCGATTGGCGTGGGCGATATTGACGCGGCGCTCGACACCGCTGACCTGCCGCCGCTCGACCTGCTGATCCGCACGTCGGGTGAGCAGCGGCTGAGCAATTTCATGCTGTGGCAGGCGGCCTATGCCGAACTCTATTTCACCGACATGCTGTGGCCCGATTTCGATGCCGATGCGCTGGGCCAGGCGCTGGATGCTTTCCGTTTGCGGGACCGCCGTTTCGGCGGGCTGTGAGCGGCATGGCAAGCGAATTGCGCACCCGCGCTATTGTGGGCGTCGCGCTGATCGCGGTGGCGCTGGGCGCTCTATTGTCGGGCGGGCTGCTCTTCTGGGTGCTGCTGTCGGTCGCAGGCGTGCTGATGCAGGCGGAATGGGCTGATTTGAGCGGCGCATCGGCGGATCATAAGAAATTGTCGATGTATGCGGTGTCGGTGCCGCTGGCGATTCTTTGTCCGTGGGCGGCGGGCCTGTCCTGGTTTGCGGCGGGCCTGCTGGTGGCGGCTTTCCTGTTCGTGATCGTGGCGACGCGGTCGGTCCGGCTGGCGCTGGGGGTGATCTACGTCTGCCTGCCGGTGATGGCTTTGCTGTTCCTGCGCGGACAAGTGCCGAACCTCTTTGGCCTGACGCTGGCGCTGTGGGCGCTGGCTTTGGTGTGGGCGACCGACATCGGCGCTTATTTTGCGGGCCGGTCGATCGGCGGGCCAAAGCTGGCGCCACGGATCAGCCCGTCCAAGACCTGGTCGGGGCTGGGCGGGGGCGTGCTGGCGGCGTTGCTGGTTGGGTTCCTGTTGCATCGTTTTGCCGGGCTGCCGATCGAACTGGCGGCGGCAAGCGGCCTGCTGGCGGTGGCGGCGCAGGCGGGCGATCTGCTGGAAAGCGCGATGAAGCGGCGGGCGGGGGTCAAGGATAGCGGATCGCTGCTGCCCGGCCATGGCGGGGTGATGGACCGGCTGGACGGGGTGGCGACCGCTGCGCCGCTGGCGGCTCTGCTCTATCTGATGCTGGTGCTGCGATGACCCGGAAAGTGTCGATATTCGGCGCGACCGGTTCGGTTGGCCAGTCGACGCTGGACCTGATCCGGCGCGATCGTGATGCTTATGATGTGGTGGCGCTGACCGCGAACAGTGAGCTGGACAGTCTGGCGGCACTGGCGCGGGAGACCGGGGCCAAGATTGCGGTCATCGGTCAGGAGCGGCTGTATGGCGCGCTGAAGGAGGCGCTGGCCGGAACGGGGATCGAGGCGGCGGCGGGCGAGCAGGCGCTGGTCGATGTCGCGGGGGCTGGCGCGGACTGGACCATGGCGGCGATTGTCGGCTGTGCCGGGCTGCGACCGACGATGGCGGCGCTGAAGGCTGGTGGCACGGTAGCGCTGGCGAACAAGGAGTCGCTGGTGTCGGCGGGTGGGCTGATGATGGCGGCGGCGGGGGTTTCCGGCACGACATTATTGCCGGTGGATAGTGAACATAACGCTATTTTCCAATGCCTTGCTGGCAGTCGTTTGGAAGATGTTGCAAGAATTACCCTGACCGCCAGCGGCGGGCCGTTCCGCACGCGCAGCCGCGCGGAGATGGCCAATATCACGCCCGCGCAGGCGGTGGCGCATCCCAACTGGTCGATGGGGGCCAAGATCAGCGTCGATAGCGCGACGATGATGAACAAGGGGCTGGAACTGATCGAGGCGGCGCATCTTTTTCCGGTTGGCCTCGACCGGATTGAGATACTCGTCCACCCGCAATCGGTGATCCATTCGATGGTCGAATATCGCGACCGATCGACGCTGGCGCAGCTGGGGTCGCCGGATATGCGGATTCCGATCGCCCATGCGCTGGCCTGGCCGCAGCGGATCGCCACGCCCTGCCTGCCGCTCGATCTGGCGCGGATTGGCCGACTGGATTTTGAAGCGCCCGATGAGGATCGTTTCCCCGCGCTGCGCCTGACGCGCGAGGCGGCGGCGGCGGGCGGGGCGGTTCCCGCGATCCTGAACGCGGCCAATGAGGTCGCGGTTGCCGCGTTTCTGGGCGGGGCGATCGGCTTCCTTGATATCGCCATGATTGTGGAGGAAGTGTTGACCCGCTATAGCGCGCCAATGCCCTCCACGATTGACGATGTGCTGGCGGCCGACGCCGGGGCGCGTGCCATGGCGGGCGATGTGATGGAAAGATTGACGGTTTGATCCACAATCCCGGTTTTCTGCTGACTGTTCTGGCATTTGTAGCGGTCATCGGGCCGCTCGTTTTCGTGCATGAGCTGGGCCATTATCTGGTCGGGCGCTGGTGCGGGGTGAAGGCGGAGGCGTTTTCGATCGGCTTCGGGCCGGAACTGTTCGCCTGGGTCGACAAGCGCGGCACACGCTGGCGGGTCGCGGCGCTGCCGCTGGGCGGCTATGTCCGCTTCAAGGGCGACATGAATGCGGCGAGCATGACCGATCCGGCCTGGTTGGAACTGCCCGCCGCCGAGCGGGCGCAGAGCTTCCCGTCCAAGCCGCTATGGCAGCGCGCGGCGATCGTTGCGGCGGGGCCGGCGATCAATTTTCTGTTTGCGATCCTGATTTTGGCGACCTTTGCCTTCGTGCATGGCGAAAGCCGGACGCCTGCGGTCGCGGGACAGGTCCAGCCGGGCAGTGCGGCTGCGGCGGCGGGTATCTTGCCGGGCGACCGGATCGTGTCGCTGGGCGGGCGCGAAATGGCGACCTTCGACGATATTCGCCTCTATGCGCAGATACGACCCGGCGAGGCGGTCGCCATGGTGATCGAGCGGAACGGCAAGACCTTCGCCAAGGACGGCAAGATCGGCAGCGTCACCGAGGATGACGGGTTCGGCAATAAGTTCCAGATCGGGCGGCTGGGGCTGGCCCCCGGCGATCCGGTGATCGAGCCGGTCAGCCTGTTGCGCGCACCGGTCGTCGCGGTGGAGCGGACGGGACAGATTGTCCGCACCATGGTGGAGACGATGGGGCAGATCATCAGCGGTGGTCGGTCGGTCAAGGAGCTGGGCGGGCCATTGAAGATCGCGCAGGTTTCCGGGCAGGCGGCGACGCTGGGCATCGAAAGCTTCATCTTCTTTGCCGCGCTTATCTCGATTAACTTGGGGTTCATCAACTTGTTGCCAATTCCGATGCTGGATGGCGGGCATTTGCTGTTTTACGGGATAGAGGCGGTTCAGCGTAAGCCGGTCAGTGATCGGGTGCAGGAATGGGCCTATAAATCGGGTCTGGCGGTGCTGCTGACCATGATGGTGCTGGTGACTTTCAACGATTTGTCGTCTTTCGGACTGTGGAAAAGCCTGTCCGGCTTGATCGGCTGACGCGCATGGGGCAGGGAGGCGCGGTTTGGCGTCGTCTGTGTCGGCGGAAACAATTTTATACTGGTTGAGGTGATGCGGGTGACAGCGATGATGAGCAGCAAGAGGCAGCGCCCGGTCGTCACGGCCCTGTTGGCGACGACCATGATCGCTGGCTTTGCGGCGGTTCCGGCGATGGCGCAGCAGGCTGCCGCGCCTACGCTGGCCCCGCCGGTTGCCCCCGCGCCGGTCGGCACGATCCGCGCGATCACCGTCACCGGCACCCAGCGGCTGGAGCCGGACACGATCCTGTCCTACACCAAGCTGCGCATCGGCCAGCCCTTCACCCAGGAAACGCTCGATCAGGGTCTGCGCGACCTGTACGAAACCGAGTTGTTCGCCGACGTCCAGATCCGCAACGACAATGGCGCGCTGACGGTTGAGGTGAAGGAAAATCCGGTCATCAACCGCATCGTGCTGGAAGGCAATAAGCGGCTGAAAGAGGATAAGATCCGGCCGGAAATCAAGCTGGCCCCGCGGCAGATTTACACCCGGTCCAAGGTCCGCGCCGACGTGGCCCGCATCATCGAACTCTATCGCCGCCAGGGCCGCTTTGCCGCCAGCGTCGAGCCGAAGATGGTGCAACTCGACCAGAATCGCGTCGATATCGTCTTTGAAATTACCGAAGGGCCAAAGTCCAAGGTCCGCCAGATCAACATCATCGGTAACGAGAAGTTCAAGGACGGCGCGCTGCGCAGCCAGATGGTGACGAAGCAGTCGCGCTGGTTCCGCCTGTTTTCGTCGGGCACCAGTTACGATCCCGATCGTCTGGCCTATGACCAGCAGAAGCTGCGCCAATATTATCTGACCGAAGGCTATGCCGATTTTCGCGTCATTTCCGCCGTGGCCGAACTGACGCCGGACAAGCAGGACTTCATCATCACTTATGTGGTGGAAGAAGGCGACCGCTATAAATTTGGCGATGTGAAGGTCGAATCGGACATTCGCGACCTGTCGGGCGACGGCCTGACCAAGCGTCTGCCGATGAAGAAGGGCGACTGGTACAACGCCAAGCAGGTCGAGGATACGGTCGATACGCTAAGCGAGACGGCGGGCCTGTTCGGCTATGCGTTCGCCGATGTGTCGCCCGATTTCCAGCGCGACAAGGATACGCTGACGATGGGGATTAATTTCCGCATCGCCAATGCGCCGCGCGTCTATGTCGAGCGGGTCGACATTAACGGCAATACGCTGACGCAGGACAAGGTGGTGCGCCGCGAATTCCGCCTGGCCGAGGGCGACGCTTTCAACAGCTTCCTGGTCAAGCGGTCGAAGGACCGGATCAATTCGCTCGGCTTCTTCCAGGAGAAGCTGGACGTGGAGCAGAAGCCGGGTTCGGCGCCCGACCGCATCATCCTGGAAACCAATGTGCAGGAAAAATCGACCGGCGAATTGTCGCTGTCGGCCGGTTTCTCCTCATTGGAACGCTTCATCGTGTCGGCGTCGATCACCCAGCGCAACTTCCGGGGCAAGGGCCAGGAACTGCGCACGTCGGTCAATTATTCGGCCTATAGCAAGTCGGTGGAAGTGGGCTTTACCGAACCCTATTTCATGGACAAGAATATCGCGCTGGGCGGCGATATTTATCGCCGCGATCTCAATAGTTTCCGCTATTTGACCAACAATGACCGCGACACGACCTATGAGCAGACGACGACTGGCTTCCAGATTCGCGCGGGCGTGCCGATCACCGAGTTCATGTCGCTGGCGCTGCGGTACAGCCTCAATCTGGACGATGTGACGCTCGACAGGGACACCTATTATTCCGACACCAATGGCGATGGCATCACCGAATGCGATCCGTTGCTGGCGGGTCGTTATCTGTGCGATGCGATCGGCAAGCGGACGACATCGTCGCTCGGCTACTCGCTGATCTATGACACGCGCGACAACCGTATTCGTCCGACGCGCGGCCATAATGTCGTGCTGAGCCAGGATTTTGCCGGGCTTGGCGGTAGCGTCAAATATGTCCGCACCCGCCTCAATGCGTCCAAATTCTTCCCGCTGGGCAGCGGCTTCATCTTCTCGATCACGGGCGAGGGTGGTTATATTCACAGTCTGGAAGGTGAACGTCTGGATTCGACCGGGCAGTCGGTCGACAAGATTCGCCTGACCGACCGTTTCTTCCTGGGCGAACCGCAATTTCGTGGCTTCGACATTCGTGGTGTCGGTCCGCGCGTTAAGCGTTTCTACCTGACGGCGGAGACGGATGCGAACGGCAACACCACCGGCTATGTCAAGAATACCGATAATAATAATGTGGCGGACGACGCGCTGGGCGGCAAAATCTATTATCTGGCCCGTGCCGAAGTCGAAATTCCGCTGGGATCGGGTGCGCGCGAAATGGGCCTGCGCCCCTCAATCTTCATGGATGCAGGCGCCGTGGCCGGGCTGAAAAATCCCGGTACGATCGCCTTTGCTGGCTATTGTTCGCCGACATCGGGAACCGGTGCTGCCGTTCGGGCGGGCGGAACGCCCTTCGCGCCGACCTGCGACGTGAACTACACCTTCTCCGGCGGCAATTTCGTGGAAGAATATCTCGGCGATACGCTCAAACCCCGCCTGTCGGTTGGCTTTGGCGTCAACTGGAACTCGCCGTTCGGCCCGTTCCGTATCGATATCGCCAAGGCGCTGCTGAAAGAACCAGGGGACGACAACAAGCTCATCACCTTCAACGTAGGGACTCAATTCTGATGAAGACCATTATCAAGGCTGCGGCGCTCGTTCTCGCGCCGATGACTGCCATTGCAATGACCGCCGTTCCCGCCGCTGCGCAGTCCAAGATGGGCATCGCCGTCGCCGACCTGCAGCGCGCAGTTGGCACCAGCGCGGCCTACACCGTCGCCCGCACCCAGATGCAGACGACCTACAAGCCGCAGATCGATGCATTCAACGCGCGCAAGACGGCGATCGACGCTGACCTCAAGACCAAGGGCGACGCGATCCAGAAGGCGCTGACCGCCGCTGGCAACAAGCCGACCCCGGCGATCGAGACCCAGTATCAGGCGTTCCAGCAGTCGCAGCAGACCGCGCAGGCGGAACTCCAGCGCATGGGCCAGCCGATCGCGCTGGCCAACGCTTATGTCGAGGAACAGATCACCGCCAAGCTGTCGGACGCGCTCAAGGCGGCGATGGCGAAGGCCAAGGTTGACCTGGTGCTGGCCCCCGACGCGACCGTGTCCTACCAGCCGACCGTGGACATCACCGCCGCTGTCGTGACTGAAATCAATGCGCTGGTCCCCAGCGTGTCGATCACCCCGCCCGCCGGCTGGCAGCCGGGCCGTCAGGGTCAGGCCGCGGGCCAGCCCGCACCGGCCAACCCGGCGCAGGCGCCCAAGTCGCGCTGATCCGGCATGACGGGGGCAGTTGAAAATACAGGCGCGCGTGGCCCGATGGATGTCCGTCGGGTCATGGCCGCGCTGCCGCATCGTTACCCGATGCTGCTGATCGACCGTGTGGTGTCGCTGGTGCCCAACCAGTCGATCCACGCGATCAAGGCGGTGTCGGTGAACGAACCCTTTTTCCAGGGCCATTTCCCGACCAGGCCGATCATGCCGGGCGTGCTGATCGTCGAAGCGATGGCGCAGGCGGCGGGCGTGCTGGCGGTGGAATCGATGAATTTGGCCGATTCGGGCAAGCTCGTCTATTTCATGAGCATCGACGGCGCGAAGTTCCGGTCGCCAGTGGAGCCGGGCTGCCTGCTCGACCTGCATGTCGAAGTGACCCAGAATCGCGGCGCGATCTGCAAATTTGCGGGCAAAGCGATGCTGGGCGACAAGCTGGCCGCCGAAGCGCAGTTCGTCGCGATGATCAGCGATCCGCCCAAGGATTGAAGTGATTATCCTCCCCCAGCGGGGTAGGGGGACCGGCGAAGCCGGTGGAGGGGTGTCGCGCTATCGAGAGGGTGATACCCCTCCGTCAGGGCTTCGCCCTGCCACCTCCCCTTGCAGGGGAGGATTTTGACAGCGCATCGCGCTTGCCTTAGCGCGACAAACCCGCTAACGGCGCGCCTTCGCACTTTTCCCGCATCCACAGCCGGTCGGAACCGGCGCACTACGGAGCATTATGCCATGAAGGCCGAGATTCACCCCGACTACCATATGATCACTGTCCAGATGACGGACGGTACGACGTTCCAGACCCGTTCGACCTGGGGCAAGGAAGGCGACAAGATGGCGCTCGACATCGACCCCAAGTCGCATCCGGCATGGATCGGTGGCCAGCGTCAGCTGGATCAGGGCGGCCAGGTGGCGCGCTTCAACAAGCGCTTTGGCGGCCTGACGCTGAAGAAGTAATCGGCCTTACAAGGTTGAATGAAAAGGGCGCCCGATGTGGCGCCCTTTTTTTGTCTTGGAATAGAGTTTCCGTTCGCTCGAAACGAACGGAGGTGGTTGTTATGCCAAGGTGCAATGATCACGACCCATTAGGCTCCTCCCCCTTGAGGGCAGGGCTATCGCATATGAAAATTCCGTTCGTCCTGAGCCTGTCGAAGGACTGTCCTTTTCTTGGCGCGGACGCTCGGAACAAAGAAAAAACGGCCCTTCGACAGGCTCAGGGCGAACGGAGACTTTGCCAAATCCTTCTTCACACCAAGGGCAAATTCCATATGCAATTCCCCTGCCCTTGAGGGGGAGGTTGGGTGGGGGTGTACTGCCGCCAGTATGGGACGCGCGGCTTCGCCTTGCTCCCCCGCCCCTCCCCGCCGGGGAGGGGAGATGAGTCACAATCACAGCACTGTGGTATTAGGTGTCCAACCGATCCGCGTCCAGAAACGCGGCCACATCGTCCAGCACGACATCCTTTGACAGGAAGGTCTGGCCGATGCCGCGCGCCAGCAGGAAGGGGAGGGTGCCTGCTGCCATCTTCTTGTCATGGAGCATATGGGCGACCAGCGCTGCGCCATCGGCGGTGACATGGGCAGTGGCGAGGTCGTGGGGCAGGCCGACGGCTTTCAGATGCGCCGTGACACGATCGGCGTCGGATTGTGGGCAGAGGCCCAGCCGCGCGGAGTAGCGGAAGGCGAGGGCCATGCCTGCCGCGACGCCTTCGCCATGCAGGAGCGTATCGCAAAAGCCGGTGTCGGCCTCCAGCGCATGGCCGAAAGTGTGGCCAAGGTTGAGCAGCGCGCGGCGGCCCGATGTCTCGCGCTCGTCATCGGCGACGATCGCGGCTTTTGCGCGGACGCTGCGTTCGATGGCGATGGTGCGGGCGTCGGGGTCGCCCGCCAGAAGCGCCTGGGCATTGGCCTCGCACCAGTCGAAGAAATCGGGATCGTCGATCAGGCCATATTTGACGACTTCGGCATAGCCGGCGCGGGTTTCGCGTGGGGGCAGGCTGTCGAGGGTCGAGGGGTCAATGAGGACGAGGGCGGGCTGGTAGAAGCTGCCGATGAGATTCTTGCCTGCCGCCGTGTTGATCGCGGTCTTGCCGCCGACTGACGAATCGACCTGGGCCAACAGGGTGGTCGGCAGCTGGATGAAGTGGCAGCCGCGCTTGAGGATGGAGGCGGCAAAGCCAACGAGGTCGCCGATTACGCCGCCGCCCAGCGCCACGACATGATCGCCGCGCTCAATCTCCAGCGCCAGCAGCGCGTCGAGCAATTGTTCCAGATGTCGCCAGCTTTTGGTCTGTTCGCCCGGCGGCAGGATGATCGGTTCGAGCGTCACATCGGCGGCGCGCAGGCTGGCGTCGAGACGGGGAAGCTGGGCGGCGGCGACATGGGCGTCGGTGACGACGACCAGTCGCTCCTTGCGCGCATAGGGGGCGAGAATGTCGCCAGCGCTATCGAGCGCGCCCTGTTCGACGATGATATCGTAGCTGCGCGCGCCCAGTGCTACCGGAACTATTGCCATGCCGTCAGATGCTCCATGATGCGGTCGACCGTGATGTCATGCGGGGCCGCGATGCTCTTCACATGAATGGGGGCGAGCGCGTAGACCGGATTGCGGACCGCGGCCAGATCGGTCAGCACCGTGCGGGGATCGCGATCCTTGAGCAGGGGGCGGCCTTCGCGGCGGGACACGCGATCGACCAGAACGTCAATGTCGGCGTCCAGCCAGATGGCGGTCGCCTGATCCAGGATCAGCGCGCGGGTGTCATCCTGCATGAAGGCGCCGCCGCCGGTTGCGATCACCTTGGGCGCGCCATCCATCAACCGGGCGATGACGCGGCGTTCGCCGTCGCGAAAATGGGGTTCGCCATAGCGGGCGAAAATTTCGGTGATGGACAGCCCTGCGGCTTTCTCAATCTCCTCGTCGGCATCCACGAAAGTCACGCCCAGCCGGGCGGCGAGCCGCCGTCCAACGGTGGATTTGCCCACGCCCATCATGCCCACCAGGACGATGGGACCGCGCTTGGCGTCGGTTGCCGGGAATTTGCTGTTTCGCTGCATGGCGACCGGGGCTATACAGCGACCCGTCACAGAGGCAAATCGCATCTTTCCCTGTCGTTTCGCGCGATGGCGGGACCAGCCGTAGCAAGGACTCATGAAGAACAACCGCAATTTCAGCAGTTTTGAGGGCGCTGGCCGCCGTCGTGGTACGCGCCTGCCGATCCTGCCCATCGTCCTGGTGGTGCTGGTCGTTGCGCTGCTGGCCTTCCTGTGGTCGCGCGGCGGCGAACAACCGCAGCAGCGTGTCGAAAAGGTCATCCCCGCCGAGAAGCTGGGCCAGTAAAGCCCATGCGCAGGTCCGGGGGTAAGGCGAAATGGGCGCTGGGCAGCTTTGCGCTGGCACTGGCGCTGCCGGTCGTGGCTCAACAGGCGCCTGAATCGCTGTTGCCACCCGGCTTTGGCGATGCGCCCGAAGCGCCTGCGCCAACGCCCGCGCGCCCTGCGCTGGGATCAACGCCGGGTGTCGTGCCTGCCCCGTCGCTCAATCCCGCGACCCCGCCCGATCTGGCGCTGTTGCCACCGACGGCGGCCAATGCGGCCGAAGAAGAATTGACGCCCGAAGAGCTGGCGGCGCAGAAGGCGAAATATGACCTGCCCGATACGGCGCGCCGGTCGCTGGATCGCATCGGCCCGCTGACGCCCGCCACGCGCGGGATGGAGCCGAACGCTTTTGGCAGGGAGTCGGGCAAATATCTGGCCACTTTGATGCAGCAGACCCATGCGCCGATCATGTCGCGCTGGGCCGCGATCCTGTTGCGGCGGACGTTGCTGTCGGCGGTCGACACGCCACGCGACATTGACGGGGCGGACTGGGCAGCGGAGCGCGCCTGGCTGTTGCTGCGCATGGGTGAGGCGGACAGCGCGCGGATGATGGTGCAGAGCGTCGATCCCGACCGCTATTCCCCGCGCCTCTATGCCATTGCGATGCAGACCTATCTGGCAAGCGCCGACCCCGCCGGGCTATGTCCGCTGTCTGAGGGTGCGCTGCGCTTCAGCAAGGAGCCGGGCTGGGACATGATGCGGGCGATCTGCCCGGCATTGTCGGGCGATCAGGGATCGGCCAGCGGCGCGCTCAACCAGGCGCAGCGGCGCGGCGTGGTGCGCGGGATCGACTATCGGCTGGCGGAAAAGGTGGTCGGCACCGGCTTCAATGCGCGCCGGTCGGTGAAGATCGAGTGGGACGGGGTCGACAAGCTGACCGCCTGGCGCTTTGGTCTGGCGACGGCGCTGAATGTCGAGATTCCCGATACGCTCTATGGCACGGTCGGGTCGCATGTGCGGGCGTGGGAAGCGCGTGCGCCCGCGCTGGCAGCGGTGCGGCGGCGGCCTGCGGCGGAGATTGCGGCGCGGCTGGGGGTGTTTTCCAACGCCGCGCTGGTCGGTTTCTACAGCCAGTTGGCGGCCGATGGCGATGCCCCGGCGGAGGTCGTCGACCGGATCGACGCGCTGCGCACCGCTTATGCCGGGGCGACGGTGGGCGAACGGATCGGCGCGATGCAGACATGGTGGCAGGATGGCGCGCGGCCCGACTATGTCGGGCTGATCGCGACCGCGCGGGCGGCGGCGGCCCTGCCCGTGGCGCAGGCCGATGCGCGCGACGCGGCCAATCTGGTCGCGGCGATGATGACCGCTGGTTATGATCGCAACGCGGCGCGCTGGGCGCGGGCGCTGGGGCAGTTGAACGGCGATGGCGCGGCGCAATTTTGGGGCCTGCTGGCGGTCGGGGCGCCAAGCCCGGTGGTGGACATCAACGAAGGCCGGGTATCGACCTATGTTGGCGAGGCCGGGCCGGAGAAGGGCCGGATGCTGATCGCGGCGCTGGCGGGTCTGGCGCGGCTGTCGGCTGATGATGCGGCCAGTCTGGCGCAGGATAATGGCGTGAACCTTGCCGCCAACAGCCGCTGGGCGCGCGCGATCGGCGCGGCGGCGCAGCAGGGCGAAAAGGGTACGGTCGCTTTGCTGGCGGCGGTCGGGATGCAGGGCAGCGACTGGAACCGCCTGCCGCCGGGACATCTCTATCATGTCGTCGCCGCGCTGCATCGCGTCGGGCTGGACCCCGAAGCGCGGATGATCGCGGCGGAGGCGATCACGCGGCTCTGATGGGCGACGATGATGCCCTGATCGACCGCTTTCTGGAAATGATGGCGGCGGAGCGGGGCGCGTCGCGCAACACGTTGCTGGCCTATCGCGCCGACCTGAACGGTGCCGCCACGCTGATCGGCGGGCTGGCCGGGGCGAGCAAGGAGGCGCTGGGCAGGCTGGTGGGCGAATGGGCAACGCTGGCGGCATCGTCCGTGGCGCGCAAGGCGTCGGCGCTGCGGGCCTTTTACGGATTTCTGGAAGAAGAAGGGCTGCGGGCGGACAATCCCGCCAGCGCGCTGCCGCGCCCGGTGATGCGGCGGCCCTTGCCCAAGATATTGTCGGGGGCCGAAGTCGATATGCTGTTCGCGCTGATCGCCGAGCGGCTGGCGGTGGCGCATCCTGCCCCCGGCGACCTGCGGCTGTCGGCGCTGATCGAGCTGCTTTATGGCTCCGGGCTGCGCGCGACCGAACTGGTGTCGCTGCCGCGCCGGGCGCTGGCGGCGGATCGGCCCTTCCTGATCCTGAAAGGCAAGGGCGGGCGTGAGCGGCTGGTGCCGATTTCCGACCGGGCGCGGGCGGCGGTGGCGACCTGGCTGACGCATGTGCCGCCGGATAGCGCATGGCTGTTTCCGTCGGGGAAAAGTTACCTCAGCCGCATCCGGCTTTATCAGATCGTCAAGGCGCTGGCGGGGGCGGCGGGGATCGCGCCCGAACGGGTCAGCCCGCATGTGCTGCGCCACGCCTTTGCCACCCATTTGCTGGAGGGCGGCGCGGATCTGCGCGCGCTCCAGTCGATGCTGGGCCATGCCGACATTGGCACGACGCAAATCTATACCCATGTCGACAGCCGACGACTGGTCGAACTGGTCAATAGCCGCCATCCATTGGGGCAGATGGTGCCGAAAATGCCGCAGCCGCGCGTTGACGACGACGCATCATCGCCCTAACGCCATGCGCCATGGTCAGCTTTCTGGAATTTGAAAAGCCCGTTGCCGAACTGGAAGCGCGCATTGTCGAACTGCGCGCCACTGCCAGCGGTGGTGACATCAATATTGACGGCGAGATTGCGACGCTGGAAGCGCGCGCGGCGAAGATGCTGGGCGACACCTATGCCAAGCTGACGCCCTGGCAAAAGACGCAGGTGGCGCGCCACCCCGAACGCCCGCACTTCAAGGATTATGTCGCGGGCATGTTTGATAATTTTCTTCCCTTGGCGGGCGACCGCGCCTTTGCCGACGATCAGGCGATATTGGGCGGCTTTGCGACGCTGGGCGATCGGCGGGTGATGGTGATCGGCCATGAGAAGGGCGACGATACCGCCAGCCGGGTGCGCCATAATTTCGGCATGGCCAAGCCGGAGGGGTATCGCAAGGCGATCCGCCTGATGGAACTGGCCGACCGGTTCGGGCTGCCAGTGGTGACTCTGGTGGATACGTCGGGCGCTTTCCCCGGCGTGCAGGCCGAAGAGCGCGGGCAGGCCGAAGCGATTGCGCGGTCGACCGAGGCGTGCCTGAAGCTGGGTGTGCCGATGGTGGCTGCAGTGGTCGGCGAAGGCGGGTCGGGCGGCGCGATCGCGCTGGCGGCGGCCAATCGGGTGCTGATGTTCGAACATGCGGTCTATTCGGTGATTTCGCCCGAAGGCTGCGCGTCGATCCTGTGGCGCACCGCCGACAAGGCCAGCGACGCGGCGACGGCGATGCAGGTGACGGCGCAGCATCTGAAAAATCTGGGCGTCATCGACACGATCGTGCGGGAACCGGTGGGCGGGGCGCATCGCGATCCCGTCGAAGCGATTGCCAGCCTGGGTGCGGCGATAGAGGCGGAACTGGCGGCGTTGGACGGCATGGACGCCCAGGCGCTGCGCACCGACCGGGCGGACAAATTTCTCGCGATCGGGGCCTGACGGACGCTTGACGGGGAACGCTCCGGCCCCTCTTCTCGTTACGATGAGGTAACAGAGGTGGAGGTTAGGGGATGAACTGGAAATTGTCGCTGGCGTGCGCCGGTGTGGGTATGGCCGCGCTGGTGGCTGCGCCTGCCGTCATCGGCCAGCAGCGCGCGATACGGACCGTGTCGTCGATCAGCGCGCAGGATAAGGCTACAGGCGCGAAGCAGCATCCTGAACTGCTCAAGGAATTTGGTGGTCCCTATGCCGGACCGCAGGCGCGCTATGTTGAGAGTGTCGGACGCCGCATTGCGGTGCAATCGGGTCTCTCCAACGCGCAGAGCGATTTTACCGTCAGCCTGCTCAATTCGCCGGTCAACAACGCTTTCGCCATTCCGGGCGGCTATGTCTATGTCACCCGTCAGTTGATGGCTCTGATGAATGACGAAGCGGAACTGGCCGGCGTGCTGGGGCATGAAGTGGGCCATGTCGCGGCGCGCCATGGCCAGCGGCGGCAACAGGCGGCGCAGCGCAACGCGATTGGCGGGGCTTTGCTGGGCGTGCTGACGGGGGCGTTGCTGGGCGATTCGGGTTTTGCGGGGCTGATCCAGAAGGGGATTGGCACGGGCAGCCAACTGCTGACGCTGCGCTTTTCTCGCACGCAGGAATATGAGGCGGACGATCTGGGTATCCGTTATCTGGCGTCGGGCGGTTATGATCCGCGCGCGCTGTCGGGGATGCTGGCGTCGCTGGCGGCGCAGAGCAGTCTGGATGCGCGCGTCGCGGGCAGTGCGCGCACGATGCCGGAATGGGCCAGCACCCATCCCGACCCCGCTTCCCGCGTCGCGCGCGCGGCCAAAGGCGCAGGGGTCAGCGGATCGAAGAGCGTCGTGCGCAACCGGGACGCCTTCCTCAACGCGCTCGATGGGCTGCTCTATGGCGACGATCCACGACAGGGCGTGATCGAGGGTAATCGCTTTCGCCATCCCGACCTGCGCCTGACCTTCACCGCGCCGACCGGCTTTGGCATGGAAAATGGCGTGGACGCGGTGTCGGTGACCGGATCGGGCGGGCAGGCGCAATTTGGCGCGGCACCCTATTCCGGCAATCTGGCGGCCTATATCGACAGCGTCTTTGCCAAGCTGGGTGGCGCGAATGGCGGCGTGCCGGAGGGCGAGGTGCGGCGGGCTACCGTGAACGGCCTGCCTGCCGCGTGGCGCACGGTCCGCGCAAACAGCCAGTCGGGCGCGGTCGATGCGACTGTTTTCGCTTATGATTTTGGCGGCGGCAAAGCCTATCACTTCCTGCTGCTGACGGCGGCGGGGCAGGGCATCGGCCCGTTCAATGCGATGGTGCAGTCGGTCCAGCGTCTCTCACCGCAGGAAGCTACCGCGATCAAGCCGCGCCGGGTCGATGTTGTGACGGTGAAGGCGGGCGATACGGTCCAGTCGCTCAGCCGCCGCATGGCCTATAGCGATTATCAGCTTGAGCGATTTCTGACGATCAATGCGCTGGCGGCCAATGCGTCACTGCGGCCGGGGCAGCGGGTGAAGATCGTGACCTGGTGAGACTCCTTTGAAAAATGCGCGAAAGGGCGCATTTTTAGAGCCGCACCGGCCCGCTCCCCCACCCGGCCACCCATATGATACTGACGTTGGCTGGCCGGATGGGGGAGCGAGCCGGTGCGGAATGGATGTGCGATGGCACATTCTCCGACGTCATCACACGAAAAGGGGCGGCGAAGTTGCCTTCGCCGCCCCCTGATTCGACAGTGTGTCGGGCTTACTTGAGGTTGCCCGAAACATTGTTGAAGGTGCTGCCGAGCTTCGTGCCCAGGCTGGTCATCGCGCCAATGGCGGCGACAGCGATCAGAGCCGCGATCAGGCCATATTCAATGGCGGTCGCGCCCTTTTCGTTCTTCAGCATCTTACGGATGAACTGCATGTTAGGTCTCCTTGTCTTGAAACTGCGTTTAACTACCCGGCCGCCCCGCTTGAATGAATGTGGTCAGCAAGGATTGGATTAGAGCAGGTCAGTTGAAAAACTGTTAATAGGGGTCAGGCCGCTGTCAGATATTGATGGTTAATGAGCTGTTACTTCATTGGACACGTTGTTCCACATGCCGGTCGTCTTGTTGGCTACGTTGGTCAGCGCCGTGATCATGGCCAGAACGACCATGGCGATGATGAGTCCATATTCGACCGCGGTCGCACCACGTTCGCATCGCGTAAGGCCCAGGCGGGCGATGATTTCGATGATCCCGCGCATACGGTCCCCAGTTCACTACAGACAGTCCCAGACAGACCTGTAAAAGACCCACGGTTAACAAAGCCCTTTCATTGGACCTTTATGGACAGTTTTTCGCCTTTGCTGGTGGTGGCCGCCGCCCTGATCGATGCGGATGGCCGCGTTCTGGTGCAGCAACGGCCACCAGGCAGATCAATGGCTGGGCTGTGGGAGTTTCCGGGCGGCAAGCTGGAGCCGGGCGAAACGCCCGAAGCGGCGCTGATCCGCGAACTGGAGGAGGAACTGGGCATCCGTACCCATGCCAGTTGCCTGGCACCCGCGACCTTTGCCAGCGAAGCGCTGGGCGACAGGCATCTGCTGCTGCTGCTTTATGTCTGCCGGAAATGGGAAGGGGTGGCGCAGGCGCGCCATGCCACGGCGCTGCAATGGGTGCGCCCGGCGCAGATGTATGGGCTGGACATGCCGCCCGCCGACCTGCCGCTGATCGGGATATTGGAAGCATTGCTATAGGCGGCGCATGCTGTGATTATGCCGCGTCGGCATCTGCATACGACATTCCATCATCCGCCACCGTCATGCTGAATTTATTTCAGCATCCATTTCCCGTCGCAAACAACTGCTTGATCGGGCGAAATGGACCCTGAAACAAGTTCAGGGTGACGATGAAGGAAGGGATGGTTTTTATACACGACAGCCCCGCCCACAAAGCGGAGGAGTCGTAATAATTCTATTTCAGCCCTCGGCTGGCTTGCTCTGGAGCTGGATATAATTTTGGATGCCCATGCGCTCGATCATCTCGAACTGGGTTTCCAGCGTGTCGATATGCTCTTCCTCGCTTTCGAGGATGTACTGGAACAGGTCGCGGGTCACATAGTCGCGGATCGATTCGCAATAGGCGATGCCGTCCTTGAGCGGGGGCAGCGCTTCATATTCGAGCGCGAGGTCGGCTTTCAATATTTCCTCGACCGTTTCGCCGATCTTGAGGCGGCCGAGCAACTGGAAATTGGGCAGGCCGTCGAGGAAGAGGATGCGCTCCGCCAACTTGTCGGCGTGCTTCATCTCGTCGATCGATTCCTCATATTCGAACTTGGCGAGCTTTTCGACGCCCCAGTGATTGAGGATACGATAGTGGAGGAAATATTGGTTGATCGCGGTCAGCTCATTTTTGAGCACCTCGTTCAGATAGTCGATGACCTTCGGGTCGCCTTTCATGGCGGATACTCCGGCTGGGGGAAACACCGCCGGACCATAGGCTTTTGGAATGCTGCTGTTAAGCTGAAAAGCCTTGATATTCCGCCATTTTTATCGCGCGCTATTGCGTCGGCTTCGCGAGTCTTTCGTGCGGATGATTTGCAGTCTTGTCAGGCCGATGCGCGCTCTGCGGCGATGATCGTGCGGGCGAAGGGGACGCACTGGCCGCATTTGGGACGGTGGCCAAAGCGGGCATAGGCGCTGCACGGCGTATCCGCGCCGTCGCGCACGGCTTCCTTCAGATCCTTCTCACGAATGGCATTGCAGATACAGACGACCATCGAGACACTCTCCTGTTGGGAGAGAGATAGCGCAGATGATAATAGGTCGCAATAGTAATCAGCTGCTCTTGCGAATCTTTTGCGGTTGGCCTCGGATCAGGCTGCGCCAGAGCCATTCCGCCGGGCCAAGCGCGAATCGCGACAGCCAGAGCGGCGACCAGAGCAGCATCAACCCCCACGCCCCCAGGACGAAGGGTAGCAGAAGGGCGGGGCGGACATGGCCGAACAGACCCAGCCCCCAGCCGTAGAAGAGCGCCGTCATCAGCAGGCTGGACCCCAGATAATTGCTGAGCGCCATGCGTCCGGTGGCGCAGAGGCGCGCGACCAGCGGATGATCGCGATGGCGCGCGAGCAGCCACAGGATCAGCGCTGCCCAGCCGACCGCCAGCGGGATGCGGAAGGGGAAGGACCAGAGCAGCACGGTGCCGAAAGCAGGCAGCGGGGCAAAGCCGCTGGCGATGATCCAGATGGCAAGGCCTATCATCGCCGGCAGGCCGATGAGGAAGCAATGGCGCGCGGTGCGCCAATATTGATCGGCAGGCCAGCGTCCGGTGAGGAAGCCGCCTTTCAGCATCGCCATGCCGAGCAGCATGAAGCCCAGCACGTCGAGGCCGGTGAACAGGAAACCCCAGAGCCATTCGCCGGGGAAGGATGCGAGCTTGTGCGCCAGGATCGCGCCGAAGCCGCCCCGATAGGTGGCGAGTTCCGCCTGGACGCCGGGGCTGGCTGGGTCGGCCATCGTGCCCATGAAGGTGGCAAAACCATCGCGCGTGGCGGCGCTGGCGTCGGGGAGCGCGGCGGCATGACCCCAGGCGTAGAGGCTGGCGATGAAGGCGGCGCAGAGCAGGAAGTGAGACAAGAAGATCAGGAAGGCGCTCTTGACCAGCGCCATCGGTTCCTGCCGCACGAATTGCAGCGCGACAAGGCTGACGATCGCATAGATCGCCAAAATGTCGCCCCACCAAAGCAGCAGATAATGGGTCATGCCGATGACCAGCAGCCAGCCAGCGCGGATCATCTGGCTGCGGCGACCGTCGCGCCCGGCCATCTCCTCCCGGTCGATCAGCAGCAGCATCGACGCGCCGAACAGCATGGCGAACAGGCCGCGCATCTTGCCGTCGAACAGGATCAGGCTGCTCAGCCAGAAGGCGATGTCGCCGGTGCCGAGCGACCCCGATGCCGCCGGGTTGAAATAGGCCGACTGCGGCAGGGCAAAGGCGGTGATGTTCATCCACAGGATGCCCATCACCGCGCAGCCGCGCAGCACGTCCATGGCGGGGATGCGGGGGGATGTCATGGGAGCCATCCATGAAGGGGACTGGTCAGCGGCGCAAGCCTCTGCCAAGGCGCTAGCCATGATTGATGGCTCCAGGCAATGGCGCAAGCAACGGATCAGCGACGCCTTCGGCGCGGCGGCGGCGCATTATGACGACCATGCCGGGCCGCAGCGGCAGGCCGCCGCGCTGGTGGCGGAGTTGGCCCAGCGGCAAAAGCCCGACGGGGTGACACGGATATTGGAGATTGGCTGCGGCACCGGATTCCTGACGCGCGACGTGCAGGCGCGCTGGCCGGGGGCGGAGATGGTGGTGACCGACCTGTCGCCGGGGATGCTGGAACAGGCGGCGTCGCACGGCCATGTCGCCGGCCGTTTCCTGACGATGGACGGGGAAGCGCCGATATTCGACGGGCCGTGGTTCGACCTGATTGTGTCCAGCCTGGCGTTTCAATGGTTCGATGATCTGGGCAGCGGAATATCGCGGCTGGCGGGGCTGTTGCGGCCGGGCGGGAGCCTGATCTTCTCGACCATGGGGCAGGGGAGTTTCGCGCGCTGGCGGGCGGCGCACGCGCGATGCGGGCTGGTGGCGGGGGTGCCGGATTATCCGACGCTGGACGGGCTGCGCGCGATGCTGGCGGGCTTTGGCGATGCGTTCGCCTTTGACGAGGATTATGCGCTCGATTGCGGCGGCGCACGCGGACTGATCGCGCATTTGCGCGGGATTGGCGCGGTGGTGCCGGGCGAAGGGCGCGTGCCGCTATCGCCGGGCGATTTGCGGCGGGTGATGGCGGCGTTCGAGGCCGAGGGCGGCGGGGACGGCTATCAGGTGCTGTTCGCGCGGGTGACGCGCGGGGCGGCATAGAGCGACGGGATTTTCGGGTAAATTCCCCAACATCCGTTCGTTTCGAGCGAAGTCGAGAAACAGTGATGCGCGGTTTCTCGACTTCGCTCGAAACGAACGGGCAACGGGATAGTCAGCGGGCTGATTTGCGGATCATCAGTTTGAGGCCCGACCAGATGGCGTCGATGGCGCAGACCTTGACGTCGACCAGATCGGTTGCGGGCAGGATGACGGCGCGGATCACATCTTCGGTGATGTCGGTCGGCACCTTCGATGCCTTTTTGGGCCAGCTGATCCACAGGAAGCCGGTGGGGGCGAGCAGCGGGCGGAGCGCGGCGATCTTCGCGGTCATCTCGGCGCGGTCGGTGACGAAGATATGGGCGGCGTCGATCGGCGCTTGCGGGTGGGGCAGGCGGATGACGCCGGAGTCGGCCAGTTCGGTTTCCACGGATGCGGGCATGGCGTCCCACCAGGCGCGCAGGCCGGGTTTGAGGCTGAGTTTTTTGGGCAGAGGGGTGGTGGAGTAGCCGGTGGTCATGAGGCTTTGCTCCTTTAAGGATTTGTCCCCGTCTATATAACCATCTTTGTCATTCCCGCGAAGGCGGGAATCCAGCTTTCGTTACGCGATTGGATTGGCGCGTGGTGCGACCAAGCAGCACCAATGACACCAACCTACGGGTCGATAGTTGGGTCCCCGCCGGCGCGGGGACGACGGGGGTTTGTGGGCTTGGGGTTAGAGTTCGCTGTCCATCAGCTTGGGGAAGAAGCCTTCATGCGCGGCGCGCAGGTCGGTGAGGGGGATGCCCGCGACTTCCAGTCCGCCGGTGGTGCCGATGCGGACAGCGCCCGGAATGTCGACGCCTTGTGGCGCAGCCACGACGTACCGACCCTGATCTTCACCAAAGGCGGAAGCCGTGGTGAGGGCGGTGTCGAGTTTTGCGCCGATCTTGCCCGCCAGCGCCATTTCCGCGATCGTGACGATCAGGCCGCCGTCGGCAACATCATGCACGGCGTTGACGGTGCCTGCCGCGACCAGCGCGCGGATCGTATCGGCATTGGTGCGCTCGGCGGTCAGATCGACCTTGGGCGCTTCGCCCGCTTCACGTCCGGCGATTTCGCGCAGCCAGATCGACTGGCCCAGATGCGTGCCCAAAGCCCCTTCTGGCCCGCCGATCAGCCAAATGGCGTCGCCTTCATTCTTAAACGCCACCGTCGCCATCCCATCGACATCCGCCAGCAGCCCGATCCCGCCAATCGCGGGCGTCGGCAAAATCGCGCTGCCGCCGCCGGTGGCCTTGCTCTCATTATAGAGCGATACGTTGCCGCTCACGATCGGGAAGTCCAAGGCGCGGCAGGCGTCGCCCATGCCGTCGAGGCAGCCGGTGAGCTGGGCCATGATTTCGGGGCGCTGGGGGTTGGCGAAGTTGAGGCAGTTGGTGACGGCCAAGGGGGTCGCGCCGACCGCGCTCAGGTTGCGATAGCATTCGGCGATCGCCTGCTTGCCGCCTTCATAGGGGTCGGCATAGCAATAGCGCGGGGTGCAATCGGTGCTGATCGCGATGCCCTTGTTCGATCCATGGACGCGGACGACAGCCGCGTCGCCGCCAGGGCGCTGGACGGTGTCGGCCCCGACCATATGATCATATTGTTCCCAGATCCAGCGGCGGCTGGCGATGTCGGGGCTGCCCATGAGTTTGAGCAGGTCCGCGCCGATGTCGGTGCTTTCGGGAATGTCGCCCAGCGGCTTCACCCCGGCCCAGACTTTATAGTCCTCCACCGGCATCGATGGGCGGTCATAGAGCGGGGCGTCGTCGGCCAGCGGGGCCAGCGGAATGTCGCACACGGTTTCGCCATGATGGACCAGGACCATGCGGCCCGTGTCGGTGACGGTGCCGATCACTGCGAAATCCAGTTCCCATTTGTGGAAAATGGCTTCGGCAAAGGCTTCGCGGCCGGGTTTCAGCACCATCAACATGCGCTCCTGCGATTCGGAGAGCATCATTTCATAGGCGGTCATGCCAGTTTCGCGCTGCGGCACCGCGTCCATGTTAAGCAACAGGCCGACGCCGCCCTTGGACGCCATTTCGACGCTGGAGGAGGTCAGGCCCGCCGCGCCCATATCCTGAATGGCGACGATGGCGTCGGACGCCATGAGTTCAAGGCACGCCTCGATCAGCAGCTTTTCGGTGAAGGGGTCACCGACCTGCACGGTGGGGCGCTTGGCGTCGGCATCGTCGCCGAAATCGGCGCTGGCCATGGTCGCGCCATGGATGCCGTCGCGGCCTGTCTTGGAGCCGACATAGACGATGCTATTGCCCACGCCGGACGCTGCCGAATAGAAAATCTTGTCGGTGTCGGCGATGCCCACGGTCATGGCGTTGACCAGGATATTGCCGTCATAGGCGGGGTGAAAGTTGACTTCGCCGCCGACCGTGGGCACGCCGACGCAATTGCCATAGCCGCCAATGCCGCGCACCACGCCGCTGATCAGGTGGCGCATCTTGGGGTGATCGGGCCGACCGAAGCGCAGCGCGTTCATGTTGGCGATGGGACGCGCGCCCATGGTGAACACGTCGCGCAGGATGCCGCCAACCCCGGTGGCTGCACCCTGATAGGGTTCGATATAGCTGGGGTGGTTGTGGCTCTCCATCTTGAAGATGGCGGCCTGCCCATCGCCTATATCCACGACGCCGGCATTTTCGCCGGGGCCGCAAATGACCTGCGGGCCGGAGGTCGGCAGCTTCATTAGGTGGATTTTGGAGCTTTTATAGCTGCAATGCTCCGACCACATGACCGAGAATATGCCCAGTTCCGTGAGGTTTGGCTCGCGACCGATGGCCTTTAGGACGCGGTCATATTCTTCCGGGCTGAGGCCATGTTCGGCGACGATTTCCGGGGTGATGTGGGGAGCGGTGCTGGACATGAGCGCGCCTTTAGCGGGGCCAAGCGGGATTCACAATGGTGGGTGTTGGATGCTGTCGATGGCGTCGAACCCCCTCTTCCAACTTCGCCTAGCCAGCAAGCTGGCAAGGCTGCGTATCCTTCTCCCCATCGGGGAGAAGGTGGGGTAAGAAAAAGGCCGGACCTTTTGGGAAGGTCCGGCCTGGAGCAAGAATAGGCTGCGCGCGTCTTAGACGTGGCAGGCCTGTGCGCCCTTGCCGGGCACGGTGATGGTGACGTCGTCGCCCGAACCGCTGACTTCAAAGCCTTCGGCGGTGAAGGGCTGGCCGACTTCGGCGGCCTTGAGCGTGGTCGCCGTGCCGCCCTTTTCGGTGCGCAACTGGGCCGTCTTGTCGTCGCTCATATAGTCGACGAAGATCAGGCTGTTATCCTTGCAACGATACTGCTTGTTGGCCTTGACCGACGGCGGCAGCTCGACCGGCGCGGCATTGGCCAGCTCGGCAGCCATCGGATCGGCAGGGCCGCCCACGACTTCGGGTTCGTCATTCTTGTTGCAGGCGCTCAGCAGGCTGAGCGAGGCAACGGCGATAAGGGGGAGATAAAATTTCATAGCGGTCCTTCTATGTGCACCTGCAACATGCTGCGTCAACGCAAAACTGCCCATAATCCACCATCGCTATCTTATGACGTCATGACGGCACGATGACAGTCATGAAAGCCGGCACGAAAGCCGGTGTGATGGCTTGACCGGGGCGGCGGCGGCGGTCAATGCAGGGACATGGCAGACGATAGCAGCACGGCCCCCTCCAATTCGGCCCCCGATCCAGCAACGCTCTCGTTCGAGGACGCCCTGCGCGCGCTCGAAACGATCGTGCGGCGGCTTGAAAGCGGCGACGTGCCGCTCGACGAGTCGATCTCGCTCTATGCGCAGGGTGAGGAATTGCGCAAGCGCTGCACCGAGCGGCTGGCGGCGGCTGAAGCGCGGATCGCCAAGCTGACGATCGACGCCAATGGCGCTGTGACCGGCGCGCAGCCGTTCGGCACGGAGTGAGCGGCATGACCGGGGGAGAGGCGGCCTCCGCAGGGGCATTGGTGACGGCGCGCGCGGCGGAAGTCGCGGCGGCGATCGACACTGCGTTCGACCATCTGCTGAGCGTGCCGGACGATCCACGGGCGCGGCTTTATGAAGCGATGCGCCATGCCGCGATCGGCGGGGGCAAAAGGTTGCGGCCATTGCTGGTGCAGGCGACCAGCGACCTGTTCCATTTGTCGCGCGAATCGGCCTTGCGGGTCGGCCTGGCGATCGAGTGCATCCATGTCTATTCGCTGGTGCATGACGATCTGCCCGCGATGGACGATGACGACATGCGCCGGGGCAAGCCGACCGTTCACAAGGCGTTTGACGAGGCGACGGCGATATTGGCGGGCGATTGCCTGCACGATCTGGCGTTCCAGATATTGTCCGACGAGGATACCCATCCCGACCCGTTCGTGCGGATCGAACTGGTGCGCGCGCTGGCGCTGGCCAGTGGCCCGGCTGGCATGGCGGGCGGGCAGATGATGGACCTGGAGGCGGAACATGCAAGGTTTGACCTGGCCACCGTCACCCGGCTGCAAAATCTCAAGACCGGGGCGCTGATCGCCTTTTGCGTTGATGCCGCCGCGATCATGGCGCGGATCCCGGCGGACGCACGCAAGGGGCTGCATGGCTATGCGCGCGACATTGGCCTCTCGTTCCAGATTGCCGACGATCTGCTGGACGTAGAGGGCGACGCGGCGCTGGCGGGCAAGGCGCTGGGCAAGGATGCGGCGGCGGGCAAGGAGACGTTCGTGTCGCTGCTGGGCGTTGATCGGGCGCGGGCGCAGGCGCATATGCTGGTCGATCAGGCCAAGGCGCATCTGCATGGCTATGGCGTCGAGGCGGACCTGCTGCGCGCCATTGCCGACTATATCGTGGAGAGGGATCGCTAAAAAGCATGAGCAAGCAGCGCATCGGTGTCTATCCCGGCACATTCGATCCCATCACATTGGGGCATATGGACATCATCCGGCGCGGCGCGAAGCTGGTCGACCGGCTGGTCATCGGGGTGACCACCAATATCAGTAAGTCGCCCATGTTCAGCGATGAAGAGCGGCTGGAAATGGTGCGGCGCGAATGTGCCGGGATCGACGCGGACATCGTGGTCGTCGGTTTCAATTCGCTGCTGATGGACTTTGCCGAATCGCAGGGGGCCACCGTCATCATTCGCGGGCTGCGCGCGGTGGCGGACTTTGAATATGAATATCAGATGGCGGGGATGAACCAGCAGATTAATGCCCGTGTCGAGACCGTGTTTCTGATGGCTGACGTGTGCCTGCAACCGATCGCGTCGCGGCTGGTCAAGGAAATCGCGCTTTATGGCGGGCCAATCCATAAATTTGTGGGGCCAGTGGTGCGCGACGAGGTGGTGGCGCGGGTGGAGAAGATCGGGCGCAAGGGTAGCGTGTAGAGTCTTTGTTGGAGAACCGCACCAGCCCACACCCCCACCCGACCGCCCAACATTATGATGCCGTGGGCGGTCGGGTGGGGGTGTGGGCTGGTGCGGCGTAAAATGCGCTCTTTTGCGCATTTTCAAACAGACTCTTCCCCGCTCAGCCTGCGTTCAGTTGCCAATCGCGATCAGCGCGCTATCAGGACGGCCAAGATATTGAGGAAAGTAAGTCCCATGCGTTTCACCTGCGCGCTCAAGACCGTGGCGATCGGCATCGCCCTTACCGCGTCCGGCCTGGCCTATGCCCAGGGCGGCGGCAGCAAGGGCGACGATATGAAGAAGGCGGAGGCCGCGGCGCGGGCGGCGGAAAATGCCAAGTCGCTGGGCGGCGACCTGACCCCCAAGCTGCCGCCGGCGGTGGTGCCGGCCGATCCGCAGAATATCTGGGACCTGGACCTGTCGAGCGGCGGGCGGGTGCGCATCCAGCTGCGCCCCGACATCGCGCCCGGCCATGTCGAGCGGATCAAGGAGCTGACGCGGCAGGGTTTCTATAACGGCCTGAAATTCCATCGCGTCATCCCCGGCTTCATGGCGCAGGGCGGCGATCCCAAGGGCGATGGCACCGGCGGTTCGACTTTGCCGGACCTGAAGGCGGAGTTTAACCCGATGCCGCATCTGCGCGGCACCGTGTCGATGGCGCGCGCGCAGGGGGAGGATAGCGCCAACAGCCAGTTCTTCATCGTGCTGCTGCCGCGGATGCAGCTCGACAAGAAATATACCGTGTTCGGCCGGGTGATCGAGGGCATGAACTATGTCGACGCGATCGCGCAGGGTGAGCCGCCCGCCAACCCGACCGTGATTTTGCAGGCCTCGATCGAGAGCGACGGCAAGCCGCCCGTGACGGCGCCGGTCGTGCCGTCGATCATTGGCGGGGCGACGAAGTAGTCCATCATCGGCATCCTCCCCTTGTAGAGGAGGTGTCTGGCGCAGCCAGACGGAGGGGTGTCGCCCTTTCGATAGCGGGACACCCCTCCGTCATCGCTTCGCGATGCCACCTCCCCTTGCAGGGGAGGATCACATCAGGCGGGACGCATAAGATCCATGCGCGTAGACCTTTTCGATTTTGACCTGCCGCCGGAGAATATCGCGCTGCGGCCCGCGTCGCCGCGCGATAGTGCGCGGCTGTTGCTGGTGCCGGGCGAGGGCGAATTTGCCGATTTGAGCGTCCGTGACCTGCCGTCGCTGCTGCGGGCGGGCGATGTGCTGGTGTTCAACGACACGCGCGTCATTCCCGCCCAGCTGGAGGGGATGCGCGGCAATGCGCGGATCGGCGCGACGCTGCACAAAAGGCTGGGGCTGCGCCAGTGGCAGGCATTCTTGCGCAATGCCAAGCGGGTACGGGACGGTGAGCGGATCGATTTTGGCGCGGGCGTGACCGCCATTGCCGGGCCGCGCGACGATGATGGCGGGGTGACGCTGCGTTTTGAGGGCGAAGAGCCGGTGGAGGTGCTGCTGGAGCGGGCGGGGCGGATGCCGTTGCCGCCCTATATCGCCAGCAAGCGCCCGACCGACGAACGCGACCGGGCCGATTATCAGACGATGTTCGCGCGGGAGGATGGCGCGGTGGCAGCGCCGACGGCTGCGCTGCATTTTACCCCGGAACTGATGGCGGCGCTGGCGGAAAGGGGCATCGCGACCGAGACGCTGACGCTGCATGTGGGCGCTGGGACGTTTCTGCCGGTCAAGGCGGACGATACCGATGACCACCGGATGCACGCCGAATGGGGGCGGATCGAGGCGGCGACGGCGGATCGGCTGAACGCCGCGCGGGCGGCGGGCGGGCGGCTGATCGCGGTCGGCACCACCAGCCTGCGCCTGCTGGAAAGCGCGGCTGGAGAGGACGGGATCATTCGCGCCTTTGCCGACGAGACCCGCATTTTCATCACGCCGGGCTACCGGTTCCGGGCGATTGACGGGCTGATGACCAATTTCCATCTGCCCAAATCGACCTTGTTCATGCTGGTGTCGGCGTTGATGGGGACGGATCGGATGCGGGCGGCCTATGATCATGCGATCGGGTCGGGCTATCGATTTTACAGCTATGGCGACAGTTCGCTGCTGTTGCCCGGATGATCCGGCGCGCATTTCTGTGCTAGGCGGGGCGTCATGAGCAAGCAGGCAGCAAGCGACGACACTGTGCGATCGCGGCGCGACGAGATACTCGTGGTCGCGGCACAATTGTTCGCGCGCAAGGGCTATCGCGGCACGTCGATGCGCGACATTGGCGAGGCGTCCGGGGTTCTGGGCGGGTCGCTCTATCACCATATCAAGTCCAAGGACGCGCTGTTCGTCGAACTGCATAATGGTGCGCTGGACGCGGCGGAGGCGCGGATCGCAGCGGCGGTGGCGGACGTGGTTGATCCCTGGGAGAGGCTGGAGGCGGCGTGCGTGGCGCTGCTGGAGGTGCAACTGGCGCCCGATTCGCTGACGATGCCGATGATGAATGATTTTCGCGAGGTGCCTGATGTTGTGCGTGTCGAGCTGGTGGCGCGGCGCGACCGGTTTGAGGGGCTGTTCCGGGCGATCGTGGCGGATCTGCCTTTGCCCGCCGCGATTGACCGGTCCGTCTATCGCAACCTGCTCCTGTCGCAGCTCAATGCGGCGGCGGACTGGTTCCGCCCCGGTCGCCTCAGCCCGCATGAGATTGCCATACAGATAGCGCGGCTGTTCCGGCACGAGGGTTAATCCCGCCGCGCCAGCGCCACGGGCAATTCGCTGCGCAACAGGTCGAGCAGGCCCGTAATCTTGGGCAGCAGATGGCGGCGCTGGGGATAGACGGCCCAGATGGGTTCATCCTCCATCGCGAAATCGGCCAGCAGCGGCACGAGCGCACCCGACGCGATATGGGGCAGGACGTAAAATTCGGGCAGCTGGCATATGCCCATGCCCGCCACCGCCGCCTGCGCCACCGCCGCGCCGCTGTTGCAGCGCCAGCGGCCGCGCGGGCGGATGGTCTCGATCCGGCCCCAGGAGCGGAACTGCCAGCTGGTCGCTGTGCCGATCAGGCAGTCGTGATGGGCCAGATCGGCAATGGCGTTGGGCGTGCCGTGCGCGGCGAGATAGGCAGGCGCGGCGCAGGTGTAGAGGGTGCGGGACGCGATGCGGGTGCCGATCAGGCGGCTGTCGGCCAGCGTGCCGGTGCGGATCGCCATGTCATAGCCTTCGCCGATCAGGTCCACGATGCGGTTGGTCAGATCGATCGTGACAGTGAGTTTGACATAGCGCGCGGCAAATTCGCGGACGATGGGGGCGATGAAGCGTTCGCCCATCGCGGTCGAGCAGGTGATGCGCAGGTCGCCCTGCGGCTCCGCGCCTTCGCTGATCAGCGCGATGGCCTCGTCTCGTTCGGTGACGATGCGGCTGCAATGATCGTAGAAGAGGCGGCCCGTGTCGGTCAGCCGCACGGTGCGGGTGGTGCGGTGGAATAGCGGGCGCTGCACCCGGTTTTCCAGCGCGGCGATGGCGCGGCTCATATGGGTGGTGGAGAGGCCCAGCGCATCGGCCCCGCCCTTGAAGCTGCCGGTGGTCGCCACGGCGACAAATTCGTCGATCCCATCCCAGCCGCGCATGGATTATCCCTCATGTGAAATAATGAATTGCAAAAATCCTTCCTTATCGCGCGGGTGGGATATTGCTAGGGCAGGGCAGCATCATATCAGGAGCCTTTCCCATGAAAACCCGCGCCGCCGTCGCCTTTGAAGCCAAGAAGCCGCTGGAGATTGTCGAAGTCGATCTGGAAGGGCCGAAGGCGGGCGAAGTGCTGGTCGAAATCATGGCGACCGGCATCTGCCATACCGACGCCTATACGCTCGACGGGTTCGACAGTGAGGGCATTTTCCCGTCGATCCTGGGGCATGAAGGCGCGGGGATCGTGCGCGAAGTCGGGCCGGGTGTCACCAGCGTGGCGGTGGGCGACCATGTCATCCCGCTCTACACGCCCGAATGTCGCCAATGCAAAAGCTGCCTGAGTGGCAAGACCAACCTGTGCACCGCGATCCGCGCGACCCAGGGCAAGGGGCTGATGCCCGACGGCACGACCCGGTTCAGCTATAAGGGGCAGCCGATCTTTCACTATATGGGCTGTTCGACCTTCTCCAACTTCACCGTGCTGCCCGAAATCGCGGTCGCGAAGATCCGCGAGGACGCGCCGTTCGACAAGAGCTGCTATATCGGTTGCGGCGTGACCACCGGCGTGGGCGCGGTGGTGAACAGCGCCAAGGTGACGCCGGGGTCCAACGTCATCATCTTCGGGCTGGGCGGCATTGGCCTGAATGTCATTCAGGGCGCAAAGCTGGTCGGCGCGGACATGATCATCGGCGTCGATATCAACGACAGCAAGGAAGAATGGGGCCGCCGGTTCGGCATGACCCACTTCGTCAATCCCAACAAGGTGGAGGGCGACATCGTCCAGCATCTGGTCGCGCTGACCGATGGCGGGGCGGACTATACGTTCGATTGCACCGGCAATACCGGGGTGATGCGCACCGCGCTGGAGGCGTGCCATCGCGGCTGGGGTGAGAGCATCATCATCGGCGTCGCCGAAGCGGGCAAGGAAATCAGCACCCGCCCGTTCCAGCTGGTCACTGGCCGGGTGTGGAAGGGCAGCGCGTTCGGCGGGGCGAAGGGGCGGACCGACGTACCCAAGATCGTCGACTGGTATATGAACGGCAAGATCGAGATCGACCCGATGATCACCCATGTGCTGAGCCTGGAGGAGATCAACAAGGGGTTCGATCTGATGCACGCGGGCGAGAGCATCCGTTCGGTCGTTGTGTTCTGATGGAAGGGCGTTCCATGTTTACCCATGTCTATTTCGGGGCGAACGACATCGACAAGGCGCGCGCCTTTTGGGACGCAGCGCTGGGTGCGCTGGGCTATGCCGCTGCGCCCTATCCCAACGGGTTCGTCTATCCGTCCGACAGTGGGGCGGTGGTGGTGGCCAAGCCCGCCGATGGCGGGCTGGCTACCTGCGCCAATGGCCATACGCTTGGCTTTGCGGCGAAAAGCTATGCCGAGGTTGATGCCTTCCATGACGGCGGCGTTGCGGCGGGCGGCACAAGCGAAGGCGTGCCGGGATTCCGGCCCAATTCACCCGGCAATATGTATGGCGCCTATCTGCGCGACCCTGACGGCAACAAGATTTGCGCCTATGCGCCCAATGTCGGTCCAAAGGATTGAGCGCCATGGAGACGGTTTCGGAAAATCGCGCCTTTGGCGGGGTGCAGGGCGTGTATCGCCATGCGTCGGCCAGCACCGGCACGGACATGGTCTTTTCCGTGTTCGTGCCGCCGCATGAGGCGGGGGCGAAGCTGCCGGTGGTCTGGTATCTGTCCGGGCTGACCTGCACCCATGCCAATGTGACCGAAAAGGGCGAGTTCCGGGCGATCTGCGCGGAACTGGGGCTGATCTTCGTTGCGCCCGATACGTCGCCGCGAGGCGAGGGCGTGGCGGATGATCCGCAAGGCGCCTATGATTTCGGGCTGGGCGCGGGCTTTTACGTCGATGCGACGGAAGCGCCCTTCGCGACCCATTACAGGATGTGGTCCTATGTGACCGAGGAACTGCCTGCGCTGATCGCGGCGGCATTTCCGGCGGACATGGCGCGGCAGTCGATCATGGGCCATTCGATGGGCGGGCATGGGGCGCTGACCATCGGGCTGACTTATCCTGAGCGTTTCAGCGCGGTGTCGGCCTTCGCGCCGATCGTTGCGCCATCACAGGTGCCGTGGGGGCAGAAGGCGCTGGGCGGCTATCTGGGCGACGACACAGCGGCATGGCGCAAGCATGATGCGGTCGCGCTGATCGAGGATGGCGCGCGGGTCAGTGCGCTGCTGGTCGATCAGGGCGGGGCGGATGCGTTTCTGGAGAAGGAATTGCAGCCGGACTTATTGCGCGCGGCGTGCACGGCAGCGGGGATCGACCTGACGCTGAATGTGCGTGAGGGCTATGACCATAGCTATTATTTCATCTCGACCTTCATGGAGGCGCATTTGCGCTGGCATAGGGAAAGGTTGACGAAGAATCCTCCCCTGCAAGGGGAGGTGGATGGCCGCAGGCCAGACGGAGGGGTGTCGCTCTCTCGATAGGGTGACACCCCTCCACCATTCGCTTCGCGAACGGTCCCCTTCAACAGAGTCACGTGCCTCTGTTGAACCTTGCAGGGGAGGAATTTTGCGTCATTCGATCTGGCTGACGTCCTGCACCGCGCCTTTGGCGGCGTTGGTGGTCATGGCGGCGTAAGCGCGCAGGGCGGGGGAGACTTCGCGTTTGCGGCCAAAGGGCTTCCACGCCTTGACGCCCATCTTTTCCATTTCGGCGCGGCGTTCGGCCAGCACGGCGTCGTCCAGGTCCAGCTTGATGACGCGATTGGGAATGTCGATGACGATCGGGTCGCCCGTCTGGACGAGGGCGATGAGGCCGCCTTCGGCGGCTTCGGGGGAGACATGGCCGATCGAGAGGCCCGACGTGCCGCCGGAGAAGCGTCCGTCGGTGATGAGGGCGCATGCCTTGCCCAGCCCTTTCGATTTCAGATAGCTGGTCGGGTAGAGCATTTCCTGCATGCCCGGCCCGCCCTTTGGCCCTTCATAGCGGATGACGACGACGTCGCCGGCCTTGACTTCATTGCCCAAAATGCCCGCGACAGAAGCGTCCTGGCTTTCATAGACGCGCGCGGTGCCGTGGAAGGTCAGGATCGAATCATCGACGCCCGCTGTCTTGACGATGCAGCCTTCGGGCGCGAGGTTGCCGTAGAGGACGGCGAGGCCGCCATCCTTGGAGAAGGGATGTTCGGCGGAGCGGATCACGCCCTTTTCACGGTCGATGTCGAGGTCCTCCCAGCGGGCGGACTGGCTGAACGCGGTCTGGGTAGGTACGCCGCCGGGGGCGGCGCGGAAGAAGTTGCGGACCTCTTCGCTATTGGTGCGGCCAATGTCCCAGCGGGCCAGCGCAGCCGCCATGGTGGGGGCGTGGACGGTGGGGAGCGAGGTATCGACCAGCCCCGCGCGCTCCAGTTCGCCCAATATCGCCATGATGCCACCGGCGCGGTGGACATCCTCCATATGCACGTCCTGCTTGGCGGGTGCGACCTTGCATAGGCAGGGGACGCGGCGGGACAGGCGATCAATGTCGGCCATGGTGAAATCGACCCCGCCTTCATGCGCGGCGGCGAGGAGGTGGAGGACGGTGTTGGTGGAGCCGCCCATGGCGATGTCCAGGCTCATGGCGTTTTCAAACGCGGCGAAGCTGGCGATGGTGCGCGGCAGGGCAGTTGCGTCATCCTGTTCATACCAGCGCTTGGCGAGATCGACGATGACATGGCCCGCTTCGCGGAACAGGCGTTCGCGGTCCGAATGGGTGGCCAATGTCGATCCGTTGCCGGGCAGCGAGAGGCCGAGCGCTTCGGTGAGGCAGTTCATCGAATTGGCGGTGAACATGCCAGAGCAGCTGCCGCAAGTGGGGCAGGCAGAGCGTTCGATGGTCTGGACTTCTTCGTCGGTATAGCTTTCGTCGGCGGCGACGACCATGGCATCGACCAGGTCGAGCGCCACTTCCTTGCCGCGCATCACGACCTTGCCCGCCTCCATCGGCCCGCCGGAGACGAACACGGCGGGGATGTTGAGGCGCATCGCGGCCATCAACATGCCCGGCGTGATCTTGTCGCAGTTGGAGATGCAGACCATCGCGTCGGCGCAATGGGCGTTGACCATATATTCGACGCTGTCGGCAATAAGGTCCCGGCTGGGCAGCGAATAGAGCATCCCGCCATGGCCCATGGCGATGCCGTCATCGACCGCGATGGTGTTGAATTCCTTGGCGACGCCGCCCGCCGCCTCGATTTCGCGCGCGACCAGCTGGCCCAGGTCTTTGAGGTGAACATGGCCCGGCACGAACTGGGTGAAGCTGTTGACGACGGCGATGATCGGCTTGCCGAAATCCTCATCCTTCATGCCCGTCGCGCGCCACAGGCCGCGCGCCCCCGCCATGTTGCGGCCATGGGTGGTGGTTCTGGAGCGATAGGCCGGCATGGTCAGTGTCCCTTTGATTATGTCTTTGCGATCATGTGTTTTACAAACCCTGCGCCAAGATTCTTCCCCTGCAAGGGGAGGGGGACCGCGCCCGCAGGGCGTGGTGGAGGGGTGTCGCCCTATCGTGAGGGTGACACCCCTCCGTCTGGCCTTTGGCCAGCCACCTCCCCTGCAAGGGGAGGATGGGCTTGGTCCAATAGGCCAATGGCGGCTTTGTAAATGACATAATCGCCTATGTCTCTATGCGCGGTTTACACCGCTTGGGATTGGGTGTGAAATATATTATTGATGGCCTATTAGGTCGCAGGAAATATGAAATATGGACATTCGCCAGTTGCGGCATTTTGTCACGGTCGCCGATACGCTGCATTTCGGGCAGGCGGCGGAGCGGCTGCGCATGACCCAGCCGCCGCTGAGCCAGTCGATCCTGATGCTGGAGCGTGAACTGGGTGCGGCCCTGTTTGCGCGGACCAAGCGGCGGGTGGCGCTGACCCCGTTCGGGGCGCAATGGCTGGAGCAGGTGCGCCCGGCGATCGCGGCGATCGACGCGCTGCCCGAAACGGCGCGGCAGTTGCGGGAGGGGCGGGCGGGGCATCTGGCCTTGTCCTTCGTCAGCACCGCCGATTATAGCGTGCTGCCCGCGCTGGTGCGCCGCTATGCGGCGCTGTTCCCGCAGGTCGAAATCCGCCTGACCGAGGCGACCAGCGATGTGCAGATACCCGCCTTGCTGGCGGGGCAGGCCCATGCGGGCATATTGATCCCGCCTGCTGACACGCCTTTGCCGCCGGAACTTTGTTACCGCCGGTTGATCCGCGAGCCGCTGGTCGCGGCGCTGCCGGAGCAATGGGTCGAGGCGGGAACGATCGACGCGGAGGCCATCGTGTCTTTGCCGCTGATCCTGTTCCCGCGCGCGGTGGCGGCTGCCTTTCACGATCTGGTCACCGGCTATTATGCGGCGCGGGGCGGGCAGGCCAATATCGTGCAGCAGGCGATCCAGATGCAGACGATCATCAGTCTGGTGTCGGCGGGGCTGGGGATTGCGCTGGTCCCGGCATCGCTGCGCAATCTGGCGCGGGCGGGGGTGGTCTATGCCGATCTGGGCGATGCGCCGATGCTGGAGACGGGGCTGGCGTGGCGGCGCGATGATGAGACGCCGACGTTGCGCCAGTTTCTGGAACTGGCGCAGGCTGGGTGATGGGATCGCTGCGGCGGGCTTTACCGCCGGGCGCTGCTGCGCCTAGAGCAAGGGCATGACGATAGAGGATGATGCAGGTCGCCCCGCCGCGACGGTGGTGATCGTGCGCGACCGGCCCGATGGGCCGCCCGACATATTGATGATGGAACGGGCGTCGACCATGGCCTTTGCCGCCGGTGCGCTGGTCTTTCCCGGCGGGGGCGTGGACGCGCATGACCGGCAGCTTGCGGCGCAGATCGACCATGGGCTGGATCTGGACGAGGCGGCGGCGCGGATCGCGGCGATTCGCGAGACGATCGAGGAAAGTGGGCTGGGCGTGGGGCTGAGTGGCGGGCTGGCGGGCGCGGTCGATGGCGCCGTGGTGGTCTCGATCCGGCAGGGGTTGCTGGACGGGGCGATGCTGGGTGATCTGCTCGACGGCCATGGGGTGGCGCTGGCGCTCGATCAGTTGACGCCCTTTGCCCGTTGGCACCCCGCGCCGTTCGAGAAGGCGGTCCGGGTCTATGATACGCGCTTCTATCTGGCCCGCGCCCCCGACGCGCAGGAGGCGATCGCCGACGCGACCGAGAATGTGCATCTGTTCTGGAGCAGTGCGGCGGCGACGCTGGCGCGGTGCGATGCGGGAGTGGGGCATGTCATCTTCCCCACCCGGCGCAATCTGGAGCGGCTGGCGCAGGCGGGGAGCCATGCCGATCTGGTCGCCCATGCCGCCGCCCATCCGGTGGAGAAGGTGCGGCCATGGCTGGAGGATCGCGACGGTGAGCAGCATTTGTGCATCCCCGATCATCTGGGTTATCCCGTCACGTCGGAACCTTTCAGGCAGGTCCGGCGTGGTTAGGCGATGCGACGCCTTCACCTGATCCTGCGCCGTTGCCTGTTGTGGGGCGGCTTCCTCTGTCTGATGCTGCTTGGCTATGCGGTGGTGCGGCAAAGGCCGCAGGATTTGCCCTGGACCGACATCGACCTTGATCAGCCGATCGGGCTGTTTACCGGGCGCAAGCTGGCGGCGCTGACGCAGGAGCGGGCGCAATGCCTGGCGCTGCTGGAGCGGGCGGGTGTGGCACATGGCGCGATGCAGCCGGGCGGATCGGGCCAGTGCGTTTATGATGACGCAGTGCGGCTGAAGGCGGAGCGCGGGGCGGTGGCCCTGTCCCCGGCGGCGGTTGCGCCATCCTGTCCGGTGGTCGCGGCGCTCAAACTGTGGGAGTGGCAGGTGGTGCAGCCTGCCGCGCAGCGCATCTACGGCCAGGCGGTTGCGTCGATGCGGCATTTTGGCAGCTATAGCTGTCGGCGCATGTATGGCCGCAGCGCTGGCGACTTCAGCGAACATGCGACCGCCGACGCGATCGACATATCGGCCTTCGTGCTGGCGGACGGGCGGCAGGTGAGCGTGTTGAACGACTGGGGTGGCAAGGCCAAGGACGCCGAGTTTCTGCGCGCGGCGCGAGATGGCGCTTGTGACCTGTTTTCGACGGTGCTGTCGCCCGATTATAACAAGGCGCACCGCGATCATTTCCATCTGGATCAGGCGGAACGCGGTGCGACCGGGTGGCGGGCGTGTCGGTAGATTCATCCTCCCCAAGCTTGTCTTGGGGAGGAATTTTACTGGCCGAAGCCGCTTGTCCGCGCCAGCGCCACGGCTTCGCGCGCGGCTGCCAGTAGCGCGCCGCTCTTGGCTTCGCATTCGCGCTGTTCATATTCGGGGGTGGAATCGGCGACGATGCCGGCGCCTGCCTGGACGTGCATGACGCCGTCTTTCAGGACGGCGGTGCGCAGGACGATGCAGCTGTCCATATTGCCGTCCGGGCCGAAATAGCCGACCCCGCCAGCATAGGCGCCGCGCGTTTCGGGTTCCAGTTCGGCGATGATCTCACACGCGCGGACCTTGGGCGCGCCCGATACGGTGCCAGCCGGGAAGCCCGCGAACAGCGCGTCGATCGCGTCCTTGTCCGGCGATAGCTGGCCGACGACGTTGGAGACGATGTGCATGACATGGCTGTAAAATTCGACGCTATAGCTGTCGGTCACGGTGACGCTGCCAGCCGTCGCGACGCGGCCAACGTCGTTGCGGCCAAGGTCCAGCAGCATCAGATGCTCGGCCCGTTCCTTGGGATCGGCCAGCAGGCTTTCGCGGTTGGCGGCGTCCTCCACTGCATTTTTTCCGCGTGGGCGCGTGCCGGCGATCGGGCGGATCGTGACTTCGCCGTCGCGGGCGCGGACCAATATTTCGGGGCTGGAGCCGATCAGCGCGAAGCCGGGCAGGTCGAGATAATAGAGGAAGGGCGAGGGATTGATCCGCCGCAGCGCGCGATAAAGGGCGATGGGTGGCAGGGTGAAGGGGCTGGTGAAACGCTGCGCCAGCACCACCTGAAAAATATCGCCTGCGACGATATAATCCTTGGCCTTGGTCACCATCGCGGCATAGCGGCCCGGCTCCAGCACCGGGGTGACCGCGATGTCGGCCATGTCCGCTGGAGCGGGGGTGGCGGGCAGCGGGGCGGCGAGGCGCGCGGCGGTGGCGTCGATCCGTTCCAGCGCGGCGTCGATCGCCTTGTCCGGGTCGGTAAAGCTGCCCTTCCACACCGGCGCGACCAGATAGAGCGCGTCGGCCAGCCGGTCGAATACCAGGATCACCGTTGGTCGCACGAACAGCATGTCGGGCAGGGCGATGGGGTTGGGGGCAGGGCGGGGCAGTTTTTCGACCAGCCCGATGGTTTCATAGCCGAAATAGCCGACCAGGCAGGCCAGCGCTGCGGGTAAAGCGGGATCAAGGTCGGCGCGACATTCGGCCACCAGCGACCGTAATGCGGTCAGCGCGTCGCCTTCCAGCGGCTCGAACGCATCGCGGTCGGTCGCCCAGTGGCGGTTGATCTGCGCGGTGTTGCCATCAGCACGAAACAGCAGGTCGGGGGCCAGGCCGATCAGGCTGTGGCGACCGCGCACCGCGCCGCCCTCCACCGACTCAAGCAGAAAGTCGCCGCGATCGGCCTCGAACAATTTGAGCGCGGCGGAAATCGGCGTGTCGGTATCGGCAATCTGCCGCCGCCACACCAGCGCCGATTCGCCCCGCGCCAGCGCCGCGTGCGCTGATGCGATGCCGTCCCCGCCCGTCGCGCTCATATTACTGCCCGCCGCTGTTGGTGGCGGTCAGCGCCTTGCGCGCGTCTGCCACGGCCTTGGCATTGCGGGTCACGCCCAGCTGCTTTTCGACCGCGCGCTCGAACTGCTGACCATATTCCTCGCCGACAACCTCGCCGAGCTGGTCGCGCACCTGCTTCAACAGTTCGGGCTGACCCTTGGCATCGCCGCGCTGGATGGCGTTCAATTGCACCACGAAGGTGCCGCGATCCTGCCCTATGGGGAGCGTCTTGACCGTGTTCGCCGCCATCGAAAAGAGGATGGCGACCTCCGCCGGGGGACGTTGTTCACCACGCATGATGTCGGCGCGGCGGCCACCCAGCACCTGCGGCGCGGGCAGCTTGACGCCGACCGCCGCGACGGCATCGGCCAGCTTCATGCCCTTGGCCACCTTGGCCCGGATATCCTCGGCGACCTTCTTGGCCTTCTCATTGCCCTGATTGAGCTTGTATTGCGCCTGCACCAGCGGCTTGACCTTGGCCAGCGGCGGCGGGGCGGCGGCGACGATCTCACTGGCCGCGATGAGCGCATAGCGTTTGTCCGGGGTGATCGGCACCAGCTGCGCATCATCGTCCGCGTTCATCGCGAAGGCGGGCGCGACCAGCGGTTGCAGGTCGGCGGAGGGGACATAGGCCGAATCCTCGACCTGCTTGCCGGTGGCGAGCAGCAGCGGGCTGGTTTCGAGCTTCAGGCCATTATCCTTGACCACTTCCTCGAACGTGCCGCCATCGGCAATCTGGTCCTCCAGCTTGCCGGTCAGTTCGGTCAGCAGCGTCTTTTCCTTTTGCGCGCGCAACGTCTCGACCAGTTCGCCGCGTACAGAGGCGAGCGGGCGGGCGGGGGTTTCGGTGATCGCGGTCACGCGCAGCACGACCCAGCCCAGCGATCCGCGCACGGGACCGACCAGATCGCCCTGTTTTGCGGCGAAGGCAGCATCGGCAATCGCCTTGCCGGCCGATGCGGTGAGTGCAGCCTGGCTCTGGTCGGCCAGCGTCAGCGCTTCAAGGCCCGCGCTCTTTGCCGCGGCGGACAGCGACGTGCCGCCCCTGACCTTATCGGCGATCGCCTTGGCACCTGCCTGCGTCGGCAGCACCAGTTGCTCGATGCTGCGGCTCTGCTTGGCGGCATAGGCGGCCTTGTTCTGATTATAGGCGGCGGCGATGTCCGCATCGCTGGGCTGTGAGGCCTGCGCGAAACGCTGCGCGTCGATCACGGCGTAACGGATACGGCGCTGTTCGGGGATGGTGAAGCGGTCGGCGTTGCGCTTGTAATAATCGGCCAGTTGGGCGTCGGTCGGCGCCTTGTCGTCGAGAAAGGCGACCGCCGGGATCGCGGCGATCGTACCCTGCCGCGCTTCGAGCAGCAGCGAGGCATAGGGCAGCACCAGAGAGTCGGAGAGTTTGACGCCCAGACCCACCGGACCCAGCAATTGGCGCTGGAGGATTTCGCGGCTGATATCATCGCGGAGCGCCTGTTCGGTGATGCGTTCGCGGATCAGCAGCGAGCGGAAATTTTCCTGGCTGAAATTGCCTGCGGCATCCTGAAAGGCGGGGATTTGCGCGATCTGCGCATCGACCAGCCGCTTGGAGATATGCACGTCTTGATCGTCGGCAAAGGCGCGCAGGGTCAAGGATGCGACCAGTTGGTCGAACACCTGTGTCGCGCCGCCCTGCGCAAAGAAATCGCTGATCAACAGGGCAGGATTGGACTTGCGGGCATTTTCATAGACGCGCTGGATCCGGTCCTGCACTTCATTCTGCGACAGTTTGTGGCTGCCCGCCTTGGCCGCCGTGCCGCCACCGCCGCCCAGGCTGCTGCCGAACTGGCCGCTGGACAGATCGCCCAGAACGAAGGCACCGGCGATGACCGCCAGGAAGAGGATCGCAAAGACCGCACCGAACCTGGAGCGAATGAAGCGGCGAAAGACAGCAAGCATGAAAATGTCCGAACTGCGGGCGTGATGGCGGTCGCTTTAAGGCGGTATAGGCGCGGCGGCAAGCGCCACGCGTGTAGCCGGTCTGGACAAATGCACCCGCCCCGTTCATCGCCACTGGGCGTGCAGCAAAAACAAATATGGGGAAATATAATCCATGAACAGGCGTAAACTCGTCGTGGGCAACTGGAAGATGAATGGCCTTAAGGCGCATCTGGGTGAAGTTGAAGCGATTGGCGGGATCGCGGCCGATCATCCGGGGGTGGATGTAGGACTATGCGTGCCTGCGACTTTGATCGCGGCGGCGGCGCAGGTTCGGGGCGGGGCCTTTATCGGAGCGCAGGATTGCCACATGAACGCCAGCGGCGCGCATACCGGTTGCCTGTCCGGCGCGATGCTGGTCGAAGCGGGCGCAAGCTGGACGATCGTGGGGCATAGCGAACGGCGGCAGGACCAGGGCGAGAGCGATGGCGACGTTGCGGCCAAGGCATTGGCGGCCAAGGCGGCGGGCCTGAACGTCATATTGTGCGTGGGCGAAAGCCTGGACGTGCGCGACGCGGGCAACGCCGAAGCGGTGGTGTCGGCGCAGTTGCTGGCGTCCTTGCCCGATGGCGCGGCGGCGGACTGGCTGGCGATTGCCTATGAACCCATTTGGGCGATCGGCACCGGGCGGATTCCGACGATGGAGGCGGTCGACGCGATGCACCGGGCGCTGCGCGATGCGCTGGCCAGCCGGATCGGGGCGGAGGCCGACGGGATGCGTATCCTTTATGGCGGGTCGATGAATGGCGACAATGCGGCGGAATTGCTGGCCATCGCGGACGTTGATGGCGGGCTGGTCGGCGGCGCAAGCCTGACAGCGGGCAAGTTCGCGCCGATTATCGCGGCGGCGGATTAATCCGAGATCCGTTCGGGCTGAGCGAAGTCGAAGCCTTGTGCTGAGCGGAGCGAAGCAGCTTCGCCTGTGGCTCAGCAGTACCCTTCGACTTCGCTCAGGGCGAACGGATTTGGAATCGAGTCAGATACCCATGGTTGCCCCCGCGTCGCTTCATCGCTATGTGCGCGGCAACGCACCCCATTTCCGGACAGAACCCGTCGCATGTTCACTTTCCTTCTCGTCGTGCAGGCGATCATCGCCGCCCTGCTGGTTACCGTCATCCTGATGCAGAAGTCGGAAGGCGGCGGTCTGGGCGTGGGGGGCAGCCCGGCGGGCTTCATGTCGGCGCGCGGCGCGGCGGATTTCCTGACTCGGTCGACCACGGTGCTGGCGACGATCTTCGTCACTCTGTCCATCGTCATGGCGGTGATCGCGTCGGTGCGTCATGCGCCCAGCGACATCGACACGTCGCTGGTCAAGCAGGCGCCGGTCACGCAGAACGCGCCGGCCACCAGCGCTGATCCGCTGGCGGGTGCGGCGAATGCGGCCAGCAACGGTGCTGTTCCGCTCGCCAACTAAACCGTTCACCGACATTTCGAATATTTTTTAAGCGTGCGTGGATTCGCGCGCTTGCTCTTTGTTGTTTGGAAAGGCTAGGCCTCTTCTCCCATGACGCGGTATATTTTCATCACCGGCGGCGTGGTCTCCTCGCTTGGTAAAGGCCTTATGGCCGCATCCCTGGCAGCGCTGTTGCAGGCGCGGGGCTATCGCGTGCGAATCCGCAAATTCGATCCCTATCTGAACGTCGATCCCGGCACGATGTCGCCCTATCAGCATGGCGAAGTCTATGTGACCGACGACGGGGCGGAGACCGATCTGGACCTGGGCCATTATGAGCGCTTTACCGGCGTTTCTGCGCGCCAGAGCGACAATGTGACGCAGGGCCGCGTCTATCAGACGATCATCACCAAGGAACGGCGCGGCGACTATCTGGGCGCGACGGTGCAGGTCATTCCGCACGTCACCGACGAGATCAAGGCGTTCGCGCTGGCCGACACCGACGATATCGATTTCGTGCTGTGCGAGATTGGCGGGACCGTCGGCGACATCGAATCGCTGCCTTTCATGGAGGCGATTCGCCAGTTGCATAATGATCTGGATCGCGGCCAGTCTATCTTCGTCCATGTGACACTGGTGCCCTATATTGCTGCGGCGGGTGAGCTTAAGACCAAGCCGACCCAGCATAGCGTGCGCGAACTGACGTCGCTGGGTATCCAGCCCGACATATTGCTGTGCCGCTGTGAGCATCCTTTGCCTGAAAGCGAACGGCGCAAGATTGCGCTGTTCTGCAATGTGCGGCCCGAAGCGGTCATCCCTGCGCTCGACGCCAGCAGCATCTATGGCGTTCCCGCCCAATATCATGCCGAAGGTCTGGACGCCGAAGTGCTGCGCGCTTTTGGTATCGAGGGTGCGCCCGTGCCGTCGCTGGAGCGATGGGACGACATTATGGACCGGCAGCAGAACCCGGAAGGCGAAGTCACGATCGGCGTGGTGGGCAAATATGTCGGCCTGCCCGACGCCTATAAATCGCTGCACGAGGCGCTGACCCATGGCGGCTTTGCCAATCGGGTGAAGGTGAAGATCAAGTGGATCGACGCCGAACTGTTCGAGAAGGGCGACGATGTCGCGGCTTTCCTGGAGCCGATGCACGGCATTTTGGTCCCCGGCGGCTTTGGCGTGCGCGGGTCGGAAGGCAAGATCGCCAGCGTCAAATTTGCGCGCGAACGCAATGTGCCATTCTTTGGCATTTGCCTGGGGATGCAGATGGCCTGCATCGAGGGTGCGCGGAATACAGCGGGCATCGCGGCGGCCTCCACCACCGAATTTGGCGAGACGTCCGAGCCGGTCGTGGGCCTGATCACCGAATGGATGAGCGCGGAAGGCTTGCAGAAGCGCACCGCCGAGACCGATCTGGGCGGCACGATGCGGCTGGGGGCTTACCCCGCGAAACTCACCGGCAACAGCGTGGTCGCGGGCATCTATGGCGCGGACGAGATTAGCGAGCGGCATCGCCATCGCTATGAGGTCAATGCTGGCTATCGTGAGCCACTGGAAAAGGGCGGGCTGATCTTTTCCGGCATGTCGCCCGACGGGATGCTACCCGAAATCGTCGAGCGGCCCGACCATCCCTGGTTTGTCGGTGTGCAGTTCCACCCGGAGCTGAAATCCAAGCCGTTCGATCCGCATCCGCTGTTCGCCAGCTTCATCGAGGCGGCGGTCAAGCAGAGTCGGTTGGTTTGATCGTGGGGGGGGCGCTGGCAAAGGCGCTTCCAATGATGATAGTTATGGCGTCCGCCGCCTTTCTTCTGCCATTTTCCCGATCGTGATCGGCGGCATTTGCCGCTTTTGCCGAGATGACGTTACGGCATGCGAAATTGTCGATGCTGCGCCATTGTTACGCATGTGTTTCACTTTGATACGAGGTCGCGAACGCAGAAAATTTACCCTTTTTCTTCATTGGGTTGCATCGTTTAGGCTGTTAGCGCGGCGCCATGAAAAATGCACGTTACACCCTGGCCACCATCCTGGCCCTTGCCGCCACGCCGCTGATGGCCTCGCCGGTCGTCGGCACCGACGCCATGCGCGAATGGAACCTTGTCGTCCTGGGCGACCTTCAATCCTCATCCGAGGTGGAGGGACGCACATTTGTGGGCGGCAACCTTTCGGGGACGTCCTCCAACTATCAGATCAGCACCCCCACGCCGTCGCCGACCGGCCAACCCGGCTTGACCGTAGTGGGCAACGTCACCGGCGGCGTGAAAAATCTCAACAACGGATCGGGGGCTGTCGTTGGCGGCAATGTCGAAAGCGGTTTCAACCTGAATGGCGGGACGCAGACCGTGAAGGTCGGCGGCATGATCAGCAACACAAATGTCAACCAGCATGTCGTCCAATCCGGCCTTGCGGCGTCCAGCCCCGATTTTGCGAACGGTCTGGCAACCCAGGGCAGCGTCATGGCGGGCAGTATGAAGGCGCTTTCGACCGGGTTGGCCGGCCTGTCCGCCAACAGCCAGATGCAGGTCAGCGGCAATCGCGCCACTTTCAATGCTGCGCCGGACAGCAACGGAATGGCCGTCTTTTCGATCAGCGGCAAGGATCTCGATTCCATTGGCGAGATCGCGTTCAACCTGAACGGCGCGGATACGGCGATCGTCAACGTCAGTGGCAGTGCCATCACCCTGAACGACAATTTTCTGGGCGGCACTGCCGGGCTGGGCGAGCATGTCATCTGGAACTTCGACGAGGCGCAGGCACTCGACCAGAGTACGGCGTGGGGCGGATCGGTGCTGGCCCCCTGGGCTGCGGCGACGACCGCCAACTATGTTCAGGGGTCGGCGGTATTTGGCAGTCTTGTGCAGAATGGCGAGATGCATCTTGGCACCTATACGGGCCATTATGCGTCCTCGCCGACTGGGCCTGACGCGACGGGCAGCAGTTCGGGTGGTTCGACGCCTGTTCCCGAAGGCGCGGCGTGGGGATTGTTCCTGCTGGGCGCGGGCGCGCTGGTCATGCGCCGCCGTTTCACCATGCGCGCCGGTTGAGCGGTGGGCGGTCCCGGTCAGCCTGCGGCAGGTGTCAGCTTAAGCAGCCGTCCCTGCGACCCGTCGCCGCCATCTTCCAATAGCCAGAGCGCGCCGTCCGGGCCTTGTTCGACCTCGCGGATGCGCGCGCCCATGTCCCATTGGTCGGCCTTGCTAGCCTTGTCGCCGTCCAGCTTGACCCGGACCAGCGCCTTGCTCGACAGGCCGCCGATGAAGAGTGAGCCTTTCCACGCCGGGAAGTGATTGCCGGAATAATAGAGTAGGCCGCCGGGCGAGATGACCGGGTTCCAGCTGACCTTGGGGGCTTCAAATCCGTCGCCGGGGGCATGGTCGGGAATGTCGCGACCGTCATAATGGCTGCCATTGGACACTTTGGGATAGCCGTAATTGAGGCCCGGCTTGATCAGGTTCACCTCGTCCCCGCCCTTTGGCCCCATTTCCTGTTCCCACAGGCGACCGTCCGCGTCGAAAGCGATTCCCAGCAGGTTGCGGTGGCCATAGGACCAGACCGCCGGGTGAAAGCCCTGCGCAGCCAAGGGATTACCCGCAGCGGGCGTGCCGTCCAGATTCAGGCGCAGCACCTTGCCCAGCGTTGCCTTGGGGTCTTGGGCGGGGTCGAATTTCTGCCGTTCGCCATTGGTGAAGAAGAGATATTTGCCGTCGGGTGAGAAGGCGATGCGGCCGGAATAATGGCCATTGCCTGTCACATAGGGGCTGGCGCGGAAGATGACCTGCACGCCGTCCAGCTTGGTTGTGCCGTCGCTGGCCTGCGCGAAGCCGCCCTTGGCCAGCGCCACACCCTTCACCCCGTCGCGGCTTTCGGAAAAGCTGAAATAGACCGCCTTGTCCTGCGCGAAATTGGGGGAGAGGACGACGTCCATCAACGCGCCTTGCCCCGCGCTATCGACGCCGGGGATGCCCGCGACCGGGATTTTGGTGCCGTTTTTCGGATCGAACAGGATCATCTCGCCCGCCTTTTCCGTCACCAGCGCGCGACCGTCCGGCAGGAAGGTCATGGCCCAGGGCGAATCGAAATCGGCGATGGTCGCAGTCTTGAACGGTTTGGCCGGGGCATCGGCGGCATTCTGGCCGGTGGCATTGTCAGCCGAACAGGCGATGAGGATGAGGGGCAGGGCGGTTATGAAGGTCCGGGTCATAATTTTCTCCGTTCGCCCCCCGATCAAGCCGGGGGCAGGCCCTGAGCGAAGTCGAAGGGCTATGCTGAGCATGGCGAAGCACCTCTCTTCGTGCGGTGGAGGGCTTCGACTTCGCTCAGCCCGAACGGTTAGAATACAGCAGAACGAATAATGTTGCAGATTTTCCGCCCTCCACCTATATCGCCCTTGCTTCCTTACATCGTCAAAAATGTCAGGGTCGCAGGCACACCGCCTGCGGCGGCGGCAAACTTATATTGTTCTGGAGATTGCATGGCGGACATCGCCGCACTGACTGCGCTGATCGAACCGGAGGTGAAGGCTTTGGGCTTTGACCTTGTGCGGGTGAAGCTGTTTGGGTCGGGCGACGAGCGCACGTTGCAGATCATGGCCGAACGGCGGGAAACGCGGCAGCTGGTGATCGAGGATTGCATGACGATCTCGCGCCGCCTGTCGGACCTGCTGGACGAAACCGACCCGATCGAGGAGGCCTATCGCCTCGAAGTCAGTTCGCCGGGGATCGACCGTCCGCTCACCCGCCTGCACGACTTTGTCGAATGGGGCGGGTTCGAGGCGCGGATCACCGTGACCGAGGCGATCGACAATCGCAAGACGTTCAAGGGCATCCTTGGCGCGGTCGAGGGCGAGGATATCGCCTTCAAGGATACCAAGGTCGGGAATGTCGTCATTCCCTTCGCCCTGATCGACACCGCCAAGCTGGTGCTGACGGACGCGCTTATTAATGCTACCATGCCGCTCTCTGCCGAGGGTGCGGACGATATCGAAACCGAAGGATAAGGGTTCTTTCCATGGCCAACGCCATTTCCGCCAACCGGGCCGAACTGATCGCCATCGCCAATTCGGTGGCCAGCGAAAAGATGATCGACAAGGCGATCGTCATCGAGGCGATGGAGGACGCGATCCAGCGCGCCGCGCGTGCGCGTTACGGCGCAGAGAACGACATTCGCGCCAAGCTGGACCCCGACAGCGGCGATCTCCGTTTGTGGAGAGTTGTCGAAGTGGTCGATGTGGTTGAGGATTATTTCAAGCAGGTTGACATCAAGGCGGCTGAAAAGCTCCAGAAGGGTGCCGTCGTCGGCGACTTCATCGTCGATCCGCTGCCCCCCATCGATCTGGGCCGCATCGACGCCCAGTCGGCCAAGCAGGTGATCTTCCAGAAGGTCCGCGATGCCGAACGCGAACGCCAGCATGAAGAATTCAAGGACCGCGTGGGTGAGATCATCACCGGCGTCGTGAAATCGGTCGAGTTCGGCCATGTCGTCGTGAACCTTGGCCGGGCCGAGGGCGTCATCCGCCGCGACCAGCAGATCCCGCGCGAAGTCGTCCGCGTCGGCGACCGCATCCGTTCGGTCGTGCTGAACGTGCGCCGTGAAAATCGCGGGCCGCAGATTTTCCTGAGCCGCGCGCATCCAGAATTCATGAAAAAGCTGTTCGCGCAGGAAGTCCCCGAAATTTACGACGGTGTCATCACCATCATGGCCGCCGCCCGCGATCCGGGCAGTCGCGCCAAGATCGGCGTGATCAGCCGCGATTCGAGCATTGATCCGGTCGGTGCCTGCGTCGGTATGAAGGGCAGCCGCGTGCAGGCCGTCGTGCAGGAAATGCAGGGCGAAAAGATCGACATCATCCCCTGGTCGGAAGATACCGCGACCTTCGTGGTCAACGCGCTCCAGCCCGCCCAGGTCAGCCGCGTGCTGATCGACGAGGAAGAAGAGCGGATCGAAGTCGTCGTTCCCGACGATCAGCTGAGCCTGGCCATTGGCCGTCGCGGCCAGAATGTCCGTCTCGCCAGCCAGCTGACCGGCAAGGCGATCGACATCATGACCGAAGCCGACGCCAGCGAGAAGCGCCAGAAGGAATTTGTGACCCGTTCCGAACTGTTCCAGAACGAACTGGACGTGGACGAGACGCTGTCGCAGCTGCTGGTGGCCGAAGGCTTTGGCGAGCTGGAAGAGGTCGCCTATGTCAGCATCGACGAGCTGGCCTCGATCGAAGGCTTTGACGATGATCTGGCGGGCGAGTTGCAGAACCGCGCACTCGAAGCGCTGGAGCGTCGCGAGGCGGCTTCGCGTGAAGAACGGCAGGCGCTGGGGGTCGAGGACGCCCTGGCGGAGATGCCGCATCTGACCGAAGCAATGCTGGTCACGCTGGGCAAGGCGGGCATCAAGACGCTCGACGATCTGGCTGATCTGGCGACCGACGAGCTGGTGCAGAAGAAGCGGATCGACCAGCGCCGTCGCAAGACCGAAACCACCGAGGACAAGGGCGGCATTTTGGCGGCCTATGGCCTGTCGGACGAGCAGGGCAATGAGATCATCATGGCCGCGCGCGCCCACTGGTTCGAAGACGAGGAAGCCTGAGCCAGTGCCGTTCGTTGATATCCGTCTGGCTGGTAGCGCCACGCGTGAGCAGAAAGCCGCGCTGGTTGCCGACATCACCCAGTCGCTCGTGGAGCGGCTGGGGAAGCCGGCGGCTGCCGTCCAGATCAATATCACCGAACTGAGCCTGGAAAATTATGCGGCGGGCGGCTTGCTGCTGGCCGACCGCACGCCTGCGCCCTCTGTTAGGGAGGACGCCATTGCTGCGGACACTCCCCGATGAGCGTTTAGGCTTATCCGATAGCGTTGGGGTTGCCAGTCCATCCGTTTTGGCGGAGGGGCACGCATGACCGAACGCAAATGCATATTGACCGGCGACCGCGCCGACCCCGAAACGCTCATTCGCCTTGCGATCGGGCCGGAGGGTCAGGTGCTGCCCGACGTCCGGGCCAAAGCACCGGGGCGGGGCGCATGGATCGGCGTCAGCCGGGCCGAGTTGGAAACAGCACTCGCCAAGGGCAAGCTCAAAGGCGCGATCGCGCGGTCGTTCAAGGACGGCGCGCTCCAGATCGAGGCGAACCTGCCCGAACGGATCGAGACGGCGCTGCGGCAGGATCTGCTCAGCCGTCTGGGGCTGGAGGCGCGCGCGTCCATGCTGCTCACCGGCTCTGAAAAAATCGATACCGCCTGCCGCAAGGGGCTGGTTAAATTGCTGCTCCACGCCGCCGATGCGGCTGCCGATGGCAACCGCAAACTGGACCAGGCGCTGCGCGTCGGACAGGAAGCGGAAGGCAGCGATCTTGCAGGCACCGTCTTGCCTGTGGACCGCGAGGCCCTATCTATGGCAATGGGGCGCGATAATGTCGTCCATGTTGCGGTGACCGACTCGCGCGCGGCTTTACGCCTGCGTGCGGCCCTGGGCCGCTTGGAAAGCTATCTGGGTTGCGTTATCGAGGCGCCCGCGCAGGAGGAGGAGCAATCCTCCGCTGCGCAGGGTGCCGAGATTGCATGGAATGATGCGTCGGTGCCTGCACCGGCCGGTGATGAAGTGAAGGGTTAAGTTCAGTCGTATGAGTGACAGCAAGGAAGACAAGCCGGTTCTGGGCCGCAAGCCGCTGGGCATCAAGCGGACCGTGGAATCTGGTCAGGTGCAGCAGCAGTTCAGCCATGGCCGCAAGAATACGGTCGTGGTTGAGGTGAAGCGGCGCCGCGTCCTGGGCAAGCCGGGCGAAGCTGCCCCGGCTGCTGCTGCGCCGCAGGCTGATCCGGTGCCAGTGGCGACCACAGCCGCACCCGCCGCGCCCCGTCCTGCTGCCCCGCCACCGCCTCAGCAGCGTGCGCCGCAGCCTGCCCCTGCGCGTCAGGCACCGCCGCAAAGCCTGATGTCGCGTCAGGAATTGCAGGCCAAGCTGCTGCGCGAGGCCGAGGAAGCGCGCATGAACGCGCTGGAAGATGCGCGCCGTCGCGAAGCGGCCGAGCGTATCGCTGCGGTCGAGAATGAAAAGCGCCGGGCCGAGGAAAACCGCCAGGCCGCCGAAATCGAGGCGTCAGCGCCTGCTGTCGAGGAAGCCAAGGCACCGCAAGCCGCGCCGGTTGCAGAAGCACCCGCCGCTGCGCCGCAGGAAGCTGTAGCTGCGCCTGACGCGGCTGCCCCTGCCGCAACGGAAGAGCAGCCCGCAGCAACCACCGCTGCGCCCCCGCCGCCGCGCCGCTTCACCCCGGTCACGCCGGTCAAGCGTCCCGAACCGACCAAGCCCGAACGGGCGAAGAAGGGCGAGGATAATCGTCGCCAGGCCGGCAAGCTGACCGTCACCAAGGCGCTGGCCGATGATGACAGCGCCCGTGCGCGCAGCCTTGCCGCGCTCAAGCGCGCCCGTGAAAAGGAACGCCGCGCCCATTATGCCGGTGGCTCCAAGACGCGCGAAAAACAGTCGCGCGACGTGGTCGTGCCAGAAGTCATCACCGTGCAGGAACTGGCCAACCGTATGGCCGAAAAGGGCGCGGATCTGGTCAAGTCGCTGTTCAAGATGGGGCAGGCGGTTACGCTCAACCAGTCGATTGATCAGGACACCGCCGAACTGCTGGTCGAGGAATTTGGCCACCGCATCCAGCGCGTGTCCGAAGCCGACGTCGAAATCGGTATCGAGGGCGATCTCGATCCGGTCGAATCGCTCAAGGTTCGCGCGCCTGTCGTCACGATCATGGGCCATGTCGATCATGGCAAGACCAGCCTGCTCGATGCGCTGCGCGGGACCGATGTGGTCGCGGGCGAAAGCGGTGGCATCACCCAGCATATCGGCGCCTATCAGGTGACGACCAAGGGTGGCGACATCATCACCTTCCTGGACACGCCGGGCCATGAGGCTTTTTCGGAAATGCGCGCACGCGGTGCGAACGTGACCGACATCGTCATTCTGGTGGTGGCCGCCGATGACGGGCTGATGCCGCAGACGATCGAGGCGATCAACCATACCAAGGCGGCCGGCGTGCCGATGATCGTGGCGATCAACAAGTGCGACAAGCCCGAAGCCAACCCGCAAAAGGTGCGTGAGCGCCTGCTCGAACATGAAATCGTGGTCGAGGATATGGGCGGCGACGTGCAGGACGTGCAGGTGTCCGCGCTCAAGAAAACCGGTCTGGACGAGCTGATCGAAAAGATACTGCTCCAGGCCGAAGTCATGGAACTGACCGCCAACCCCGATCGCGCCGCCGAAGGCAATGTGATCGAGGCCCAGCTGGACAAGGGCCGTGGCGCGGTTGCCACCGTGCTGGTGCGCAAGGGTACGCTCAAGGTCGGTGACACCTTCGTCATCGGCGCGGAAAGCGGCAAGGTGCGCGCCCTCGTCAATGACAAGGGCCAGCAGGTCAAGTCTGCCGGTCCTTCGGTGCCGGTCGAAGTGCTGGGCCTGTCGGGCGTGCCGATGGCGGGCGACCAGATGTCGGTCGTGGAGAATGAGGCGCGTGCTCGTGAGGTTGCCGCCTATCGTCAGGAACAGATCACGCGGAAACGGACGGCATCCGTGCCGACGAACTTTGAAAATATGTTCTCGGCGCTCAGCACCAAGGTCATCGAATATCCGGTGGTTATCCGTGGCGACGTGCAGGGGTCTGTCGAAGCGATCGTCAGTGCGCTGAATCGCATTTCGACCGACGAGATCAAGGTGCGTATCCTCAGCTCCGGCGTCGGCGCGATCACCGAAAGCGACGTTACGCTGGCGTCTGCCAGCCGCGCGCCGCTGATCGGTTTCAACGTCCGTCCCAATGCCAAGGCGCGTCCGCTGGCGATCCGCGAGAAAATCTCGCTGCGCTATTATGACGTGATCTACGACCTGCTCGAAGAAGTGCGCAACGAAATGGCGGGCCAGCTGGCCCCCGAACGCATCGAAACGATCGTGGGTCGCGCCGAAGTGTTGCAGGTTTTCCCTGCGGGCAAGAAGGACAAGGCGGCCGGGCTGCTGGTCAAGGAAGGCGTCATCCGCAAGGGGCTCAACGCGCGCCTTACCCGCGACGATGTCATCGTGTCCAAGACGGTCATCCACTCGCTGCGCCGCTTCAAGGACGATGTGTCCGAAGTGCGTGCCGGCATGGAGTGCGGCGCTGTGTTGCAGGACACCAACGACATCAAGGCAGGCGATACGCTCGAACTGTTCGAGGTCGAGGAGCGCATCCGCACGCTGTGAGAGACAAGCGAAGGGTCAATGAATTTAGCTATTGGTTAAATTCGTTGACCCTCTTTGTGTCTGAGCGTAACATTTCCATGTGGATATTCGTTTCTCGAAAACGGCGATGAGGGCGTTGCTGCGCTCCAACAAGCGGACGCTTATTCGGCAGAAGATCGAGGAACTGGCGCATGATCCAGACTCGCTGACGGCGAATATGAAGCGGTTGCAGGGGCGACCGGAATATCGGTTGCGGGTGCAGGACTGGCGTGTGATTTTTCGCATCGAGCAGAATATCCTCTGGATCGACGATATCGCCCCGCGTGGATCGGCTTATGAGGTGAACCCATGACTGCCCAGATTGTCGAGATCGCCGGCCAGAAAATCGCTATGCTGCCGATGGAAGATTATCAGCGGTTGGTGGATATTGCGGAGGATAGGGCGGATTTGCTGGCCGCCGAAAAGGCGCAAACACACCGAGAGGGCGGCGAAGAATATGTGCCGGCTGAGGTTGTGGATGCGATAATGGCTGGCGAAAGCCCCCTTCGCGCCTGGCGCAAGCATCGCCATTTCACGCTTGTGGACCTGGGCCGCCGTGTCGGTCATAGCCATACATATTTAAGCAACGTCGAAAATGGCAAGAAAGCAGGCGGACTTGCACTGTGGCGCAAACTTGCTGACGAACTGAACGTCGCAATTGAAGATATAGCGCCGGAAAGCTGAACCTATGACATTGCAACAAACTCAAGGCCCGTCTGTCCGTGCGCTCCGCGTGGGGGAGCAGGTGCGTCATATCCTGTCCGACATTTTGCAGCGTGGTGACGTGCATGACGATGTGCTGGCAAAGCATGTCGTGAGTGTCACCGAAGTGCGCATGTCGTCCGACCTGCGCCACGCCACCGCCTTCATCAAGCCGCTGCTGGGGCGGGATGAGGAAGCTGTGCTAAAGGCGCTGCGCACCAACACCGCCTATTTCCAGCGCGAGGTCGCGTCGCGTACGCGGCTGAAATATGCGGCCAAGATCAAGTTTCTGGCCGATGACAGTTTCGACGAGGGCAGCCATATCGACAGACTGCTGCGCGATCCCAAGGTGGCGCAGGATCTGGTCAAGGATGATGACGGCGAGGATTGACTCACTGCGCGGTAAGACGCATCTTACCAATATGAACGCCAAAACGACTCTCTCTGCCAAAGGGCAGATCGTCATCCCCAAGGATGTGCGGGACCAGCTTGGCTTTACGTCCGGGCAGATATTCGATGTCGTGCCGATGGGTGGCGGCGTGTTGCTCAACCCGCAGCATAAAAAGTCCGGTCGCAGCTTTGAAGAAATCATGGTGGGTATCAAGGCCCGCTACCAGCATCAGGGGCCGCCTGTTTCTATCGAGGAAATGGATGAGGCCATCGCGCAGATGTTCCGCGATCGCAAGGACTGATCGTGGCGGCGGCAATTGATACAAATGTGCTGGTGCGGTTCCTGACGGGCGACGATCTGGCGCAAGCGGCTGTTGCGGCGGACCGGATGAGGCAGGGCTTTTTAGTGTTGCCGACCGTATTGGTCGAGACAGAGTGGGTATTGCGCGCGAGCTATGGATGGCCACGTGAGCGCATAGCCGCAGCCTTGCTCGACGTGGTCGATTTGCCGGAAGCTTTGGGGCAACCTGCCAGAATAGGCTGGGTCATTGATCGTTTTGCCGCTGGCGCTGATTTTGCTGATATGATGCACTTGTCGATGGCTGCGGACGCGGAGATGTTTTTGACATTCGACCGGCGGATCGAGCGGACGGTTGGGGATTCGCCGCCTGTCACCGTCATGACTTTGATATGATATCAGGGAATTTCACCATGCGGGCTTTGCTGTTGTCCTGTGCGCTTTTGTCATGCGCCATCACCCCGACCACCGCCAAAGAGCCCGCCATCCACCCCGCCGTCATCAGCGATTCCGCCCCGGACGCCACCTATCCTGCGGGGATGAGCGCCTTCGTTTTGCCGTCGGGCGATGGGGCGATGAATGCCGTCATGTACACGGCTGCCGGGGCCGGGCTGCATCCCACGTTGCTGCTGCTCCACGGTTTTCCCGGTAACGAGCAGAATCTGGACCTGGCCCAGGCCGCCCGCCGCGCGGGGTGGAATGTGCTGACGCTCCATTATCGCGGGTCGTGGGGCAGTCCGGGGAATTTCTCCTTTGGCCATGCGTCCGACGATGCTGTTGCCGCGCTGCAGTTTCTCCAGCAGGCGTCGACCGTTGCCAGATATCGCATCGACACCAGCGCCATCGTGGTGGCGGGGCATAGTATGGGCGGGTTCATGGCGGCAGACATTGCCGCCGCCGAACCGCGCGTGGCCGGGCTGTTCCTGATCGACCCGTGGGACCCGGCGCAGACCGTCGCGGCGCTTGCGACGGCGCAGGGCGAGGCGGCGTGGAAGGCGGAGGTGGAGAGCGACCTGCCACCGCTGCATGGCGCGACCTATGACAGCCTGACCGCCGAGATAAAGGGCAATGGCGACAAGTTCGACCTTGGCCGACGGCTGGCGGGCTATGGCCGCCGACCGCTCACGATCCTTGGCGCGGAGAAGGGATTGGGAGCCGAGGCGCGCAAGGTGGCGGCCGACGCGCAGGGGGCGAACCCCAATGCGCGGCTGATGGTCTGGCCGACCGATCATAGTTTTTCCGACAAGAGGATCGCGCTGGCCGACGCGCTGGTGCGCTTTCTGTCCGGCGTAGCGCCCACAATTCGGTAATCCATGGCCAAGCTCTATTTCTATTATAGCTCGATGAATGCGGGCAAATCGGCGACGCTGCTGCAATCGAGCTTCAACTATCGCGAGCGCGGCATGGCGACGATGCTGTGGACAGCCGCGATCGACGACCGGTACGGCGCGGGGCTGGTATCTTCGCGCATCGGGCTGGAAGCACAGGCCCATCTGTTCGACCCGGCGGTGGATATGTTCGCGGCCATCGCCGCGCAGCATGACAGGACGCCGTTATCCTGCGTGCTGGTGGACGAGGCGCAGTTTCTGACCCGCGATCAGGTGTGGCAACTGGCTGGTGTTGCCGACAGGCTGGGCGTGCCGGTGCTCTGCTATGGCCTGCGCACCGATTTTCGCGGGGAATTGTTTGAGGGCAGTGCCCATCTGCTGGGGCTGGCGGACATACTGAGCGAGATCAAGACGGTGTGCGATTGCGGGCGCAAGGCGACGATGAATTTGCGCGTGGACGGGCAGGGGCAGGCGGTGCGCGATGGCGCGCAGACGCAGATTGGCGGCAATGATCGCTATGTCGCGCTGTGCCGCCGCCATTTTGTGGAGCAGATGGGCGGCTGACAAGCCGCCTGCTGCGGTGTAGGCGCGCGTCTATGCACGGCTGGATCATCCTCGACAAACCGCACGGACTTGGCTCGACCCAGGCGGTCAGCGCGGTCAAGCGCGCACTGCGCGACAGCGGGGCGGGCAAGTGCAAGGTCGGCCATGGCGGCACGCTCGATCCGCTGGCGACAGGGGTGCTGCCGATCGCGATTGGCGAGGCGACGAAGCTGGCCGGGCGAATGCTCGACAGCGACAAGATTTATGATTTCACCATCGCGTTCGGCGCGCAGACCGACACGCTCGACCTGGAAGGCGCTGTGATCGCGACCAGCGATGTGTGGCCGACATGGGCGCAGGTGGAGGCGGTGCTGCCGCGCTTCACCGGCCCGATCGAGCAGGTGCCGCCCGCCTATAGCGCCATCCTGATCGATGGCCAGCGCGCCTATGATCTGGCGCGGGCGGGGGCGGATGTGGAGATGAAGGTGCGGGGGGTGACGATCTATTCGATCCTCCCCGGCACGGGGAGGTGGCGGCCGAAGGCCGACGGAGGGGGTGGGCGGCTGAACGCGCCCCCATCGCGTCAAGACGCCAGCCCCCTCCACCAGCCTGCGGCTGGTCCCCCTCCCCGTGCCGGGGAGGAACTGGAGAGCATCACCCTCACCGCCCATGTCTCCAAGGGCACCTATATCCGCTCCCTTGCCCGCGACATTGCGCTGGCGCTGGGGACGGTGGGTCATGTCACCATGCTGCGCCGTATCAAGGCCGGGCCGTTCACCCTGGATTCCGCGATTTCGCTGGACAAATTGCGCCATGCTGCTAACGAGCGCGCCATCGGTAGCCTTATGCTGCCGCTGACGGCGGGGCTGGACGACATCCCGGCTCTCCCCGTCTCTCCCGATCAGGCCCTGATGCTCCGACAGGGGAAGGTTCTGACCGGGATCACTGCCACCACCGGCCTGTATCTGGCGATGGACGGGAATATCCCCGTCGCGCTGGTCCGGTCGGATGATCGCGAGATCATCGTGGTGCGCGGTTTCAACCTGATGTCGAAGGATGACGACTAAATGACGATTACTGCCGAGCGCAAGGAAGCGCTGATCAAGGAATATGCCCGCGCTGAGGGTGATACGGGTTCGCCAGAGGTTCAGGTTTCTATCCTGACCGAGCGGATCACCAACCTGACCGAGCATTTCAAGGGTCACCACAAGGATAATCACAGCCGTCGTGGTCTGCTGATGATGGTCAACAAGCGTCGTTCGCTGCTGGACTATCTCAAGAAGAAGGATCAGGCGCGCTATGTCGACCTGATCGGTAAGCTGGGCCTGCGTAAATAACGCAGACCTTCAACGGGACGGCCCCCATGCGGGGCCGTTTCTGATTCTGAAACATGGCGTCGGGCAATTCGGCACGGTGCTCATGATACAGGGGACATTTCCCCACACCGTTCGGGCTGAGCTTGTCGAAGCCTTCTACTGAGCGAAGCGAAGTTTGCTTCGCCTCCGCTCAGCAAAGCCCTTCGACTTCGCTCAGGGCGAACGGATAGGAGGAGTTCGCTCCTCACCTCATGGAGCCTCACCGGCTCCACCAAAGGCCCCGCCCGGCAATAGGGCCGACGCGGGCGAAGGAAAAAACTATGTTTGATGTCAAGAAGGTATCGATCGAGCTGGCCGGCAAGACGCTGACCCTCGAAACCGGCCGTATCGCACGCCAGGCTGACGCCGCCGTGCTGGCCACCTATGGCGAAACCGTGGTGCTGTGCGCCGTGACCGCCGCCAAGAGCGTGAAGGAAGGCCAGGATTTCTTCCCGCTGACCGTTCACTATCAGGAAAAATATTCCGCCGCCGGCCGCATTCCCGGCGGCTTTTTCAAGCGTGAGCGCGGCGCGACCGAAAAGGAAACGCTGGTTTCCCGCCTGATCGACCGTCCGATCCGCCCGCTGTTCCCCGAAGGCTTCTACAACGAAATCAACGTTATCGCCCAGGTGCTGTCGTTCGATGGCGAAAGCGAGCCGGACATGGTGGCGATGATCGCGGCGTCCGCTGCGCTGACCCTGTCGGGCGTCCCCTTCATGGGGCCGATCGGCGCGGCGCGCGTCGGTTACAAGGATGGCGAATATCAGCTCAACCCGTCGCTGGACGAGGTAAAGACCGGTGAACTCGATCTGGTCGTTGCCGCCACTTACGACGCGGTCATGATGGTCGAATCCGAAGCGAAAGAGCTGTCGGAAGAAATCATGCTGGGCGCGGTCCTGTTCGCGCATGAAGCGAGCAAGAAGATTGTCGACGCCATCATCAGCCTGGCTGAAAAGGCGGCCAAGGACCCCTGGGACATGGCCAAGAGCGATGATCTGGTCGAACTGAAGGCCAAGCTCAAGAAGCTGATCGGCAAGGATATTGCCGCTGCTTACAAGCTGACCGACAAGTCGGCCCGTTCCAACGCGCTGAACGAAGCCCGCGCCAAGGCGAAGGCGAAGTTCACTGCCGACGGCCTGGACGCCCAGACGGTGATGGCCGGCATCAAGCTGACCAAGAAGCTGGAAGCGGAAATCGTGCGCGGCGCCATCCTGAAGGACGGCAAGCGCATCGACGGCCGCACCACCACGCAGATCCGCCCGATCGAGGCGATGGTCGGCTTCCTGCCCCGCACCCATGGTTCGGCCCTGTTCACGCGCGGTGAAACGCAGTCCATCTGCACCACCACGCTGGGCACCAAGGACGCCGAGCAGATGATCGACGGCCTGACAGGCCTGCATTATGAAAACTTCATGCTGCACTATAACTTCCCGCCCTATTCGGTCGGTGAAGTCGGTCGCTTCGGCGCGCCGGGTCGTCGTGAAGTGGGCCATGGGAAGCTCGCATGGCGTGCACTGCACCCCGTGCTGCCGAGCAAGGATGAGTTCCCCTACACGATCCGCGTTCTGTCCGACATTACCGAGTCGAACGGGTCGTCCTCGATGGCGACCGTCTGTGGCGGTTCGCTGTCGATGATGGACGCCGGTGTGCCGTTGAAGCGCCCCGTGTCCGGCATCGCCATGGGCCTGATCCTGGAAGGCAAGGACTTTGCCGTCCTGTCCGACATATTGGGTGATGAAGATCATCTGGGCGACATGGACTTCAAGGTGGCCGGCACGTCCGAGGGCATCACCACGATGCAGATGGACATCAAGATTGCGGGCATCACGCGCGAAATCTTCGAAGCTGCCCTGACCCAGGCGAAGGAAGGCCGCGCGCACATTCTGGGCGAGATGGCCAAGTCGCTGGCCTCGACCCGCACCGAGCTGTCGGCTCACGCACCGCGCATCGAGACGTTGCAGATCGACAAGTCGAAGATCCGCGAAGTCATCGGCACCGGTGGTAAGGTCATCCGCGAGATCGTCGCCGAAACCGGTGCGAAGGTGGACATTGACGATGAAGGCCTGATCAAGATCAGCTCGTCCGATCCGGCGCAGATCGAGGCCGCGCGCAAGTGGATCCTTGGCATCACGCAGGAAGCGGAAGTCGGCAAAATCTATGACGGCAAGGTCGTCAACATTGTCGATTTCGGGGCGTTCGTGAACTTCATGGGTGGCAAGGACGGCCTCGTCCACGTCTCCGAAATGAAGAATGAGCGCGTTGAAAAGCCCACCGACGTCGTGTCGGAAGGCCAGGAAGTGAAGGTCAAGGTTCTGGAAATCGATCCGCGCGGCAAGGTTCGCCTGTCGATGCGCGTCGTCGATCAGGAAACCGGCGAGGAACTGGAAGATACCCGTCCTGCCCGTGAAGCGCGCGAACCCCGTGGCGATCGTGGTCCGCGCCGTGACGGTGGCGGCGGCGAAGGCCGTGGCCCGCGTCGCGACGGCGGCGGTGATCGTGGTCGTGGCCCGCGCCGTGACGGCGGTGATCGTGGCCCGCGTCGCGAACGCAGCGAAGGCGGCAATGATGACGGCCCGGCACCGGGCGGTCTGCCCGACTTCCTGACCCAGGATTGATTGTCCATCCGACGAACTGAGAAAAATGGGGCGTCCGGTTCGACCGGGCGCCCTTTTTTTTGCTCATCATGCCCTTTGCGAAGTCGGCACAAAATCCTCCCCTGCAAGGCAGGGCTATCGCATATGAAACCGCCCCCGCATTCATCGTCATCCTGAATTTATTTCAGGATCCATTTCTCGTCGCGAACGGCGGCTTGTGGGGCATGATGGATGCTGAAACGAGTTCAGCATGACGAAGTAAAATATGGGAAGTTCCATATGCGACAGGCCTGCCTGCCGGGAGAGGATGGGCTATGTTCGACATGCCAATATCGGATTTGCAAATGCGATAACCGCCTTTTTTATGCGACGCGACCCGCCGACTGATTTCGATCAATGCATCGGGCTAAGGTTCTGCTACTGTAACGATGGACCATTTGGGGAACATCATGCAGCGGAGCAATGCGCGCTTTGTCGAACGCCTGCCGCTCGTCCTAGATCGGCCAGCCTATGCCTATGGTTTGACGCTGATTTTCTGCGGTGCGGCCTTCATGCTGCGTATCGCCGCTGAACCATTGCTGCCCAATGGTTATCCCTTCGTCACCTTCTTTCCGGCGGTGATCCTTTCGTCCTTCCTGTTCGGCGTCCGGCCCGGCATTTTTGCCGCGATCCTTTGCGGCCTTGTCTCCTGGTATGTCTTCATTCCGCCCTTCTACAGCAGGGAGGTGAACCCTGGGGTTGCCGTCGCGATGCTGTTCTACACCGGCGTGGTGGTGGTCGACATATTGTTGATCCACTTCATGCAGCGGGCCAATTTTCATCTGGCGGTGGAACGCGAACGCAGCCGGGCGCTGGCGGAAAATCGCGAACTATTGTTCCATGAACTCCAGCATCGTGTGTCCAACAATTTGCAGGTTGTCGCCGCAATGCTGGCGCTCCAGCGACGCCATGTCGATCATGATGTCGCGCGCAAGGCGCTGGACGATGCGTCGGCGCGGCTGGGACTGGTCGGGCGGATCAGTCGCGCGCTTTATGATCCGTCGGGGGCGGGGCAGGATATAGGTGCCTTTCTGACCATGCTGACCGACGATGTGCTGGAAGCCAGTGGCCGTTCGGACATCAAGCTTTCCGTTGCTGCGCCCGAAGGTTTGACCATCGAACCTGCCATCACGGTGCCTTTGGCGCTGATCGTGGCGGAATCGGTCAGCAACGCGATAGAGCATGGCCTGCCTGATCTGCCCGGCAAGATCGTAGTGACGCTGGAGGAGGCGCAGGGCGCGCTGGCGCTGCGCATCGTTGATGACGGCCATGGCGTTGCTCCGGACTTTGAACATGGCACCAGCGATTCGCTGGGCCTGCGCATCGCCAATGCACTGGCGGTGCAGCTGGGCGGGCGCTTTTCGCTGACGCCGGGGGCGAATGGCGGCGCGGTCGCGCGGCTCGATCTGCCGGCGCGGATGGCCTGTTGAGCCTGACTCCATTCTGCCGCTTGGCGACGGCGTGTCCCTCGGCTATGACCCGCCCCATGCTGATGAAAACCGTAACGCGCATCGGCGCGGCCACCGCCCCGCTTCTGCTTGCCACCCTGCTTGCAGGCTGCGCGACGTCCAAGAACAAGGCCGACACCCAATATGTCGCCCGCGACGTGTCGACCCTCTATAATAGCGGCAAGGACCGGCTTGATCGCGGCCAGTATAAGCTGGCCGCCGCTTTGTTTGACGAGGTGGAGCGCCAGCATCCCTACTCGCCCTGGGCGCGCCGGGCGCAGCTGATGTCGGCGTTCAGCTACTATATGAACAGCGACTATGCCGAATCCATCTCGGCCTCGCAGCGTTTCCTGTCGATCCATACCGGCAACAAGGATGCGCCCTACGCTTATTATCTGATCGCGCTCTGCTATTATGAGCAGATTGCCGATGTCAGCCGCGACCAGAAGATCACGCAACAGGCGCTCGATTCGCTGGGTGAACTGATCCGCCGCTATCCCGGCACCCGCTATGCCGCCGATGCGCGGTTGAAGGTCGATCTGGTCAACGACCATCTGGCCGGCAAGGAAATGGAAGTCGGTCGCTTCTACCAGCGGCGCGGCCAGTGGCTGGCCGCCACGCTGCGCTTCCGCGTCGTGATCGACAAATATCAGACCACCACGCACACGCCCGAAGCGTTGGAGCGGCTGGTCGAATCCTATCTCTCGCTCGGCATCCCCGACGAAGCGCGCAAGGCCGCCGCCGTGCTGGGCGCCAACTATCCCGGCACCAAATGGTATGAGCGCAGCTACAAGCTGATGCAGGAACATGGCAGCAAGGCGTAAAATTTAGCCCCTCCCTTTCAAGGGAGGGCGGTTCAGGTCGGTCAAGCCCCCGGCTTGACCTAAACAGCATGGGATGCTGTTTACCTGAATCGGGGTGGGTCGCGACCCGAAGGGGAGCGTTCAACCTCACCGTTGCAGGCGCCGCTGGCGCGGCGCACCCACCCCCTGACCCCTCCCTTGAAAGGGAGGGGGGAGTAACCGCGCTGCTAACCTCATTGTCCATCCGCAATGTCGTGCTGATCGAGGCGCTGGACCTGGATTTCGGTGCGGGCCTGTCCGTGCTGACCGGGGAAACGGGCGCGGGCAAATCGATCCTGCTTGATTCGCTGGGACTGGCGCTGGGCGCGCGCGCCGATAGCGGCCTCGTCCGCAATGGTGAGGCGCAGGCCAGCGTTACCGCGACCTTCGATCCACCGCTCGCCGACCATCGCGCCGCGATCCTGCTGGCCGACAATGGCATCGACATGGAGCCGGGCGAACCGCTGCTGATCCGCCGCACGGTGAAGGCCGATGGCGGCAGCCGCGCCTTCGTCAATGATTCGGCCTGTTCGGCGGCGCTGCTGCGTGAACTGGGCGGGTGTCTGGTGGAAATTCATGGCCAGCATGACGATCGCGGCTTGCTTAACGCGCGGGGGCATCGCGCGTTGCTCGACGCTTATGGTCGCTGCGATGCTGGCGCGGTCGGTGCCGCGCATGGCGCGTGGCGCAAGGCGGCGAACGCCCTCGCCGAAGCGCGCGCTACCGTCGATACCGCCGCCCGCGACCGTGATTATCTGGCCCATGCCGTCGATGAACTGACCCGCTTCGGTCCCGAACCGGGCGAGGAGGCGACTCTCGCGGAAGAACGCGCGTCGATGCAGAAGGGCGCGCGCCTGACCGACGATCTGTCGGCGATTGCGGACTGCCTGACCGGCTCCGACGGTGGCCTTGCCCAGCTGCGGCAGGCGGCGCGGCGGCTTGACCGGATCGCGGCGGAGGATGAGCGGCTGGCCTCCGTGCTGGAGGCGCTCGACCGCGCGGTGGTGGAGGCGGGCGAGGCGGAGGACCGGCTGGCCGAAGTGGCGGAGGCTTTGAGCTTCGACCCCGCCCGGCTGGACGACATCGAAACCCGGCTGTTCGACCTGCGCGGGCTGGCGCGCAAGCATCAGGTCCAGCCGGATGATCTGGCGGAATTATGCGCGCAGATGGCCGCACGCCTGACCGCGATCGAGGGCGGGGAGGAGCATATCGCTGCGCTGGAGGCGGATTTCGCGAAGAAGGCGGCGGCCTATCGCGCCGCCGCGCAGGCGCTGTCGGGGGAGCGGCAAATGGCGGCTGGTAAGCTTGACGCGGCGGTCGCGGCGGAGCTTGCGCCGTTGAAGCTGGATGCCGCGCGTTTCCGCACCGTGGTCGCGCCGCTCGATGAAGCGCAATGGACCGGGCAGGGGATGGACCGGGTGGAGTTTGAGATTTCGACCAACCCCGGCGCGCCCTTCGCCCCGCTGACCAAGATCGCTAGCGGAGGCGAATTGTCGCGCTTCATCCTCGCGCTGAAAGTCGCGCTGGCCGAGCAGGGCGGGGCGGACACGCTGATCTTCGACGAAATCGACCGGGGCGTGGGCGGCGCGGTGGCGTCCGCCATCGGCGAACGCTTGTCGCGGCTGGCGCGCAGCAACCAGATATTGGTCGTCACCCACAGCCCGCAAGTCGCCGCGCGCGGCGCAGGCCATCTGTTGATCGCCAAATCGAGCGACGGCACGGTGACGCGGACGGGGGTTCATGCGCTGGATGAAGGCGAACGGCGCGAGGAAATCGCGCGGATGCTGTCGGGCGCGGAGATTACCGCAGAGGCGCGGGCGCAGGCGGAACGGTTGCTGGAGCGGGTGTGATGTCGGTGTTCCCGCGCAGGCGGGAACCCAGATCGGAGCGTGGGACTGGGTTCCCGCCTGCGCGGGAACACGGCAGATAGGATGGCGGAGGACAGCATGAAAACCCATAACCGCAGAGACATGCTGGGCTTCACCGCCGCCGCCATGGCCACCAGCGCCATCCCCGCCACCGCGCAATCGGCCCCGCCCCGCTACGGCCTGATCGGCCAGATGATCGCCAAACCCGGCAAGCGCGACGAATTGCTGACCTATCTGCGCGAAGGCACGACCGGGATGCCCGGCTGCCTGTCCTACGTCATCGCGCTCGACACCGCTAACCCCGACGCGCTGTGGATCACCGAAGTATGGGACAGCCGCGACAATCACATGGCCTCGCTCAAACGCCCCGCCGTGCAGGCCGCCATCGCCAAGGCCCGCCCGATCATCGCCGGTTTCGGGCAGCTGTTCGAGACGGTGCCGGTATCGGGGCTTTAATCCAATCTCCGTTCGTGCTGAGTAGGGGTTGAGCGAAGTCGAAGCCCCGTATCGAAGCAAGCGCCCAATCCTTCGATATGCCATTTGCCCTTTGGTCGTCTGCGACTCCGACTACGCTCAATGGCTACTCAGGACGAACGGAGGGCGGTATGGAGGCGCTATGACCGACCCCGCCACCCTCTCCGAAGCCGAAGCTGCCAACCGTTTGATGCGTCTGGCGCGCGAAGTGGCCAAGCATAACCGGCTCTATCATGATCAGGACCAGCCTGAGATTAGCGACGCGGCCTATGACGCGCTGATTGCGGAAAATAACGCGCTGGAGGCGGCCTTTCCGCACCTGGTTCGGGCCGATTCGCCCAATGCACAGGTCGGGGCCGCGCCGACATCGGCGCTCAAAAAAATCCCCCACGCCGTCCGCATGATGAGCCTCGACAATGGGTTCGCCGATGAGGATATCGCCGAATTCCTCGCCCGTGTGCGCCGCTTCCTCGCGCTGCCCGATGATGCGCCGGTTGCGCTGACCGCCGAGCCGAAGATTGACGGCCTGTCCTGTTCGCTGCGTTACGAGAAGGGCGAACTGGTGCTGGCCGCGACGCGCGGCGATGGCGCTACGGGCGAGGATGTGACCGCCAACGTCCGTACCATCGCCGATATTCCGCAAAAACTTCCACCCCTCCCCTTCAGGGGAGGGGACGGGGGTGGGGGCGCGCCGGATGGCGCTGCGCCGGTTGATAGCCCCCACCCCAACCCCTCCCCTGAAGGGGAGGGGCTATATGCGATCCCCGACCTGTTCGAGGTGCGGGGCGAGGTCTATATGGCCAAGGCGGATTTTACCGCGCTCAACGCCCGGCTGCTGGCCGAGGCGGACGAGCCGGACAAGGCGCGGCAATTCGCCAACCCCCGCAACGCCGCCGCCGGATCGCTGCGCCAGAAGGACGCGACCGTCACCGCCAGCCGCCCGTTGCGCTTCCTGGCCCATGGCTGGGGGGCGTACAGCGCCTTGCCCGCCGACACGCAACTGGGGGTCATGCAGGCGATTGCGGCCTGGGGTCTGCCGGTGTCGGACCGGCTGGTGTCGCTCGATACGCTCGACGCCATCCTGACCCATTATCGCAGCATCGAACGCGCGCGGGCCGACCTGCCCTTCGACATTGACGGGGTGGTGTATAAGGTCGACCGGCTCGACTGGCAGCAGCGGCTGGGCTTTGTCGCCAAGGCACCGCGCTGGGCGATCGCGCATAAATTTCCCGCCGAACGCGCGCAGACGACGCTGGAGGCGATCGACATTCAGGTTGGGCGCACCGGCAAGCTGACCCCGGTGGGCCGCCTGACCCCGGTGACGGTGGGCGGCGTCGTCGTCTCCAACGTCACGCTGCACAATGCCGACGAGATTGCCCGGCTGGGCGTGCGCCCCGGTGACCGCGTCATCGTCCAGCGCGCGGGCGACGTCATCCCGCAGGTGGTGGATAATCTCGATCGCGACAAGCCCGGCGCGCCCTATATCTTCAAGCCCGAATGTCCGATCTGCCAGAGCGAGGCGGTGCGTGAGGAAGGGGAGGTCGATTATCGCTGCACCGGCGGCTTGATCTGCCCGGCGCAGCGCTTCGAGCGATTGCGCCATTTCGTCAGCCGGGTGGCGCTGGACATTGAGGGGCTGGGGGAGAAGTCGATCCAGGAATTTCTCGATCTGGGCTGGATCACCGAACCCGCCGATATTTTCCGCCTGAAACGCCACCGTCCAGACCTGATCGGTCGGGAGGGGTGGAAGGAAAAGTCGGTCGACAATCTGCTCGCCGCGATCGAGGCGAAGCGCGCGCCGGACGCGGCGCGGCTGCTCTTTGGCCTGGGCATCCGCCATGTCGGCGCGGTGACGGCGCGCGATCTGCTCAAGCGCTACACCACGCTGCCGGGCGTGCGCGCGCTGGCGGAAGAGATTATCGCCCTGCGCGACCAGCCATTTGACACGCCCGTCAAGCGCGACAAGGCGATTGCCGATCATATCGGAGTCGAAAATGTCGGCGCGGCGGTGGGCCATGCGCTCGCCGATTTCTTCCACGAACCCCATAATGTCGCGGTGTGGGAGGACCTGCTGGAAGAGGTCACGCCGCCTCCCTATGTCGTGGAAACCACCGCCAGCGCCGTTACCGGCAAGACCGTGGTGTTCACCGGCAAGCTGGAAACAATGAGCCGCGACGAGGCCAAGGCGCAGGCTGAACGGCTGGGGGCCAAGGCGGCGGGATCGGTCAGCGCCAAGACGGATCTGGTGGTCGCGGGGCCAGGGGCGGGGAGTAAGCTGAAGCAAGCCGCCGCGCTGGGGATCACGGTGATCAGCGAAGAGGAATGGGCGGAGATTGTGAAGGCGGCTGGGTGAAGGATAGCTTCTTATCCGTTCGGGCTGAGCCTGTCGAAGCCTTGTCCTTCTTCGCGCAAGTAAGTGCGGCCCTTCGACAGGCTCAGAGCCTGCCCCCGGCTCGATCGGGGGGCGAACGGAGGTAATGAGACACGCGAAGCCTAAGCCGCCATCGCCTCCACCCCCGCATCATGCGCGCGCCGGGCGACCATGATGTCGCCGACATGGGATTCGGCCCAGCCGGTAATCTGGTCCAATATGCCGATCAGCCCGCCTGCCAGCGGGGTCAGCCGATATTCCACCGTCACCGGCACGGTCGCAAAGGCGGCGCGGCTGACCAGCCCGTCGCGCTCCAGGCTCTTCAACGTCTGCGACAGCATCTTTTGCGAAATCGCGCCGATCCGGCGGCGCAACAGGTTGAAGCGCACCGGCCCGTCTTTCAGGCTCAGCAACACCAGCACCGCCCATTTGTCGCCGATCCGGTCGAGAATATGTCGGGTCGGGCAGTCGGGATTATAGGCGTCGCCGATGCGTGGCGGCAGGGCGGGGGTGGCAGACGGCATGGGTAGTATCCTCGACGTAACCAGGTGAAGGCGAGGTGCCTTCTTGCACCCCTGATAGCATAATCGCTATCTGGTTTCCATTGGTAACCCCTTATGGAGACGGGCATGAAAATAGCGATCATCGGCGGCACGGGTCGTGCGGGGCAGGAAATCAGCGCGGAACTGGCCCGACGCGGGCATCAGGTGACGGCTATTGCCCGTCATCCTGAAAATGCGGTGCAGGATGCGGCGGTCACCGCCATTGCGGGCGACGTCAACCATCCCGACGCGCTGGTGCAAGCTATCGCAGGCCATGATGCCGTCGTCAGTGCGGTGATGTTTGGCGATACCGATCCGGCGTCGCTGGTCGGAGTTGTGCGGGCGTCGGGCGTACCGCGCTATCTGGTCGTCGGTGGCGCGGCGAGTCTGGAGGTGGCGCCGGGCGTTCCGTTGATCAGCACGCCCGAATTCCCCAAGGAATATCTGCCCGAAGCCAGCCGGGGCAAGGCGTTCCTCGACTATCTGCGCGGCGTCGATGACATCGACTGGACCTATGTGTCGCCCTCGCTCTTCTTCTTCGTCGGCCCACGCACCGGCAGCTTTCGCCTCGGCACCGATCAATTGCTGAGCGATGCCGATGGCAAGAGCAGCATATCCTATGCCGATTATGCGATCGCACTGGTCGATGAAATCGAAACGCCGCGCCACAGCCGCCAGCGCTTCACCGTCGGCTATTGATGCGGGGGAGGGGGCGTTAGAGTTTTTTGGGAAAGCCGGTTCCAGCCCACTCCCCCGCCCAACCACCCGACAGGATGATACTGGATCGGGCGGTTGGGCGGGGGAGCGGGCTGGAACCGCACTTGAAAAGCGCTCTTTCGCGCTTTTCCAAAGAGACTCTTACGCCGCCCCCTCCAGCTTGTCCTGCGTTTTCGTTGCGAAGTCGCCCGCGTCGTGGCGCTCATGCAATTGGCCATCCAATGGCCCGTTGATCTTGTTGACCTTGCGCCCGCGCGTCACTGCCGGGCGCGCGTCAATCTGCCGTGCCCAGCGCAGCAGGTTGGTGTAGCTGCCCGCATCCAGAAATTCCGCCGCATCATAGGCGTAGCCCAGCACCACGCCGCCATACCAGGGCCAGATGGCGATGTCGGCGATGCTATATTCGTCGCCCGCCATATAGGCGTTGTCCGCAAGATGCCGGTCCAGCACGTCGAGCTGGCGCTTCACTTCCATTGTGTAGCGGTTGATCGGATATTCATATTTTTCCGGGGCATAGGCGTAAAAATGGCCAAAGCCGCCGCCCAGCAAAGGGGCGCTGCCCATCTGCCAGAACAGCCAGCTGAGCGCGGCTGTCCGCTTGGCCGGATCGGTCGGCACGAAGGCGCCGAACTTTTCGGCCAGATACAGCAGGATCGCGCCGGATTCGAACACGCGCTGCGGTGGCGACACGCTATGGTCCATCAGCGCCGGGATCTTGCTGTTGGGATTGACCGCCACGAAGCCGCTGGAAAACTGGTCGCCATCACCGATCTTGACCAGCCAGGCGTCATACTCCGCCTGCGTAAATCCCGCCTCCAGCAATTCTTCCAGCAGGATCGTGACCTTCTGCCCATTGGGCGTGGCCAGAGAGTAAAGCTGGAACGGATGCTGGCCCACCGGCAGATCCTTGTCGTGGGTTGCGCCCGCAGTCGGCCGGTTGATATTGGCGAACTGGCCGCCGCTGGCCTTGTCCCATGTCCAGACGGCGGGCGGGGTGTAGGTTGGATCGCTCATGGGGGAGAGGCCTCTCGTGGATGCTGATCCGCGTCAGGTAGGAAGCGCCCCGCCGCACCGCAACGGCGCTGAAGGATGTTGCACCGAAAATCATCGGTCGCGAAAAAATGCGCATGGAAGGTCTTGACCGACCTTTCGGTTGCGCCATATCTAACCGCGCTAGCACTCTCCTTCAATGAGTGCTAACAGCAACGCAGTTTATCGGGAGAAGGATAAGGCGAGGGCGGTTTTCGGGGGGATTCATCCCCGGCATCGCGCGCCGGACCGATCCCAAACAGAAGGGAAAGGCAATCAACATGGCATTTCGTCCATTGCACGACCGTGTTCTCGTCCGCCGTATCGAAGCGGAAGCAAAGACCGCCGGTGGGATCATCATCCCCGACACTGCCAAGGAAAAGCCGCAGGAAGGCGAAATCGTCTCCGTCGGTTCCGGCTCGAAGGCCGAAGACGGCAAGGTGACCCCGCTCGACGTCAAGGCTGGCGATCGCATCCTGTTCGGCAAATGGTCCGGCACCGAAGTCAAGGTCGACGGTGAGGACCTGCTGATCATGAAGGAATCGGACATTTTGGGCGTCGTCGCCTAAATCATTCCGTTTTTCTGACTATCTCCATTTGCAAGAAAGAGGGTTTTTCCCATGGCTGCAAAAGACGTAAAATTTTCCCGCGACGCTCGTGAGCGCATTCTGCGCGGTGTCGACATTCTGGCCGACGCGGTCAAGGTGACCTTGGGGCCAAAGGGCCGCAACGTCGTCATCGACAAAAGCTTTGGCGCTCCCCGTATCACCAAGGACGGCGTCAGCGTCGCCAAGGAAATCGAACTCAAGGACAAGTTCGAAAATATGGGCGCCCAGATGGTGCGCGAAGTCGCATCCAAGACCAACGACATTGCTGGCGACGGCACGACCACTGCGACCGTTCTGGCGCAGGCGATCGTCCGTGAAGGCATGAAGTCGGTTGCCGCCGGCATGAACCCGATGGACCTGAAGCGCGGCATCGATCTGGCCGTCATCAAGGTTGTCGAGGACCTCAAGGCGCGTTCCAAGCCCGTCGCCGGGACCAAGGAAATCGCCCAGGTCGGCATCATTTCGGCCAATGGCGACACCGTGGTTGGCGAAAAGATCGCCGAAGCCATGGAGCGCGTCGGCAAGGAAGGCGTGATCACGGTTGAAGAAGCCAAGGGTCTCGAATTCGAGCTGGACGTCGTCGAAGGCATGCAGTTCGACCGCGGCTATCTGTCGCCCTATTTCGTGACGAACCCGGAAAAGATGGCTGTAGAGCTGGCTGATCCGTACATTCTGATCCACGAAAAGAAGCTCAGCAACCTCCAGTCGATCCTGCCGATCCTCGAAGCGGTCGTTCAGTCGGGTCGTCCCCTGCTGATCATCGCCGAAGATATCGAAGGCGAAGCGCTGGCGACCCTGGTCGTCAACAAGCTGCGCGGTGGCCTGAAGGTCGCAGCGGTCAAGGCCCCTGGCTTTGGCGATCGTCGCAAGGCGATGCTGGAAGATATCGCTGTCCTGACCAAGGGCGAAGTGATTTCCGAAGATCTGGGCATCAAGCTGGAGAATGTCACGCTGGCGATGCTCGGCACCGCCAAGCGCGTCACCATCGACAAGGACAACACCGTCATCGTCGATGGCGCTGGCGACCATGATGCGATCAAGGGCCGTACCGAGCAGATCCGTCAGCAGATCGAGAACACCACCTCGGACTATGACAAGGAAAAGCTGCAGGAACGTCTGGCCAAGCTCGCTGGTGGCGTTGCCGTCATCAAGGTTGGCGGCGCTTCGGAAGTCGAAGTCAAGGAACGCAAGGACCGCGTCGACGACGCGCTGCACGCCACCCGTGCGGCCGTTGAAGAAGGCATCGTTCCTGGCGGCGGCACCGCTCTCCTCTATGCCACCAAGGCTTTGGCCGGCATGAAGGGCGCGAACGACGACCAGACCCGTGGTATCGACATCATCCGCAAGGCGATCGAAGCGCCGCTGCGCCAGATCGCCCAGAATGCGGGCGTTGACGGTGCCGTGGTTGCTGGCAACCTGCTGCGCGAAAATGACGAGACCCGTGGTTTCAACGCTTCGACCGACGTGTACGAAAACCTGGTGGAAGCCGGCGTGATCGACCCGACCAAGGTCGTTCGTGCGGCGCTGCAGGACGCGGCCTCGGTCGCTGGCCTGCTGATCACCACCGAAGCGGCGATCTCCGAAATGCCTGCCGATGACAAGGCACCGATGGGTATGCCCGGCGGTGGCATGGGCGGCATGGGCGGCATGGACTTCTAAGTCCAACGCTCTCGCTAAGACAAGAAGAGGCCGGTGGAGCGATCCACCGGCCTTTTTCGTGGGGTCAACGCACCAGCACCGCCATCGGCAACTCCGCCCGCACCGCAAAGCCCAGCGTCTCATAAAGCGCGATCGTCCGGTGATGGGCGGCGTAGGCGTGCAGGAAGGGCGTCTCGCCCCGCTCCAGCATCGCCTGCATGACGATCCGCATCAGCGCGCCGGCGAGGCCCCGCCCGCGAAAATCGGGATGGGTGCAGACGCCGCTGACCTCGGTAAAGCCGGGCAGGCGCATCCGCTCCCCCGCCATCGCGATCAGCTGTCCCGCCTCACGCACACCGATGAAACGGCCCAGCCGATGGGTCAGCGGGTGGAAGGGGCCGGGCCGGGTCAATAGCGCCAGCGCGCGCATTTCGTCAGCGTCCGCTTCGCCCAGCACTATCCACTCAAACGGCGGTGCCGGGGCAGGGTTGAGCGTTGTCGCGACCATCTGCGCCAACGTCGCGGTGCGCGCGATCGTCATACCTGCCGGGGTCACCGCCACATCCTGCCCGACCAGCCACATTTCGCTATCGCCGGTTGCGAGCGCGGCCAGCGCGATCAGGCTGTCCGCACCGTCATCGCCGGTCGCCGCAAAGGGGCCATAAGCGGGATCGAGCCGCATCGCATCTCCGTCCCCCTGCGCCAACGTCGCCCAGCCGCTGCGCAGCGTGTGCCAGACGGGACGATCAAGCGGGTGCATGGGACAGGCTCCGGGCTATGGGGCGGGATGGGGCTGCCATATCAGCCCGATCGGCCGGTTCAAGCCGGATGAGGTGGATGGCTCCCGCTCACGGCATCTAAGTGCCAAGATGGGTTTGC
>NZ_JBMDKQ010000009.1:0-169038 GCF_057809795.1 Sphingobium sp. FG125
CGAGAAACCTGTGCGCAAGGTTTCTCGACTTCGCTCGAAACGAACGGCGAAAAGTGAAGTCGTCGCACTTCAGCGCGAATAGCCCGGCAGCATGTCCAACGTGATCCAGCCCTGCACATAATTGGCGTAATAGAGGCCGAACAACAAAGCTGACAGCAGCGTCGCCCGAAGCGCCACGACGCCCGGCCGGAAATTGCTGGGGGCGCTATCCGCCTGCCCCTTCACCATCCGTTCGCCCGTTTCGTCGGGCGTGCGGATGCCAAAAGGCAGGATGATGAACGCGCTGATCACCCAGAACAGCACATAGATGGCGAAAATGGCGTAGAGGTTCATGGCCTTGTATCTTCGCTCGTCTCTATCAATCTACATAATGATGTGTTCCCGCCTGCGCGGGAACACGGTACCAAAATCCTAGGCCCGAATGAGCAGCACGTCCACAATCGGCTTCTTGCCCGTCCAACGCGTCGCGGTGCGACGCACGGCCAGGCGGATACGCTCGCGCACCGCCTCTTCCTCATGCGATCCCTTGGGAATCACATCCGCCGCGTCGTCGGCGGCTTCGGCCAGGAAGTCCGCCTTATCCTCTTCCACCGGAACGCCCTGCGTCCGCAGCGTCGGTCGGCCAAGCAGCCGCCCCTTGGCATCGAGCGCCACGGCAACGCTGATCTGGCCATGCAGCCCCAGCTTGCGCCGTTCGTTCATGGTCGCGCCTTCTGCAGGCAGGATGACGTCGCCATCCAGCACCAGCCGCCCGACTTCCTGACGCCCGATGATCGTCGGCTTGCCCGGCGCCAGCCGCAGCAAATCGCCATTGGACTGCACCACAGCATGGGGGATGCCCGTCGCCAGACCCAGCCGCGCCTGTTCGGCCATATGCCGCCGTTCGCCATGGACTGGCAGCAATATCTCCGGCCGGATCCAGCGATACATGGCTTCCAGTTCAGGACGACCCGGATGGCCGGACACATGGACTTCGGCCTGGCGGTCCGTGACCATCACGACATTCTTCGCCGCCAGCGCATTCTGGATGCGACCGATGGCGATTTCATTGCCGGGAATCTGTTTGGACGAAAAGACGACCAGATCGCCCTCGGTCAGTTTGATGGGATGGCTGTCAAATGCGATTCGTGCCAGCGCGGCGCGCGCCTCACCCTGACCACCGGTGGCGATGATCATCACCTCGTCACGGGGCAGCTTCATCGCCTCGTCCCAGTCGACCGTGGGCGGGAAGCCCTTGAGATAGCCGCTGGCTTTGGCCATGCCGATAATGCGGTCGAGCGAACGGCCCGCGACGCACACCTTGCGTCCCATCGCCACCGCGACTTCGCCGAGCGTCTGGACGCGCGCGGCGTTGGACGCAAAGGTGGTGACCAGCACCCGGCCCTTGGCCCCCTCGATCGTCTGCATCAGCCCTTCGCGGACATCACCTTCGGAACCGCTGGCCTTGTCATTGAACACATTGGTGCTGTCGCACACCAGCGCCAGCACACCCTGATCGCCCACAGCGGTCAGTTCCGCCGGGGTCGATGGCACGCCGAGCAACGGCTGATCGTCCAGCTTCCAGTCGCCGGTGTGGAAAATCCGGCCATGTGGCGTGTCGATCACCAACGCATTGCCTTCGGGGATCGAGTGCGCCAGCGGCATGTAGCGGAAGCCGAACGGGCCAAGCTCAAAGCTGCCTTCGTTCGGGATGACATGGAGCTTGACCTCCTTGGTCAGCCCCTCTTCCTCCAGCTTCAGGCGGATGAGGCCGGCAGTAAAGGGCGTGGCATAGAGCGGGACACCCAGATCGGCGGCGAGATAGGGGATCGCGCCGATATGGTCCTCATGCCCGTGGGTCAGCACGATGCCGAGCAGATCCTTGCGCCGTTCCTCAATGAAGCTCAGGTCGGGCAGCACCAGTTCGATGCCCGGATAATTGGGATCGCCAAAGGTCATGCCGAGATCGACCATCACCCATTTGCCCTGGCAACCGTATAAATTGACGTTCATGCCAATCTCGCCCGACCCGCCAAGGGCCAGGAAGAGCAGCTCATCCTTGGGTTTCATTACGCTTGTAAACTCCGTTCGTGCATCAGCGCGAGGCCCTGAACCGTCAGGTCCGGCGCGATCGCATCGAAAATATCGCTGTTATCATTGAAGAGGACCGCAAGGCCCCCCGTCGAAATCACTCTGGTCGGGCGGCCAATTTCGGCCCTCATCCGGGCGACCAGCCCCTCCATCATGGCTACATAGCCCCAAAAGACGCCGATGTGCATCTGTGCTTCGGTCGTTCGCCCTATGACCGATCGATTATCCGGCGGGGCGATGGCGATCTTGGGCAGTTTCGCCGCCGCCGCGACCAGCGCATCGAGCGACAGGTTGATACCCGGCGCGATGATCCCGCCCTTATAAGCGCCGCTATAATCGACCACGTCGAACGTCGTCGCGGTACCGAAATCGATGACGATCAGGTCGCCTGCATAAAGATGGTGCGCGGCGATGGCGTTTACAACCCGGTCAGCCCCCACCGATCCTGGCTCCGCCACGTCCAGTTCGATGCCCCAGTCGACCGGCGCTTGCCCGGCGATCAACGCCGTCGTCCTGAAATATTTTTCGGCCAGCACCTGCAAATTATGCAGCGCGCGCGGCACCACCGTCGCAATGATCACCGCACCGACGTCGGCGATCTTATAGCCTTCCAGCATCAGCAACTGGTTCAGCCACACCGCATATTCGTCTGCGGTGCGGCGCGGGTCGGTCGCGATCCGCCAGCGCGCGCGGATGTCCCGCCCTTCGAGCAGCGCGAAAACCACATTGGTGTTACCCGCGTCGATCGCGAGAAGCATGGCCGGTCCTTGGTTCAGATGAGAAATATGTCACCGGCGTGAATGGCACGGCTGTGCCCGTTCGCCAAGCGCAGGATCAACATGCCCTGCCGGTCGAGCGTATCAAATGCCCCCTCAACGCTCTCTCCATCGGGCTGCTGCACCCGCATCGGCGTACCAGTCGGGTGTGCATTGAGCAGCCAGTGGGTGCGCACCGGGTCCAGCCCCTGCGCCCGCCAGATCGACAGCCAGTGCGCGAAAATTTGCGCCAGCCGCTCCAGCAGCGCCCCCGCCTCCGCGTCCTTCGCGCCTTGTGCCGCCAGACTGGTCACGGGGCGGTCGAGATTGTGTGGGTGATCGGCAACATTGATGCCGATACCGACAATGATCGCGTCGCCAGCCCGCTCCAGCAAGATGCCCGCTATCTTCGCGCCATCGACCAGAACGTCGTTGGGCCATTTGATCCGCGCCTGCCCCGCACAAAGAGGCGCGACCAGCGCATGAACCGCATTGGCCGCGACCAGCGCCAGCGTATGCGGCAGGGGATCGCCAGACCTTAGCCGGATCAGCGTGGAGCAATGGAGATTGCCGACCGGACTTTCCCAGTTACGGCCCATCCGCCCTTTGCCGCCCATCTGTCGCCCCGCGCGCAGCCAACTGGCTTCACTTGCGCCCTGCTCCGCCAATGCCAGCATGTCGGCATTGGTCGACTCGGTCTCGGCAACGAAGCGGATGGTCAGAACAGGGACGCCGCAGCGGCGGCGCTCGCCTGATCCAGCACGGGATTGAGCAGATAGCCCAGCACGATGACGACGGCGCAAGCAGTCAGGATGACATTTTCGACCGCACCGCCCTTCGCCTCATAGGCACCGGTCGGCTCGTCGAAATAGATCGCCTTGATGATCTTGAGATAATAGAATGCCCCGATCACCGACGCAGCGATACCGAACGCCGCCAGCGCAGTCAGGCCGGATGCAACCGCCGCATCGAACACCAGAAACTTGGCCCAGAAACCGAAGAGCGGCGGGATACCGGCCATGGAGAACATGAAGATGGCGAACGCCGCCGCCAGACCCTTGCGCGATTGCGACAGGCCCGCGAGGCTGGCGATCGTTTCGACCGGCTTGCCGTCGGCATCGCGCATCTGGAGGATGCAGGCGAAGGCACCGATCGTCATGACGACATAAATCGCCATATAGCTCATCGTCGCGGCCACGCCGGCAGGTGTGCCTGCGGCAAGGCCGATCAGCGCAAAGCCGACATTGTTGATCGACGAATAGGCCATCAGCCGTTTGATATTGGTCTGGCCGATCGCCGCGACCGCACCGAACAGGATGGAGGCGAGCGCAACGAAGATCACGATCTGCTGCCAGTCCAGACCCGCCGGACCCAGCGCCTCTATCGCGACGCGGACGGTCAGGCCCATCGCGGCAACCTTGGGCGCGCTGGCGAAGAAGGTCGTCACCGGCGTCGGCGCGCCTTCATAGACGTCGGGCGTCCACATATGGAACGGCACGGCGCTGATCTTGAAGGCGAGGCCCGCCAGCACGAACACCAGGCCGAACAATTCGCCCTTGCCCACGCCATCGCCCAGCGCAACGGCGATACCGTCAAAAGAGGTGCTGCCGGTGAAACCATAAAGCAGCGAAATGCCGTAGAGCAGGATGCCGCTGGCCAGCGACCCCAGCACGAAATATTTAAGGCCCGCTTCGGACGAGCGACCGTCCTGCCGCATGAAGCTGGCGAGGACGTAGGATGCCAGGCTGTTCATTTCGAGGCCGACATAGAGCGTCAGCATGTCCCCCGCCGACACCATCATGCCCATGCCGATGGCGGCGAACAGGATCAGGATCGGATATTCGGGCCGCAGCGCGCTGTCGGTCGAAAAGAAACGTGGCGCTAGCAGGATTGCTGCTGCCGCCGCCGCATAGATCAACGCCTTGGCATAGACGGAGAAGGCATCGGCGCGGACAAGTCCATCGAATGCGTCAGGGCCATGCGCCAACGAGCAGGACAGGGCCACGCCCGCGACGATCAGCGTCAGCACCGACAGCGCATTGACCAGCCGTGCCGTGCCGTCGCCGCCAAAAGCAGCCACCAGCATCAGGATCAGGCCACCGGCCGTTAATATGAGTTCCGGCAGAACGGCCAGAAGGGAAGCGGAGTCGATCATCAGTGCGCCTCCCCGTGCGCAGGGGCTTCTTCGTGATGGGCTTCTTCATGCGCTTCGCCCGGAGGCTTGGGCGCGCCCATTTTGATCTTGGAGTCTCCCGCCGGAGCGGCAGGTGCGAGGCGGGCTTCAAGCGCGCGAATGTCGGGACGCATGGGGCTGAGGAAGCTTTCGGGATAGACCCCCATCCACAGCACGACGGCGGCAATCGGCGCCAGCAGCCAGATTTCGCGGCCCGACAGGTCGGGCATCGCGGCGGCATCGGCGTTGACCTGCTCACCATAGCAAATGCGGCGATAGAGGTAGAGCATATAGGCCGCGCCCAGAATGATGCCCGTCGTGCAGACCAGCGCCACCCAGGTCGATGCCTGATAAATCCCCATTAATGCCAGAAATTCGCCGACGAAGTTGGACGTGCCGGGCAGGCCCACCGACGCCATGGTGAAGAACAGGAACAGCACGGCATAGCGCGGCATGTTGATCGACAGGCCACCATAGCGCGCAATTTCACGGGTGTGCAGCCGGTCATAGATGACGCCGACGCACAGGAACAGAGCGCCTGCGACAAGACCATGGCCCAGCATCACCATCATCGCGCCTTCGATGCCCGCCTGATTGAAGGCGAACAGGCCGACAGTCACGATCGCCATATGCGCGACCGACGAATAGGCGATCAGCTTCTTCATATCCGACTGCACGAGCGCGACCAGCGAAGTATAGACCACCGCGACCATCGACAGGCCCCAGACCAAGGGCGCGAGTTGCGCCGAAGCTTCGGGGAACATCGGCAGGGAGAAGCGGATGAAGCCATAGCCGCCCATCTTCAGCAGCACGCCGGCCAAAATGACCGAACCCGCGGTCGGCGCCTGAACGTGCGCGTCGGGCAGCCAGGTGTGAACTGGCCACATCGGCATCTTGACCGCGAAACTGGCGAAGAAGGCCAGGAACAACCAGGTCTGGACACCGGACTCGAAATTATAGGCCATCAGCACGGGGATTTCGGTCGTCCCGGCCTCATGCACCATCCACATCATCGCGATCAGCATCAGGACCGATCCGAACAATGTGTAGAGGAAGAATTTATAGCTGGCGTAGATGCGGTCCGCGCCACCCCAGATGCCGATGATCAAATACATCGGGATCAGGCCAGCCTCGAACATGATGTAGAAAAGGTAGAGATCCTGCGCCGTAAAGACGCCGATCATCAGCACCTCCATGAACAGGAAGGCAGCCATATATTCGCCGACCCGCTTTTCGATCGCGTTCCAGCTGGCACCAATGCAGATCGGCATCAGGAATACGGTGAGCGCGATCAGCATCAGCGCGATGCCGTCAATGCCCAGCGCCCACGCGAATTTGCCAAAGACCGGCGCATATTCCTGGAACTGCCACTGCGCCCCGCTGCCCGACTGGTCGAAATTCGCCCACAGGGCCATGCCCAGCACGAAATCGACCAAGGTGGCGATCAGGGCGATCCAGCGCGCGCTGTTCGCGCCCACGAACAGACAGGCGATGGCCCCCGCCATCGGCACTGCCATCATCAGGGAAAGGATGGGGAAGCCGTCCATTATCGTGTCATCGCCCAGGTTGCGGCAGCGGCGAGGCCAATCAGCATCACCAGCGCGTAGGTGTAGAGGTAGCCGGACTGGAGCCGACGGGTCACTTTATTGCCCTGCACGACCAGCGCCGCCAGACCATTGGGTCCGAACCGGTCGATGAAACCGACGTCCCCGAACTTCCAGAAGAAGCGGCCGATGGCGAAGGCTGGCTTGACGAACAGGACATTATACAGCTCGTCGAAATACCATTTGTTGAGCAGGAACGTGTACAGACCGGTGAAGGTCGCGACAAAGCGCCGCGGCCAGTCGGTGTTCTTGATGTAGCTCAAATAGGCAATCAACAGCCCGGTCAGCATCACCGTGAACGGCGCGAATTTGACCCAGGTGGGCACTTCATGCGCGGCGTGCATCAGATGGCTATCGAACGAGAGTGCGCCCTTCCAGAATGCGATGCCGCCTTCGGCACCGATAAACTGGTCGTGGAACAGGAAACCGGCAAACACCGCGCCCAGGCTCAGCACGATCAACGGCACCAGCATGACCCACGGGCTTTCATGCGGATTATAACCGCCGGTCCCGGTGGCATGCGCATGATGGTGGTGCTCGTCATGCGCATGATCGTCGTGATGATCATCATGCCCGTGGGAATCATGGAGAGCGTGCTGGATATGCTCCGACGCGGCCCAGCGAGCTTTGCCAAAGAAGGTCAGGAACACCAGACGCCATGAATAGAAGCTGGTGAGCAGCGCCGCAAAGATACCGACCAGGAACGCCCCGGTCCCGGCTCCACCAGCAGCATAGGCCGCTTCGAGGATGCCGTCCTTGGAATAAAAGCCCGCAAAGCCGACGCCGATGAGCGGCAAACCGACGCCGGTGATCGCCAGCGTGCCGAGCGTCATCGTCCAGAAGGTGATCGGGATTTCTTTCCGCAGCGCGCCATAATAGCGCATATCCTGTTCATGGTGCATCGCATGGATGACCGAACCGGCCCCCAGGAAAAGCAAAGCCTTGAAAAAGGCGTGGGTGAACAGGTGGAACATCGCCGCGCCATAGGCGCCGACGCCCGCGGCGAAGAACATATAGCCCAGCTGCGAGCAGGTCGAATAGGCAATGACGCGCTTGATGTCGGTCTGCACCGTGCCGACGGTTGCCGCGAACAGGCAGGTCGCTGCGCCGACATAGGTCACGACGGTCAGCGCCGTCTGCGACGTCTCAAACATCGGCGAAAGGCGGCACACCATGAACACGCCCGCCGTCACCATGGTCGCCGCGTGGATCAGCGCCGACACAGGCGTCGGCCCTTCCATCGCATCGGGCAACCAAGTGTGCAGACCAAGCTGCGCCGATTTGCCCATCGCCCCCACGAACAGCAGCAGGCACAGCACCGTCATCGTATCGAAGCGCGCGCCAAGAAATCCGATGGTGGACCCTGCCATGGACGGCGCCATTTCCAGGATTTCGGGGATGGAGATGGTGTTGAACACCAGATAGGTGCCGAAAATCCCCATCATGAAGCCAAGGTCGCCGACGCGATTGACGACGAACGCCTTGATCGCGGCGGCATTCGCGCTGGGCTTGCGAAACCAGAAACCAATCAGCAGGTAGGAAGCAAGACCCACCCCTTCCCAGCCGAAGAACATCTGCAACAGATTGTTCGCGGTCACGAGCATCAGCATCGCGAAGGTGAAGAGCGAAAGATAGGCGAAGAAGCGCGGCTGATCCGGCTCCTCGTCCATATAGCCCCAGCTATAGAGGTGAACCAGGCTGGATACGCTGGTGATCACCACCAGCATCACCGCCGTCATCGCATCGACCCGCAGCGCCCATTGCGCGTCGAAGCTGCCCGACTGGATCCAGGTAAACAGCGGCGTGACATGCGCCTCCGCGCTGCCAGTCAGGAAGCTAATGAAGATCGGCCAGCTCAGCGCGCAGGAAATGAACAGCGCCCCGGTAGTGAGGATCTTGGCAGGCAGCTTGCCCAGCGCCTTGTTGCCAAGGCCCGCAATGGCAGCGGCCAGCAGCGGAAGAAGAACGATAAGCTGGATCATGAGTTCAGGCTCAGCCCTTCATCCGGTTGACATCGTCAACGGCGATGGTGCCGCGACCACGGAAGTAAATGACGAGGATGGCAAGCCCGATGGCCGCCTCACCCGCCGCGACGGTCAGCACGAACATCGAAAATACCTGCCCCACCAGATCGCCCAGATAGGCGCTAAAGGCGACAAGGTTGATGTTCACGCTGAGCAAAATCAGCTCGATCGCCATCAGGATGATGATGACATTCTTGCGGTTGATGAAGATGCCCAGCACCCCCATCACGAACAGGATGGCGCTGACCACCATATAATGTTGAAGGCCGATCATGACCTAGCCTCCATGAAAAACATCCGTTCACCCTGAGCGAAGTCGAAGGGGTCAGCAGAGCGAAGCGAAGCCACTTCGACAAGCTTAGTGGAGGGCTTCGACAGGCTCAGCCGGAACGGGGGAGGGTTTGTGAAGGCAATCACAGCTCCACCCCCTGCCCGATGGGCTGATTGATATTGCGGACCGCATCCTGCGGACGGCGGCGATTCTGCTTGGCGATATTCTGGCCCTTCACCCCGCCTCGCGCCCGATGGGTCAGGACGATCGCACCGATCATCGCGACCAGCAGGACGATGCCCGCCGCCTCGAACAGGAAGATGTAGCGGGTATAAAGCAGCGTACCGATCGCCTTGATGTTCGACACGTCCGGCGCGGTCGGCGCGGCGCGCTGCGCCAGTTCAATGGGACCGGCGCTCCACAGGCCAATGCCCAGCACGATCTCAGCCAGCAGCACCAGCGCAATCAGCAGGCCAAAGGGCAGATAGCTGACGAAACCTGCGCGCAATTCGGCAAAGTCGATGTCCAGCATCATGACGACGAACAGGAACAGCACCGCGACCGCGCCGACATAGACGATGACGAGCAGCATCGCGATGAATTCCGCGCCCAGCAGGATCATCAGACCCGCCGCGTTGAAGAAGGCCAGAATCAGCCACAACACCGAATGGACCGGGTTGCGCGACAGGATCGTCAACGCACCGCTGGATACCACCAGGATCGCGAACAGGTAAAAGGCTAAGACGTGGATCATTTGACCTGATGGCCCCCAATTTTCCGTTCGGCCCCGGACCTGATCCGGGGGAAGTCGAAGCCTTCTACTGAACGAAGTGAAGTGACTTCGCTGCGCTCAGTCGAACCCTTCGACAGGCTCAGGGCGAACGGGTTTGAGTTAGACACGGCGCGCATTACCGATAAGGCGCATCGGCGGCAAGGTTCGCGGCGATCGCGCGTTCCCACTTGTCACCATTTTCAAGAAGCTTGGCCTTGTCGTAGATCAGCTCCTCGCGGGTTTCGGTCGCGAACTCGAAGTTCGGCCCTTCCACCACCGCATCCACCGGGCAGGCTTCCTGACAGAAACCGCAATAGATGCACTTGGTCATGTCGATGTCGTAGCGCGTCGTGCGGCGGCTGCCATCCTCACGCGGCTGCGCCTCGATGGTGATCGCCTGTGCCGGACACACCGCCTCGCACAGCTTGCACGCGATGCAGCGCTCTTCCCCGTTGGGATAGCGGCGCAACGCATGTTCTCCCCGGAACCGCGGCGAAATCGGGTTCTTCTCATAGGGATAGTTGATCGTCGCCTTGGGCTTGAAAAAATATTTCAAGGTCAGCCAGTGCGCCTTCACAAACTCCCAGAGTGTGAAGCTTTTGACATAATAAGAGAGGCTCATTGTGCGCCTCCATAGCGCGTCAGCATGAGGAAGCCCGACACCAGAAAGACGAAGAAGAGCGAGGTCGGCAGAAAAATCTTCCAGCCCAGCCGCATCAACTGGTCATAACGGTAACGAGGCACCGTCGCCTTTACCCAGGAAAAGACGAAGAAGAAAAACAGGATCTTGGCGAATAGCCAGAGGATGCCCGGCACATAATAGAGCGGCGCCCAGTCCACCGGGGGGAGATAGCCGCCCCAGAACAGGATGGCGTTCAATGCGCACATCAGGATGACGTTGGCATATTCGCCGAGCCAATAGAGCGCGAAGGCCATGGACGAATATTCGGTCTGGTAACCCGCGACCAACTCGCTTTCCGCTTCGGTCAGGTCGAAAGGCGCACGCGCGGTTTCTGCCATGGCGGAAATCAGGAACATGATCGCCATCGGGAAGAGCAGCGGATTAAAGCCGTTGCCGTTCAGGAACCCATAATAGCCCTTCTGGCTTTCCACGATGGCGGTCAGGTTGAAGCTGCCCGCCCACAGCACGACGCAGATCAGGATGAAGCCGATCGAGACTTCATAGCTGATCATCTGCGCCGACGCGCGGATCGCGGAATAGAAGGGATATTTGGAGTTGGACGCCCAGCCCGCCAGCACGATGCCGTACACGCCCAGCGACGAGATGGCGAGAATGTAGAGCAGCCCGACATTGATGTCCGCCAGCACCACGCCGACATCGAACGGCACCACCGCCCAGGCCAGCAGCGCCACGGTGAAAGTGATGATCGGCGCGATGATGAACAGCGCCTTGTTCGCCGCCGACGGGATGATGGTTTCCTGGAGGAACACCTTGGCCCCGTCCGCAAAGGACTGGAGCAGGCCGAATGGACCAACCACGTTCGGCCCGCGCCGCAGCGCCATCGCCGCCCAGATCTTGCGATCGGCATAGATGATCATCGCGACGGCCAGCATCAGCGGCAGGGCGATCACGAGGATACCGATGATGGTCGAGAGGAACCAGGCGCCTTCGAACGGCAGGCCGAGATTTTGGAAGAAAGCGGTCACTGAGGCAGCCCCTTAAAGCCCTCTCCCTGGAGGGTCGAAGCGAGACACGTGGCTCGCTTCGAGGTTGGGTGAGGGTGTGCTGAGGTTGAAGGCATATGCCGACACCGCCGTCGGTCCCCCTCACCCCAACCCTCTCCCTCATGGGGAGAGGGAGCTTTGGTAGCGTTCCCCATCATTCCGCCGCCTCCGCAAATTCAACCCCATGGACCAGTTCGGCCGAGCATTGCTGCATCGTCGGGCTGGCGCGGCAGATGGCGTTGGTCAGGTAGAAATCCTTGATCGGCGAAGCCAGTTCACCAGTCGCGCCGGTGGGCAGCTTGGGGACAGACCAGCCATAATCGGCCAGCCCCTCGACACCCAATGCAGGCACCGCCTTGACCATATCGGCGCGCAGTTGCTCGAAATTGTCGAACGGCAACGTCGCGCCCATCACTTCGGACAGAGCGCGCAGGATCGACCAGTCCTCGCGGGCATCGCCCGGCGCGAACACGGCCTTTTCGCCCCGCTGCACCCGGCCTTCCAGATTGACGTAGGTGCCCGCCTTTTCGGCATAGCTTGCGCCCGGCAAGATCACGTCCGCTGCGTGCGCGCCCTTGTCGCCATGATGGCCGACATAGACTTTGAAACTGTCGGGGAAAGCGGCATAATCCACCTCGTCCGCGCCCAGCGCGAACAGCAGCTTCGGCTTGGCCGCCGCCACAGCCTTGATCCCGCCAGCGGTCGCATAGCCGAGCATCAGCCCGCCCATCCGCGCCGCCGCGAAGTGCAGCAGGTTGTAACCGTTCCAGCCCTGTCCTGAGCCTGTCGAAGCGGCGTCCTTGATCAGACCCAGCGTCTCGACCAGCGCCAGCGTGTCGCCATGCGCGCCATCCTTGGCCAGTACGCCACCGCCCACGATCATCGCGGGCCGCGCGGCCTTGCCGAACGCCTCGACGACGGCGTCGGGCAGCTTGCCCAGCAGCGCCGCATCATTGCCCAGCCATTCGACCTTATAGGTCAGGTCAAACTCAGGCCCGATGCCAAAAACCTTGGCGCCCTTCTTGATCGCCTTGCGCAGCCGCGTGTTCACCAGCGGCGCTTCCCAGCGCAAATTGGTGCCAACCAGCAGGATGACGTCCGCCGTCTCAAGGTCCGCCAGCGGCGTGTTGAACACCACCGACGACAGGCTCGACACGTCGTAAGAAAGCCCGGTCTGACGCCCTTCCAGCATCGTCCCGCCCAGCTTTTCGACCAGCGCCTTGCCGGCAAACATCGTCTCGCAATCGAGCAGGTCGCCCGCGATCGCGGCAACGCTGCCGCCATGCTGGACCGCTGCGACGGCGGCAAAAGCCTCCGCCCATGTCGCCGGGACCAGCTTACCGTCGCGCCGCACATAGGGCTTGTCGAGCCGCTTGCGCACCAGACCGTCGACATTGTGCCGGGTCTTGTCCGACGCCCATTCCTCGTTCACGTCATCATTGATGCGCGGCACCGCGCGCAGCACCTGACGGCCCCGGCTGTCGAGGCGGATGTTGGTGCCCACGGCATCCATCACGTCGATCGCATGGGTCTTTTTCAGCTCCCAAGGTCGCGCTTCGAACGCATAGGGCTTGGCGGTCAACGCACCGACCGGGCACAGGTCGACCACATTGCCCGACAGCTCGCTCTTGGCGGCATGTTCCAGATAGGTGGTGATCTGCATATTTTCGCCGCGACCGATCGCGCCGATTTCCGGCACGCCCGCAATTTCCTCGGCAAAGCGCACGCAGCGGGTGCACTGGATGCAGCGGGTCATGACCGTCTTGACGATCGGCCCCATATTCTTTTCGGTCACCGCGCGCTTATTTTCGTCATAGCGCGACGCACCGCGGCCATAAGCGACCGACTGGTCCTGCAAATCGCATTCGCCGCCCTGATCGCAAATCGGGCAATCGAGCGGATGGTTGATGAGGAGAAACTCCATCACCCCTTCGCGCGCCTTCTTGACCATTTCGCTGTCGGTGCGGATCTCCTGCCCCTCGGCAGCGGGCAGCGCGCACGACGCCTGCGGCTTGGGCGGTCCGGGCTTCACCTCGACCAGGCACATCCGGCAATTGCCCGCAATGGACAGCCGCTCATGATAGCAGAAGCGCGGAATTTCCTTCCCCGCCAGCTCGCACGCTTGCAGAACCGTCGCGCCCGCCGGGACGTCCAGTTCTACACCGTCTACTTTGACTTTAGGCATTAGTTTGCCCCTCCGGGGACATAGTCGCCACTCAGAAAGGCTTTGGCACCCTCGTCATTGAGCATCGGTTGGGGCATGAAAATGATCGTTCCATCAGCAGCATTACTTAGCTTCAAGCAAGACTTCGGGATCATCCGGCTACGAATAACTCCAGATTTTGCGGCCCAAATACAGGTCACATTATCACCTTCGACGGCTTCAATAGTCATAGGAAATCCACCAGACTCCAGCTGGACTTGTTCGCCGACCAAGAATTTGGGGGTATCCCAGCTCACTCCGCAGCCTCCATCACCGGCGCGCCGCGCTCGTTGATCCGCCGCTCGATTTCAGGCCGGAAATGCTTGATCAGCCCCTGGATCGGCCATGCCGCCGCGTCGCCCAGCGCGCAGATGGTGTGGCCTTCGACCTGCTTGGTCACCTGATGCAGCATGTCGATTTCGGACAGGTCCGCGTCACCGGTGCGCAGCCGTTCCATCACCCGCCACATCCAGCCCGTGCCTTCGCGGCAGGGCGTGCATTGGCCGCAGCTTTCATGCTTGTAGAAATAGGACAGGCGCGAAATGGCGCGGACGATGTCGGTGGACTTGTCCATGACGATGACGGCGGCGGTGCCAAGGCCGGAGCCAACCGCCTTCAACCCGTCAAAATCCATCGGCGCGTCCATGATCTCGCGCGCCGGGACCAGAGGCACCGACGATCCGCCGGGGATCACCGCCATCAGATTGTCCCACCCGCCACGGATGCCGCCGCAATGGCGGTCGATCAGTTCGCGGAACGGGATCGACATCGATTCCTCGACCACGCAGGGCTTGTTCACATGGCCGCTGATCTGGAACAGCTTGGTGCCGCGATTGCCCTCCCGCCCGAAACGGTTGAACCAGGCCGCGCCGCGCCGCAGGATCGTGGGGCTGACCGCGATGCTCTCGACATTGTTGACCGTGGTGGGGCAGCCATAAAGACCCGCGCCCGCCGGGAAAGGCGGCTTCAGCCGTGGCTGGCCCTTCTTGCCTTCCAGGCTTTCGATCTGCGCGGTTTCCTCGCCGCAGATGTAAGCGCCCGCGCCGCGATGGACGAACACGTCGAAATCATAGCCCGACCCGCAGGCGTTCTTGCCGATGAAGCCCTTGGCATAGGCCTGCTCGACCGCCGCGAAGAGCACCTTGGCTTCGTAGATGAACTCGCCGCGAATATAGATATAGGCGGCGCGCGCGCGCATCGCGAAGCCCGCGACCAGCGCGCCTTCGATCAGCTTGTGCGGATCATGGCGGATGATCTCGCGATCCTTGCACGACCCCGGTTCGGATTCGTCGGCGTTGATCACCAGAAAGCTTGGACGGCCATCCTTGCTTTCCTTGGGCATGAAGCTCCACTTCATGCCGGTCGGGAAGCCCGCGCCGCCACGGCCGCGCAGGTTCGACGCCTTCATGATGTCGATGATCGCGTCCTGGCCCAACGCCAGCAGCGCCTTGGTATTATCCCAGTCGCCACGCATGATCGCGGCATCAATGCCCCAGTCCTGAAAGCCATGGACATTGGTGAAGATGCGATCCTTGTCCTCCAGCGGGCCGACGAACGGCGGCGGAGGCGGCGGCGTAACAGGGGCGGTTTCGTCGGCCATCAGCGGCCCTTTCCGATCAGTTTTTCAGCCACGAAATAGACAATGACGGCCAGTCCTAGCCCGATGACCAGACCCAGCACCGCCCCGATAATCTTGAGCGCGATCACGAAGATGATCAGGCCGATAATGATGGCGATCAGGGCGCTCATGCGGCGGCGCTCCCCATAAACCCACACCCGTCATGCTGAACTTGTTTCAGCATCCATCGTGGTTCAGGCGCAGTTTTGGCCGCCGAAGCGGTACGGAAGCCGAAAACGCGATCGTCCTGCACCATCCTAAACGAAGGCGCGCGGGGCGAAATGGATCCTGAAACAAGTTCAGGATGACGGGGGAAGAGAGAATGGCGATTCACGCCCACGCCCCCCGATAATCATGATTGCCCTCGACCATCTCTTTCAGCGTCGTCGGGCCACCCTCCGGGCAGCTCGTCTGACGCTCGATCTGCGGACCGATCTTGGGCTGACCACCCGCCGCCAGCGTTTCCAGCACAGCACTCATGCTGTCATAGGTCAGATCCTCGAAATTATCGTCATTGATCTGCACCATCGGCGCGTTGGCGCAGGCGCCCAGACACTCGACTTCGGTGAGGGTGAACAGCCCGTCCGGCGTCGTCGCGCCCTTCACCAGCCCCTTATTCTTGCAAGCCGCAAACACATCGTCGGAGCCGCGCAACATGCAGGGCGTCGTGCCGCACACTTGCACATGATAGCGGCCCACGGGCGCAAGGTTATACATGGTGTAGAAGGTGGCGACCTCATAGACGCGCATGTAGGGCATATCGAGCTGATCGCCGATATATTCCATCACCGGCACGGGCAGCCACCCCTGCGTCTGCGTCTCCGCCCCCACCTGCCGCTGGGCAAGATCGAGCAGCGGCATAACCGCCGACTGCTGACGACCGGCGGGATAGCGGGCGATGATGGTCTTCACCTGTTCGGCATTCTCCGCCGTCCAAGCGAAAGCGCCCCAGCGCGCGCGGGTTTCGGCTTCATCGGGGATACGGGGTGCGTCAGCCATTAGCGGATAAACTCCACGCGCGAGACTTTATCGCCTTGGAAACTATAGATCGCTGTAACATTAAACGGGGCAGCGATTTCAAATCCGCCCTTCTTTTGCCCTCGCGACACGCGCTCGTGCATCACAACAAACTCTCCAACAAGTTTGCTATCCAAGATCTCGGCGCAGTTCTCTGGATATTCAGAAAATATTACTTCTAGCCCAGACCGAATACCACTTCGCCCGTCGCGAAGCACCTCGCCGCAATAGTTACCCTCCAAAGCGTCCTCTGTCATAAATGACGCATAAGCCTTAGCGTTCTTTGCATTGTAACAGGCAATCATAGCCTTAACGATCGCCAAACGATCTACAAACTCGGTCGCACTCACAGGTCACACTCCCCGAACATTCCTCCCCTGGAAGGGGAGGTGGCAGGCGAAGCCTGACGGAGGGGTGTCGCCCTATCGATGGCGGAATACCCCTCCGTCAGTCCTGCGGACTGCCACCTCCCCCTAAGGGGGAGGATTTGAAGTGCAGCGAATGTGATCACCGGTCGCACTCCCCGAACACGATGTCCATCGAGCCTAGCACCGCCGTGACATCGGCCAGCATATGGCCCTTCATCATGAAGTCCATCGCCTGCAAATGGCTGAACGCGGTCGGGCGGATCTTGCAGCGATAGGGTTTGTTCGTCCCATCAGCGACCAGATAGACGCCGAACTCGCCCTTGGGGCTTTCGGTCGCGACATAAACTTCGCCGGCGGGCACATGAAAGCCCTCGGTATAAAGTTTGAAATGATGGATCAGCGCTTCCATCGACCGCTTCATCTCGCCACGCTTGGGCGGCGACACCTTGCGGTCGAAGCTGGCGATCGGCCCTTCGGGCATGTCGTTCAGGCACTGTTTCATGATCCGCACCGACTGGCGGACCTCCTCCACGCGCACCATGAAGCGGTCATAGCAGTCATATTGGGTGCCGACCGGCACGTCGAAATCGACCCGGTCATAGACGTCGTATGGCTGCGCCTTGCGAATGTCCCAGGCAATGCCGGACCCGCGCAGCATCGGGCCGGAAAAGCCCCATTTCAGCGCATCTTCCTTGGACACGATCGCGATATCGACATTGCGCTGCTTGAAGATGCGGTTGTCCGCGACAAGGCTGATCGCATCCTCGAACAGGCGCGGCAAACGACCGTCGAGCCAGTCGGCGATGTCGGTGAGCAGCTTGAGCGGCACATCCTGATGCACGCCACCGGGCCGGAAATAGGCGCTGTGCATCCGCGCACCCGACGCGCGCTCGAAGAAGTTGAGGCAATCCTCGCGAATCTCGAATAGCCACAGGTTGGGCGTCATCGCGCCGACGTCCATGACATGGCTGCCAAGGTTGAGCATATGATTGCAGATGCGCGTCAGTTCCGCGAAGAACACGCGCAGATATTGCGCGCGCAGCGGCACTTCCAGGTTCAGCAGCTTCTCGATCGCCAGCACATAACTATGCTCCATGCCCAGCGGCGAGCAATAATCGAGCCGGTCGAAATAGGGCAGAGCCTGTAAATAGGTCTTATATTCGATCAGCTTCTCTGTGCCGCGATGCAGCAGCCCGACATGCGGGTCGCAGCGTTCGACGATCTCGCCTTCCAGCTCCATGACAAGGCGCAACACGCCATGCGCCGCGGGATGCTGTGGGCCGAAATTAATCGTGTAATTCTGGATTTCCGTGTCGCCATAGGTCGGATCGGCGGCGTCGGTATGGTGCTCCAGCTTTTCGAGATAATCGGACATTATGCCTTGTCCTCCGGCTTGGCGGCGCCCTTGCCTTCGTCGGTCGCGGACGCAGGCTTGGCGGGCGCGTCGGCCGACTTGACCTGTGCCGCCTTGTTCGCCGCTTCGCCAGCGCCGGTGTCGGCCTTCTTCTCGGTCGTCTTGGGCGTGGAGGCTGCGGGGGCGGCTGGCGCAGCGGCCTTCTCGTCACCCGGCAGGATATATTCCGCGCCTTCCCATGGCGACATGAAGTCGAAGCTGCGGAAGTCCTGCGCCAGCTTCACCGGCTCATAGACGACGCGCTTATCCTCTTCGGAATAGCGCAGTTCGACATAGCCGGTCAGCGGGAAGTCCTTGCGCTGCGGATGGCCCTTGAACCCGTAATCGGTCAGGATGCGGCGCAGGTCGGTATTGCCCTCGAACACAACGCCATACATGTCGAACACTTCACGCTCCAGCCAGCCTGCGACGGGCCAGATGTGCGTGACGGTCGGCACCGGCAAATCCTCGTCGGTGGACACCTTCACGCGGATGCGGTGGTTCCGCGTGACGCTCAGCAAATGATAGGCGACCTCGAACCGTTCGGGACGGTCGGGATAATCGACCCCGGCAATCTCCATCAGCTGCTGATACTGCGCGCGATCACGCAGCGCGATCATCGCCTGCGGCAGCGCGTCGCGCAGCACGGTGAAGCTCAGCTCATCGGCATGATCGACCGTCTCGACCAGCATCGAACCGAGGATCGCCTCGATTTCCTGCGTGATCCCCTCGATGGTCGCAATTTTCGGTGCGGAATGGCCCATTACAGACCTCCGTTCGTATCGAGCGCAGTCGAGATACGCTCACGCTGCGCCAAGATCAGGTTTCTCGACTTCGCTCGAAACGAACGGAAAAAAAGAGACGCCATACCCCTCACCGTTCAATCGTCCCGATCCGGCGGATCTTCCGCTGCAACTGCATCACGCCATACAGCAGCGCTTCGGCAGTCGGCGGGCAACCCGGCACATAGATGTCGACCGGCACGATCCGGTCACAGCCCCGCACTACCGAATAGCTATAGTGATAATAGCCACCGCCGTTCGCGCACGACCCCATGGAAATCACATATTTCGGTTCCGACATCTGGTCGTAAACCTTGCGCAACGCGGGAGCCATCTTGTTGCACAGCGTACCCGCGACGATCATCACGTCGCTCTGGCGCGGGGATGCGCGCGGGGCCGCGCCGAAACGCTCCATGTCGTAACGCGGCATGTTGACGTGGATCATCTCGACCGCGCAGCAGGCAAGACCGAACGTCATCCACCACAGCGAACCGGTGCGCGCCCAGGTGAACAGATCCTCGGTCGATGTGACCAGGAAACCCTTGTCATTCACTTCGCTGTTGAGCGAGTTGAAGAAGTCCTGATCGGGCTGCGTCCCGACGGGCGGCAAAGTGCCGGGCGCCGGGTTATAGAGTTCTACTCCCAATCGAGTGCTCCCTTCTTCCACGCATAGACGAGACCGAGCACCAGCTCCGCTATGAAAATCATCATCGTCGCCCAGCCGGCCCAGCCGATCTGGTCGAGGCTCACCGCCCAGGGAAACAGGAACGCCGCTTCAAGATCGAAGATGATGAAGAGGATCGCCACCAGATAGAAGCGGACGTCGAACTGGCTGCGCGGTTCTTCAAACGCGGGAAAGCCGCATTCATATTCGCTCAGCTTGGCCGGGTCCGGCTTGTGCGCGCCGGTCAGGCGGCCCACCAGCATCGGCAGAAAGACGAACGCGCTGGAGAGCAGCAGCGCGACCCCAAGAAAGATCAGGATCGGCAGATATTGGGCAAGATCGACCAACGTTATCCCCTGGGCGAAAAGGTTGTGGGGGCGCTTTAGGCCTGCTGCATATGCGAAGCAAGGGGCCTAAAGGCTGAGAATGAATCGCAAAAAGGCCAAGTGGCTGAACCGCTTGGCCTAGATGGACCTTAGCGCAGGGCGTTGGCGACCAGCTTGTGCAATTTACTGTGAATCGCGTCATTGCCCGCGATGATTTCCTTGCGCTCGATCGCCTGATCGCCGCCGCGGAAATCGGACACGAAACCGCCCGCTTCGCGCACCAGCAACATGCCGGCGGCCACGTCCCAGGGCTGGAGGCCGCTTTCCCAGAAACCATCGTAACGACCCGACGCCACATGGGCGAGATCGAGCGAGGCCGCGCCAAAGCGGCGAATCCCCGCGACCGACGGCGCGACAGCGCCGAAAATGCGGGTCCATTGCGCAAAATCGCCATGGCCCATGAAGGGAATACCGGTCGCGATCAGACATTCGCCCATGTCGCGCCGCGCCGACACGCGCAGCCGCTGGTCATGCCGCCACGCGCCACGGCTCTTTTCCGCCCAATAGCTTTCATCCGAAAAGGGCTGATAGACCAGCCCCGTCGTTATCTCACGCTTTCCGCCATAATGCGGCTCTTCGACCGCGATCGAGATGGCGAAATGCGGGATACCGTGCAGGAAATTGGTGGTGCCATCGAGCGGATCGATGATCCAGCGCGGCTTGGAGGGATCGCCCTCGATCACCCCGCCCTCTTCCAGCAGGAAACCCCAGTCGGGCCGCGCCTTCTGCAATTCCTCCACCAGCGTCTTTTCCGACTGCTGGTCGGCCTTAGACACGAAATCGGCCGGCCCCTTGCGCGACACCTGAAGATGCTCGACCTCGCCAAAATCGCGACGCAGCTTGGAGCCGGCCTTGCGCGCGGCGCGTTCCATGACGGTGAGAAGGCCTGAGTGGGATGCCATATTCTTTTTCCTTAGCCCCTCCCTTTCAAGGGAGGGGTTGGGGTGGGTGGCGAGCGCAGCGAGCTGGCTCGAACTCGGAGGTGGCTTCGCCAGCGATTGCTAAAGGAGCAATCGCACCCACCCCTTCCCCCTCCCTTGAAAGGGAGGGGCTTATTCAATCGCGTCAGTCCGCGCGCTTCACATATTCGCGGGCATAGACATCGACGACGATGCGCGTACCGCTGACGATATGCGGCGGCACCATGACGCGCACGCCATTGTCCAGGATCGCGGGCTTGTAGCTGGCGGAAGCGGTCTGCCCCTTCACCACGGCGTCGGCTTCCACCACGGTCGCTTCGATCGTGTCGGGCAGCTGCACCGAAATCGGCCGCTCCTCATACATTTCCAGCGTCACTTCCATGCCGTCCTGCAGGAAGTCGGCGGCATCGCCCAGCAATTCCTGCGGCAGATTGATCTGCTCATAGGTTTCCTGATCCATGAAAACGAGCATGTCGCCTTCGGCATAGAGATATTGGAAATCCTTGGTATCGAGCCGGATGCGCTCGACGCTCTCGGCGGAGCGGAAGCGGACATTATTCTTGCGGCCGTCGATCAGGTTTTTCAGTTCCACCTGCATATAGGCGCCGCCCTTGCCGGGCTGGGTGTGCTGAATCTTGACAGCGCGCCACAGGCCGCCCTCATATTCGATATTATTGCCGGGACGAATGTCCACGCCGCTGATCTTCATGGGAAGAGCCTGCCTGTATGTCTGTGGTGAAAAGAGCCGCGCCTTCGTAAAAAGGCTGGGCGGGCCAATACAGACTGACGGGCCGCAGGGCAAGAGGGGCGTCAACGTGGCGCCCCTCCCCCCCCTTTAAGCCATTTCAAGCGCCGCCTGCGCCTTGGCCCGCGCGCGCCAGGCGTGCAGCAGCGGCTCGGTATAGCCATTGGGCTGTTCAACGCCCTCGAACACCAGCGCCCGCGCCGCCTGAAAGGCCAGGCTCTCCGCCTCCCGCCCGCTCATCGGCTGATAGAGCGGGTCGCCCGCATTTTGCGCATCGACCTTCGCCGCCATCCGCATGAGAGCCGCATCAACCTGTTCCCCCGTGCAGACGCCATGCAACAGCCAGTTGGCCATATGCTGCGAAGAAATCCGCAACGTCGCGCGATCCTCCATCAGGCCGATGTCGTGAATGTCGGGAACCTTGGAACAGCCGACCCCCTGGTCAATCCAGCGGACGACATAGCCCAACATGCCCTGCGCATTATTGTCCAGTTCCTGGGCAATCTCCTCCTCCGACCAGTTGCGCCCGGTCGCGACGGGAATCGCCAGCAGCCGGTCGAGCGAGGCGATGCCCTCAGCCTTGCGTTCTTCCTGCCGCGCAAAAACGTCGATCCGGTGATAATGGGTCGCGTGCAGCGTCGCGGCGGTCGGCGAAGGCACCCAGGCCGTGTTCGCCCCCGTCCGGGGATGCCCGGCCTTCTGCTCCAGCATGTCGGCCATGCGATCAGGTGCGGCCCACATGCCCTTGCCGATCTGCGCCCGCCCCGACAGCCCGCAGGCCAGGCCGATCTGCACGTTGCGATCCTCATAGGCGGCGATCCAGTCGCTGCTCTTCATCTCGCCCTTGCGGATCATCGGCCCGGCCTGCATCGACGTGTGCATCTCGTCCCCGGTGCGATCGAGGAAGCCGGTGTTGATGAAGACGATCCGGTCGCGGACGGCATGGATGCAGGCGGCCAGGTTCGCCGACGTGCGCCGTTCCTCGTCCATGACGCCGACCTTGATCGTGTTGTGAGCCATGCCCAGCATATCCTCGATCGCATCGAACAGAGCGTTGGTGAAGGCCGCCTCCTCCGGCCCGTGCATCTTGGGCTTGACGATATAGACGCTACCCGCCCGGCTGTTGCCGCCCTCCCGCGCCAGATCATGCATGGCGATCAGGCTGGTGACGATGCCGTCCAATATGCCTTCTGGCGCTTCGCTGCCGTCCGCCAGCAGGATCGCAGGCGTCGTCATCAGATGGCCGACATTGCGGACGAACAACAGGCTGCGCCCCGGCTGGGTGAAGCTGCCACCGTCCGGCGCTGTGTAGGCACGGTCCGGGTTCAGCGCGCGGGTCATCATCGCGCCGCCCTTCTCGAACGTGTCGGTCAGGTCGCCCTTCATCAGTCCCAGCCAGTTGGCATAGGCGGCGACCTTGTCCTGCGCATCGACCGCGGCGATCGAATCTTCCAGATCGCAGATCGCGGTCAGCGCCGACTCCAATATGACGTCGGCTATGCCCGCCGGATCGGTCGCGCCGATGGGATGGGCACTGTCGAAAACAACCTCGATGTGCAGGCCATTATGGCGGAACAAACGCCCCTTGGCGCTCCGCCCCAGATATTGCGCCGGGTTGGCAAGGATAATCTCCTCACCCGCCAGATCAGCCCAACGGCCATTGGCCAGCGGAATAGCCTCGTCCAGAAATGCCTTGGCCCAGGCGATAACCTGCGCCCCGCGCGCGGCATCATAGCCCTTCCCCGCCGCCGCGCCGGGAATCGCATCCGTCCCGTACAGCGCATCATAAAGACTGCCCCAGCGCGCATTGGCCGCGTTCAGCAGGAAGCGGGCGTTGAGAATGGGAACGACCAGCTGCGGCCCGGCCAACCGCGCAACCTCATCATCGACATTCTCGCTGCCGATGGTGAAGGGGGCGGGTTCGGCGACCAGATAGCCAATATCCCGCAAAAACGCCTGATAGGCGGCGGCATCATGTGGCTGCCCGGCGCGCTGCTCGTGCCAGCTGTCGATCTGCGCCTGCATCGTATCGCGCTTGCGCAGCAAGGCGATATTGTCGGGCGTAAAGCGCGCGAAAATATCCGCCGCTCCGGCCCAGAAAGCGTCGGGCGCGATACCCGTGCCGGGCAAAGCCTGACTGTCGATAAAATCGGCGAGCGATGCTGCGACCTGAAGGCCAGCCTTGTCGATCAGAGGTTCGATCATGCGTTCGGTCATCACTTTGCTCCAAAATTCCTCCGTCATTCCCGCGAAGGCGGGAATCCATCTCCAGCCATATCCCTTATCGTGGGGTTGGGAGATGGATCCCCGCCTTCGCGGGGATGACATATTCTTCACACAGCAATACCCCATTCCCATTATGTCGTATATTCACTATTATACGAACATAGTCTTTCCCATGGTGAATGAATATGATGGACCCGGACCATGAACTTTTCACGACCATAGTGGATGAAGGCGGCCTCGCCGCTGCGGGCCGCCGCCTGCATATTTCGCCCGCGATGATGTCCAAGCGCCTCGCCCGGCTGGAGGAGCGGCTGGGCGCGCGGCTGATCCACCGCACCACCCGCCGCCTCGCCCTCACACCGGCTGGTGAGCGGCTCCACACCGACCTGCGCACCATATTGGCCGCGCTGGATGAGGCCGAACGGCGCGTGTCGGGCGTGTCCGCCGTCGCCGCCGGGCCGCTGCGGATCACCGCCCCAACATCCTTTGGTCGCCTCCACCTCGCGCCCTGCCTCCCCCGCTTTCTCGACGATCACCCCCGTGTCGACCTGACGCTCAACCTGTCCGATGATTTCGCCGACCTGATCGAGGCGCGCGCCGACCTTGCCATCCGCATCACTGCCGATCCTGGCCCAACGCTCACCGCCCGTCGTCTCGCCACCAACCGCCGTATCCTGTGCGCTGCGCCCGCCTATCTCGACCGCTTCGGCACGCCCCGGCGCATCGCCGATCTCAAGACCCACCGCCTGCTCGCCGCCGACGGCCAGATGCCCTGGCGGCTGGTCGGGCCAAAGGGGCCGGTCATGGTGGAAGGGCGCAGCCATGTCCGCACCAACAGCAGCGAAGTCGTCCGCGAAATCGCGCTGGCAGGCTGCGGCATCGCGCTACGATCCTTGTGGGACATTAGCGAAGCCCTGGCGCGCGGCGAAGTTCGGCAGATTTTGCCGGATTTTGAGGGGTCAGCCGATGTCGGCCTGTTCGCGGTGCAACTGCCGCAGCATAATCCGCCGGTCGCCATCACCGCCTTTGTCGATTTTCTTGTCCAACTCTATGCGCCTGCCCCACCCTGGGAGCGCTCGGCCATTGCCCCCGGCGCGCCGCGCCTCTAAGGGCATCGCATGGACGATAATACCCGCCGCGCCGCCCTTGACTATCACCGCTTTCCCCGGCCCGGAAAGCTGCGCATCGAACCGACCAAGCGAATGGTCAACCAGCGCGATCTGGCGCTGGCCTATTCGCCCGGTGTCGCCGCGCCCTGCATGGAGATTGCTGCCGATCCCGACAAGGCGCTCGATTACACCGCACGCGGCAATCTGGTCGCGGTCATCACCAACGGCACCGCCGTCCTTGGCCTCGGCGCGATCGGCGCGCTGGCGTCCAAGCCGGTGATGGAGGGCAAGGCGGTCCTCTTCAAAAAATTCGCCGACATCGACGTGTTCGACATTGAAATCGACACGACCGACGCGGACAAATTCGTTGAAGCCGTCGCGCTGATGGAGCCGACCTTCGGCGGCATCAACCTTGAGGATATCAAGGCCCCGGACTGCTTCGCGATCGAGGCGCGGTTGAAGGAACGGATGAACATTCCGGTCTTTCATGACGATCAGCATGGCACCGCCATCGTCGTCGCCGCCGCCGTGCGCAACGCGCTGGTGTTGCAGGGCAAGACGCTGGCTGATGCCAAGCTGGTGACATCGGGCGCTGGCGCCGCAGCGCTGGCCTGCGTCGATCTGCTCGTATCGATGGGCCTGCCGGTCGATAATGTGACGATGACCGACAAGGATGGCGTCATCCATTCAGGCCGCGAAGGGATGCTGCCCAACATGGCGCGCTATGCCCGCGTCACCAATGCCCGCACCCTGCCCGACGTGCTGCCCGGCGCCAACCTGTTCCTCGGCCTCTCCGCGCCAGGCGTGTTGAAGCCCGAATGGTTGCCGCTGATGGCTCCCAACCCGCTGATCTTCGCGCTGGCCAACCCGGAACCCGAAATCCGCCCCGAAGCCGCGCGCGAAGTCCGCCCCGACGCCATCATTGCGACGGGTCGTTCGGACTATCCCAATCAGGTCAATAATGTCCTGTGCTTCCCCTATATCTTCCGCGGCGCACTGGACGTTGGCGCGACCCAGATCAACGAAGCGATGAAGGCCGCCGCCGCCGAAGCCATTGCCGGCCTCGCCCGCCTGCCCGCGCATGACAGCGTGGCGCAGGCCTATGGCGGCCAGAAGCTAGTGTTCGGCCCGGACTATATCATTCCCACCCCGTTCGACCCGCGCCTGATTGCGGAAATCGCCCCTGCCGTGGCGAAGGCGGCGATGGACAGCGGCGTTGCCCGCCGTCCGATCGACCTGGAAGAGTATAGACGCAGCCTGTCGCGCCAGAACGCCCGCTCCGGCCAGCTGATGATGCCGGTGTTCGAGGCCGCCCGCGGCGGCAACCGCCGCATCGCGTACGGGGAAGGCGAGGATGAGCGCGTCCTGCGCGCCATTCAGGATGCGCTGGACGAAGGCATTGTCCGCCCCGTCATCGTCGCGCGTCGCCGCATCCTCAATCAGAAGCTGCCGGACCTTGGCCTGCGTTTCCAGCTGGACCGCGATGTCGAAGTGATCGACCCCGAAACCGATCATCTGGTCATGGGCGAGCTGGTCGAAGCCTATCGCGCCGTCGCATCGCGCCGGGGCGTGCCCGCTGCCGAAGTCATCCGCCATGTCTATCGCCGCCCGACCGTGACCGCCGCCATGCTGCTGCGCACGGGCCGGGTCGATGCCGCGCTGGTCGGTGGCAACAGCGAATATTGGGGCCAGGTCGAACATGTGCTGCGCATCATCGACCGGGTGCCGGGCCAGAGCCGCGTCTATGCGCTGTCGGGCCTGATCCTGGACGCGGGCGCTTTGTTCATCACCGACACCCATATGGTGCCCGATCCGACGCCCGCACAAATTGCCGAAATGACCTTGCTGGCCGCCACCGAATTGCTCAATTTCGGCCTGACGCCCCGCGCGGCCCTGCTGTCCCACTCCAATTTCGGCGCATCGCACAGCAACAGCGCGCGCAAGATGCGATCAGCACTCAAGCTGGTGCGCGAAGCTGCGCCCGAATTGATGGTCGATGGCGAAATGCACGCCGACGCGGCGCTCAGCCAGTCGTTGCGTGAGCGGCTCATCCCCGATTCGCGTTTTGAAGGCCCGGCCAATTTGCTGGTCATGCCCAATCTGGACGCCGCCAACATCACCCTGACGGCGCTCTCCGCCTCCTCCAGTTCGCCCACGGTCGGGCCGATGCTGATGGGCCTTAAACAGCCCATCCATGTGCTGACGCCCGGCGTCACGTCACGCGGCATCCTCAACCTCACCGCCATCGCCGCAGCAGAAGTCGCGCGCGAAGGCTGAGCTTAACCTTTTGGCGCTATGCTTGCGCCCACTGGACATAAGCGAGGACGGACATGGCAGGATTGCTCAAGGCGCTGGCGAAAAGCGCCGGACCCAAGCTGGCGATCGGCGCAGCGCTGGCGGGAGTCGGCCTGCTGGTCACCAACTGGATCGACCGGCCCGCCGCCGAGGAAACGGCCCCTGTCACCCCGCTTGCCGCCGCGCCTGCGCCTGCGCCAGCAAAGCCGGTCGAACGCAGCAGCGATCAGGGCATGGCGGTCGATCCCGCCGCGCTGCGGGTCAAGCGCGTGCTGAAGATCGACGGACCGTTCCGCCATGGCGACTTTGCCTGGGACGAAAATGGCGCACCCGCGACCGGCCCGGTCATCATCACTGTCGATCTGCGCGCGCAAACCCTGTCCGTATTCCGCGCCGGGTATGAGATTGGCGCAGCGGTCATCCTCTATGGCGCGACCGACAAGCCCAGCCCGCTGGGTGCCTTCCCGATCATGGCCAAACATGCCGACTATTATTCGCGCACCTATGACAATGCCCCCATGCCCTTCGCCCAGCGCCTGACCAACGACGGCGTATTCATCCATGGCAGCGACGTCCAATGGGGCCGCGGCACCCATGGCTGCATCGGCGTGCCGAAGGAATTTGCCCAAAAACTGTTCGGTGTCACGAAACCGGGCGACGTCGTCATCATCACCAACGGCAAGATGCTGGACGTCAGCAAGGCGCAGGTCGGCGCGTGAGCTGATCGGCAAAATGCGGATTCTCCTGTCCCGCTATCGGAACAGAAAATAATAGCCGCCGAAGAAAATGGCGCCCCAAAGTATCCCGGATATCAGGGACGCTATAAGAATCGCTTGTGCGAAGCGTTCCCCTTCTGTTGAAGCGCGAACCCTGGCACGCGCTCGCCGCCGCCATTCTCCGACCAGGCCAGACCAGCACAGCATCCATAGAGCGCCTACGGCTTCAACAGCGGCGTTCGCCAATATTATCAAGCGATTTTCCGATGATCGATCACCGTGCTCACCCATATTCCACCTCGGCTAACTCAGTCGCTGGTCGAAAAGCCAAGAGGTGATCGAGGTTATTGCCGGATCGATAAAATCCGCTATTATTACCGGGTTATGGTCGTTCTGCTGACGCACCTGCGCAGTCTGGAAAACATGCAGAACGCAGTAATCCACAACCCCTGATAAATATGCCTGAATAAGCCGGAGGCTCAATCAATTTGCCGCAACAGACCCGTTCTTCTTACCTCATGCCCAAAGGACAAAACCATGCCAGCAACGGCAATGGTACACATCCCGATATCGGAACATTAGTGCCATGATCGGAACAAGGCAATCCCGTAATGTGAGAGATGAGAAGAAACTTGCATTTTCCGAACGTTTATCAAATCTGATCAATCGTTTAGAGCTAAACGATGCAGAGCTTTCGCGCCGCAGTGGATTGCCTAAAAATACGATTAGTCGTTATCGCAACGCCGAATCGCTGCCTGATGCCAATCATCTTTTCGCTGTAGCGCGTGCTCTGGACGTAAATCCCGAATGGCTTATTACAGGTAAAGGAACCCCCGTACGCTCAGGCGAGGAACTGGTTGGCAGTGAGCAAAAGAAGCTCATCGACCTTTTCAATTCGCTTGATGACGGTGCGCGCGTTTTTCTTATGGATGTCGCCGCTTTTCTTTGGTCACGTCCTGCCCGTCAGGCGGACATGCTTAAACAGACGACATCATTCCACGATCGCAACCTCAATCAGTTCAACGCAGAGAACGAACCCGAAGATCCGTTTTGATGGGTTATCGCTAAAAGCAGCCAATCCTTTGTTTATGCGCAAGATTGTCAATCGCGAGTAGTCCGAACATCGGCAATGGGCAGGCCGGGGTCAAAGCCAAGGCATCCTCCCCTTGCAGGGGAAGATGAGGTGGGCAACCTCCATTTGATCTGAATTGCACCGGATGATGATACACGTCCAATCAAATCACCACCCACCATTAACTCGCTTCGTCATGCGAAACATTTGCGCTGTTCACCCTTTATTGCGTTACAGCATGGAACTGACCGTGGGCGGCACCGGCAGCGCGGCGCTGGCGCTGGGTGGCCTTGGCATCTTCCTCCTGTCGATCATGCTGGAACGGCGCACCGGTCGGCTCATCGCCGTCCCCTGCGAATAAGCCGCTTTCGCCTCGCCCCGCCGCCGTTTAAGGCGGGCTGATGACCGATCAGGCAAGAGAGAGCGCGCTGCAAGAGGCGGCCATCGCGGCGTTGCGGCGCGGGGAAGCCGCCGTTGCACGCGCGGCATTGAACGACATGGCCGCCCCACCGCCCATGCTGCTGGCGCAGGCCTGCAACCGCACCGGCGACTGGGACGGGGAGGCCGCCGCGCTCCAGCTTATATTGCGCGATCAGCCGCGTGACCTGCCCGCCCTGCTGGCGATGGGGCAGAACGCCCTGCGACGCGGCGATGAGCGCGAAGCGACCCGCTGGTGCCGCGCTGCCGTGGCGCAGGCCGCCGCGACCGGCGCGCCGCCCCAACTCCAGCCGATGCTGCTCCAGGCGCAGGCCATCCTGAACAACGCCAGCACCCGGTTTGAGGATCATCTGAGCGCCGCCATCAGCGACCTGCCCCCCTTGCCCCGCATCACGCACGCGACCGACCTGCTGCTGGGCAAGAGCCAGCTCTATCTCCAGCAACCCAGCATGTTCTATTTCCCCGGCCTGCCCCAGCGCGCCTTTTACGAGCGCGGCGAGTTCGACTGGGTCGCACCGATAGAGGCGATGACCGGCGAGATCGTGGCGGAATTGAACACGGTGCGGGATGGCGCGCCAGACTTTGCGCCCTATGTCGAAACCCCGTCCAACGGACCCGCCCCCAACAACCCGCTGCGCGACGACCCCAGCTGGGGCGCCTATTATTTCTGGCACGGCGGCAAGCCTGTCACCGACCATGCTGCCCGCTGCCCCGCCGTCATGGCCGCGCTGGACCTTGCGCCGATGCCGGTCATCACCAGCCGCTCGCCCATGGCACTCTGGTCGCTGCTCAAGCCCGGCACCCATATCCAGCCGCACCACGGCCTGCTCAACACCCGGCTGATCTGCCACCTGCCCCTGCTCGTTCCCGAAGGCTGCGCCCTGCGTGTCGGCGCGGAAACCCGCGCCTGGCGGCCTGGCGAAATGCTGATCTTCGACGACAGCGTGGAACATGAAGCCTGGAACCGCGGCACTGACACCCGCGTCGTCCTGCTGTTCGAAGTCTGGCGTCCCGAAATCAGCCCCGAAGAACGCGAAGCGCTGACCCGACTGTTCGAGGCGATCGACCAATTCGGCCCGGCCCAGATCGACACCGGCGGTTAAAGCCGGGGCTTTGCAGCACGCTGCGACGCAGCTATCACCAGCGCAAGAGGGAGAGGATGACCGGGGCATAACCCTGTAACGGACATCCCATGCCCCCTGCCTCTGCGACTCTCCCGCCCCGCCCGCACAATCTGGCCGAAGATGGCTATGCCATTGCCATTGGGTGCGCATTCATCGCCATGGGGCTGATGCTGCTCAAGGCCGCCAATCTGGTGACCGGCGGCATGGCGGGGATCGCGCTGCTGCTCTCCTATCTGGTCCCCTATCCGCCTGCGACCCTGTTCCTGCTGATCAACATCCCCTTCTTCCTCTTTGCCGGGCGCGCGATGGGGGTGGCCTTCGGTCTCAAGACTTTGTTCGCCAATCTGGCGATCATGGCGATGGGGCTGATGATGCCATCGGCGCTGCATCTGGCGCAGGTCAGCCCGCTCTTCGCCGCGCTGTTCGGCGGCTCGATCATCGGCTTTGGCATCCTTGCCATCGCCCGCCATGGTGCAGGTGTCGGCGGCCTCGGCGTCATCGCCCTGCTGCTCCAGAAACGGCGGGGATGGAACGCCGGACGAACCCAGATGCTGGGCGACGCGCTGATCCTGTGCGCCTCGCTCCCCTTGCTCAGCCTCGACCGCTTCGCCCTCTCGATCCTCTCAGCCGCCGCCATCAACGCGGTGCTGATCGTCAACCACCGGCCGGGCCGCTATATCGGTTATTGAGGCTCACACAGCGGATCACCGCCCCGATCACGCGCACGCAACGCGCTGGCCGCATCATTGGCAATGCGCGGAAAGCTGACCCCCTCCAGCGTGCCGCGCCCCTCGCACAGGTCCGCGCAGGCCATATCAACCACGCCGGGCAGCGCCACCTGGTCGCCATCATATTGCGCCACGACGATGCAGCGGTCACCACCGGAAAAGCTCAGGACCAGCTTGTCGCCGGTGCGGCGTGCCTGACCCTGCCCCCGGCAGCTTTGCTCCTCGCCGAAATTGGCTTCCAGCCCGAACCGCAGCGCGCCGCCCTTGCCGGGGATGACGCACAGCGCGTCGCGCCCGGCCTCGTGATCGCGCTGGAACAACCCGACCGGGGAAATCTTCGCCGCGTCGGCAATCGCCCCGCTGGCGATCGCCGCCTGCTCCAGACCCGACGCCGCGACGCCGCCCGTCACCGGTCCCGCATCGCTGGCCGGTTCCCGCTGACACGCCGCCAGCAACAATAGCAGGACAGCGCTAGTCCGCCGCATCGACCGCCATAAGCCCGTCCGCCCCGACCCGGCGAAAGAAACAGGATCGCGCACCCGTATGGCAGGTCGGCCCGGCCGGCACCGCCTTCACCCAAACCGCGTCCTGATCGCAATCGATCCGAATATCGCGGACCTCCAGCATATGCCCGGACGTCTCGCCCTTCTTCCACAACGCCTTGCGGCTGCGCGACCAGAAATGGGCAAGCCCCGTCTCGACCGTCAGCGCCAGCGCCTGCGCATTCATATGCGCCACCATCAACACGTCGCCGCTGGCCACGTCAGTGACCACAGCGGTGATCAGGCCATGGTCGTCATATTTGGGATTAAGGGTCAGCCCTGTGTCGCGCGCATCGGTCATGCCGGGGCTATAGAGCGCAATCGCGATGCTGCGAAGCCCCTTCCCGCCTGCCCGGCGAATATGCCGGGATCAGGCCAGGAAAAGCGAAAATGGGGCGATCGAGGGGTCTTGAACCCCCGACCTCCGGTACCACAAACCGGCGCTCTAACCAACTGAGCTACGATCGCCACAGCACTTACCGTGGGGCACTTGGCCCCGCGAGAAGTGGGCACATATGCGGCGGATAACCGGGCGTCAAGCAGGCAATTGCGCCCGGTGCCATCTTTCGCCGGGGTTACAGCCCCGCCGCCTTCATCTGCGCGCGCAGCTTTACCAATGTCCGCTCCGGCACCCTCGGCCGCTCATCCGCCGCCTTGCCCTTGCGCAACCGCTCGCGCACCTTCTCCGGTGGATTGACCACCCGCACCCGCACCGCGACCTGCCCCTGCGCCCGCATTCCCAGTTGCTCCGCCGCGCCGCGCGACAGGTCGATCACCCGCCCCTTGCCCGCAAACGGCCCACGATCATTGACCCGCACGACGATGGTGCGCCCGCTGTCCAGCGCCGTGACCTCGACATAGCTGGGCAGCGGCAGGCTGGTATGCGCCGCCGTCACCCAGTCGGGCCGGAAACGCTCGCCATTGGCAGTACGGTTGCCCGATTCCGATCCGTACCAGCTGGCATAACCCAGCATATCATAGCGCGGATCGGCGGCAGGCACATAGGTGACGCCGCGCACCGTGTAAGGCGGGCCAATCCTGACCGGCACATCGCGCACCGGGCGATAATCGCCGCCTGCACACGCCGACAGGGCCAGTGCCAGACCCAGCGCGCCCGCGCTCCCCCATCTACCTTTCATTCCACCCCCGACACGCAACATCGCCCTACCAAAAGAAAAGGGGCGAAAGCTGCATCAGCCTTCACCCCCTTGCCCAGACATACATGCGCGCCTGGGGCTGTCCCCTGTGGCAACGCTACTCTCCTAATCACTTTCCGGCCGCGACACCGGTTGTGGTCAGACGTGAGCGCTCACCCAATGGCAAGCGCCCGGACCGTCAGTTGACCGAATCCTTGAGGCCCTTGCCGGCCTTGAACTTGGGCTGGGCCGAAGCCTTGATCGTCATCGTCTCGCCGGTGCGCGGGTTGCGACCGGTCGAAGCCTTGCGCTGCGAAACGGAAAAAGTACCAAAACCAACCAGGCGCACTTCATCGCCCTTCTTCAACGCGCCAGTGATGGCGTCGAATACACCTTCGACGGCCTTGCTGGCGTCGCTTTTGCTGAGACCGCTGCTGTCGGCGACAGCGCTGATAAGATCCTGCTTGTTCATGCCTTGGGAACCCCCTTGTGCTATTTGGTTGTATAGGAATCGCGGCGTAGGCGGCGCAATAAGGCGCAGCTTCCAGCGCCTGTCAAAGGGAAAGCGACGAAGCCACCAGCTTCGATGCAATTTTGCGCCATCAGGTGCAAAATGCCGTAAAACCGGCTGTTATCAGCCGCTTTCCCCTTCAATCAATGCCGCAGTGCAGCATCTCCGTCCCTCGTCGGCCCGTTGCTCGGCTGCGCGGCGAGGTCATCCTCCTCGGTCCAGGCGATCGCTTCGGGCAGCGAAACCAGCGCGCGCGCCAGCACCTCATCGACATGCGACACCGGCACGATTTCCAGTCCGTCACGAATGTTGGCCGGAATTTCCGCTAGGTCTTTCTCATTTTCCTGCGGGATCAGCACCGTCTTGATGCCGCCGCGCAACGCCGCCAGCAGCTTCTCTTTCAGGCCACCAATCGGCAGCACCCGGCCACGCAACGTGACCTCGCCAGTCATCGCCACATCCTTGTGAACGGGGATACCGGTCAGGGTGGAAACGATGCAGGTAACCATGCCGATACCCGCCGACGGACCATCTTTGGGCACCGCCCCTTCGGGTAGATGGATGTGGATGTCCTTGCGATTGAACAGGCTGGGCTTGATGCCATAGCCGGGCGACCGCGCGCGGACGTAAGAAAACGCCGCCTGGATCGATTCGTTCATCACTTCGCCGAGCTTGCCGGTGGTTTTGATCATGCCCTTGCCCGGCACGGTCACCGCCTCGATCGTCAGCAATTCGCCGCCAACTTCGGTCCAGGCCAGACCCGTCACCGCGCCGATCTGATGCTCATCCTCACCCACGCCATGGCGGAACTTACGCACCCCGGCATAGTCGGCCAGATTGTCCGGCGTAATCACGACGGTTGCATAGACGCCTTCGAGGATCTTGCGCAGCGCCTTGCGGGCGAGGCGCGCAATCTCGCGCTCCAGCGTGCGGACACCGGCTTCGCGGGTATAGTAACGAATAAGGTCGCGCACGGCCTCTTCCGTCACCACAAATTCGCCGTCTTTCAGGCCATGGGCGTCGATCTGCTTGGCGATCAGGTGGCGCTGCGCGATCTCGACCTTCTCATCCTCGGTATAGCCTTCCAGCCGGATGATCTCCATCCGGTCAAGCAAAGCCTGCGGCAAATTCAGCGAGTTGGCCGTCGTCACGAACATGATGTCCGAAAGATCGACGTCGATCTCCAGATAATGGTCCTGAAACTTGTTATTCTGTTCCGGGTCCAGCACCTCCAGCAGCGCCGACGCGGGATCACCCCGGAAATCCTGACCCAGCTTGTCGATCTCGTCGAGCAGGAACAGCGGGTTCATCGTCCCGGCTTTTTTAAGGTTGGTGACGATCTTGCCCGGCAGCGACCCGATATAGGTCCGCCTGTGGCCGCGAATCTCGGCCTCATCGCGCACGCCGCCCAGCGACTGGCGCACGAATTCACGCCCCGTCGCCTTGGCGATCGAACGGCCCAGCGACGTCTTGCCCACGCCCGGCGGGCCGACGAGACACAGGATCGGCCCCTTCAGCTTGTTGGTGCGCGCCTGCACGGCCAGATATTCGATGATCCGGTCCTTGACCTTGTCGAGCGCGAAATGATCCTCATCCAGCACATCCTGCGCGCGCTTGAGGTCATTCTTGACCTTGCCCTTCTTGCCCCAGGGCAGACCCAGCAGTACGTCCAGATAATTGCGCACCACTGTCGCTTCAGCCGACATGGGCTGCATACCTTTAAGCTTTTTCAGCTCGGCGGTCGCCTTGGCGCGCGCTTCTTTGCTCAGCTTGGTCTTGGCGATCTTCTCGGTCAGTTCGGCAAGCTCGTCGCCTTCCTCACCCTCGCCATTGCCCAGCTCACGCTGAATCGCTTTGAGCTGCTCGTTCAGATAATATTCGCGCTGCGTCTTTTCCATCTGGCGCTTCACACGGCCACGGATCTTCTTTTCGACCTGCATGACGCCCAGTTCGCCCTCCATGAAGGCGAACACCATCTCCAGCCGCTTGACCGGATCGGCCTCGACCAGCAGCGACTGCTTGTCGGATACCTTGACGTTGATGTTGGCGGAGATCGCGTCGGCCAGCCGCCCGGCATCCTCAATCTCGCGCAGCTGCACCGGCGTTTCGGCGGGCAGCTTCTTGTTGAGCTTGGCGTAATTTTCAAACTGTTCGGCCACCGACCGCATCAGCGCGGCGGCTTCCGGTCCCTCGGCAACGATATCCTCTACCGTCTCGACGTCCGAAACCAGATAGCCATCCTTGCTGTCCATCGTCTGCAAACGCGCGCGATGCTTGCCCTCTACCAACACCCGCACGGTGCCGTCGGGCAGCTTGAGCAGTTGCAACACGATGGCGACGACGCCCGTGTCATACAGCGAATCGCGGCCCGGATCATCCTCGGCCGGGTCGAGCTGCGACACGAGGAAGATTTCCTTGGAACCTTCCATCGCCGCTTCCAGTGCGGCAACACTCTTGTCACGACCAACGAAGAGCGGGACGATCATCTGCGGAAAGACGACAATGTCACGCAGCGGCAGAAGGGGATATTGCACGGTCATTCACTCTCCGGGGCCAAAAGACGCGGCCCTGTCCTACGGTTCATCGCCTTTATGGGGATGCCCGTCGCACCAATCAATCGTCACTTGTCATAATGCCGCAACGATGAACCGGGGGTTATCGGGATTTTGGGGTCAGAAGCTGCCCTTCATCCCATCGAAACGGCTATCATGGTTAGCTAACCCAGCACTCATCCTCCCCTGCAAGGGGAGGTGGATGGTCGGAGGCCAGACGGAGGGGTGTCACCCTCTCGATAGGGTGACACCCCTCCACCACCCGCTAGGCGGGCGGTCCCCCTCCCCTTGCAGGGGAGGATTTCCGTACCGGAACTGCAAAAGAATCAAAATGGCAGCTTGAAGCCAGGCGGCAGTTGCAGGCCGGATGTCATCTTGCCCATTTCCGCATTGCTGACCTCATCGGCCTTCTTGCGCGCGTCGTTGAAGGCGGCGGTGACCAGATCCTCCAATATCTGCTTTTCGGACGGCGTGAGCAGCGTGTCGTCGATCGACACGCCGATGATCCGCCCCTTGGCCGATGCGCGCACCTTCACCAGTCCGCCGCCAGCCGCGCCTTCGACTTCCAGCTTGTCCAGATTATCCTGCGCGCGTTGCAGTTCCTCCTGCACGCGGGTGGCCATGCCCAATATTTCGTTCAGATCTTTCATGCGTCATGCACTCCATTGTTCCGGCTGGTCGGTTTCGACCAGCGCAGCATCGGGGAAAGCGGCCATTGCCGCCTTGACCACCGGAATTTCCAATATGTCAGCGCGGGCTTCGGCCTTGGCCGCTTCCTCGCGCTCCAGCAAGGTCGGTTGGGCTGCTGCGTCGCTCGGCGTCACCCGCCAGCCGCTGCCCGTCATCTCGCGCAACGCCTGGGTCAGGCGCGCGGCGAAGTCGGACGGCAATTGCGGCGTCGCGCGATAGTCGATTTCAGGCGGCGCATAGCGGACCAGCCCGACACAATCATGCAGTTCCTGCGCCAGCTGCCCCTTACCCTTCTGCCACAGCGCTTCGATTAGATCCTCGAAGGTCGCAGGCAGCTTCGCCGCCGGGCCAGCCGTCGGAGCCGAAGCAACCGCCCCCGATGGTGCAGCCACGACAGGCCCGCCCTCGCGCAGCAGCCGCGCCAGCTCACCCGGATCGGGCATGGTCGCCGCGTGCATCACCCGCAACAACGCCATTTCGCAGCTTTCGATCGGCAGGATCGCGCCCGCGACCTCATCATGCCCCTTAAGCAGCAACTGCCACAAGCGATGCAAGGGCGCGAAGCCCAGTTGCGACGCCCAGTCGGCCAGCGCCTCGCGCTCCTCGGCGGACTGGCCGGGGCTGGCAATGTCGCGCCCCGCCTTCACCAGCGTCACCGCATGGACCAGTTCCAGCAACCCGCGCATCAGCGCCAGCGGCTCGACCCCCAGCGCATATTGATCGCGTATCCCGGCCAGCAGCGCGGCGGTCTCCCCCTCCAGCAGCAGACCCAGCAGGCGGCGCACCGATCCGCGATCCGACAGGCCCAGCATGTCGCGAACCTGGGTCGCGGTGACCATCGGCTCGCCCTCGCCCATCTCGGCATGGGCAATGGCCTGGTCCAGAATCGACAGCCCGTCACGCGCCGATCCTTCCGCCGCCTGCGCAATCAACGACAGCGCATCCGCCTCAGCGCCAACGCCCTCGGCCTCCACGACATGGGCGAAATGCCCCGCCAGCAACTCGGCTGGAATCCGGCGCAAATCGAACCGCTGGCAGCGCGACAGCACCGTCACCGGCACCTTGTTCACTTCCGTAGTGGCGAACAGAAATTTCACATGGGCAGGTGGCTCCTCCAGCGTTTTCAACAGCGCGTTGAACGCATTTTTGGAGAGCATATGCACTTCGTCGATGATGTAGATCTTGTAGCGTGCCGACACGGCGGCATAGCGCACCGCCTCGATTATCTCGCGCACATCATCGACGCCAGTATGGCTGGCCGCGTCCATCTCGACCACATCGATGTGCCGCCCCTCGGCAATCGCGCGGCATGGCTCGCACACACCGCACGGATCGATCGTCGGCCCGCCCTGCCCATCCTCGCCAATGCAGTTCAGCGCCTTGGCGATCAGCCGCGCGGTCGATGTCTTGCCGACCCCGCGCACGCCGGTCATCAGGAAGGCGTGCGCCAGCCGCCCCCGCTTGATCGCATTGCCCAGCGTCTGGACCATCGCGTCCTGGCCGATCAGCTCGCGGAAATTGCGCGGCCGATATTTGCGCGCAAGGACGCGATAGGGCTGGGGGGAATCGGACATATCTGTGTCCTAGCCGCTTGGGCGGCCCTTGTCGAAGCAGGATGATGGGGCAAAGGTGGGAGCCGGAACGACCCGCGGCAAAATCACTGTGGCTGCTTCCGTCAGGACCTGACCAGGTTGGCGACGACCTCGTCCGCCCGACTCCCGGCGCGGCATATGGCGAAGAAGGATGGGGATGGCAAGGGGCCACACACCACGTCCGTTCGTGTCGAGCAAAGTCGAGACACAACAGCGCAACGGCTTCTCGACTTCGCTCGAAGCGAACGGAATGTGGCCTAATCCAGCCCGCTCTTCTGCGCCTTGGCCAGAAAATCCAGCGCCGCCTGCGCCGCCTGCGCAATCGCCGCCTCGGCTGCCTTGGCGTCCACGGTCGGGCGATCGAGATAGACGGCCAGTATATATTCCTCGCCCGACGGCGCCTTCACCAGCGCCACGTCATTATAGGCGGTGCCGCATGTCCCGGTCTTGCTGCCCGACGTCCAACCTTCGGGCAGGCCCGCCTTGATCCGCTTGTCGCCGGTGCTGCTGGCGTTCAGCCAGCCGCGCAGCGTATCGGCGCTCTTCCCCTGCATATCGCGAAACAGCAGCCGCCCCATCAGCCCGGCGATTGCGGCGGGCGTCGTCGTATCGCGCGGATCGCCCGGCGCATTTTCATTCAATGCCGGTTCGTTGCGATCCAGCCGGGTCACGCTGTCGCCATGCGCCCGCATGAACGCCGTCAGCCCCTCTGGCCCACCCAGCATCGGCAGCAGCAGGTTCGCCGCGCTATTGTCGCTCACCTCGACAGCCGCCTGCGCCAGTTCGGCCATGCTCATCCGACCGCGCTTCTTATTCTTCTTCACCACCGGCGCATAATCGAGAATATCGTCCTTGCCGAAAGGGATTTCGCCCTCCAGCCCGAACTTGCCCCCCTCCGCGCCGATCAGCACGGCAGCAGCGAGCGGCGCCTTGAAGGTCGAACAGAGCGCAAACCGCTCATCCCGGTTGAAGCCCAGGATCAGCGCACCCTTGCTGTCCACCAGCGCGATGCCCAGCCGCCCGCCGGTTTCCTCCTCGATCGTCTTGGGATTGCGCACGGATGCCAGCGCCGATTGCGGCACCAGATAGCGGGGTGGCGGCGGCAGCAGCGAATCGAGCCGCCCGGTCGGCACCGGCTCCTTCGCTTTTTTCTTGGGCGCGGCCAACGTGGTCGCGGTCAGGCACAGGACAAGGGCCAGCGTGGCGATGCGGAACGGGCGAAGCTCCATCCCGCTCACATGCCCTGCATATTATAGGATTCGGACGGAATACGGACGGTCAGGCTCTCCAGCCCTTCCGCCAGCACGATCTGGCAGGACAGGCGGCTGGTGCGCGTCGCAGCGGCGGCCAGGTCCAGCATATCCTCCTCATCCTCGCTCGCACGGCGCAGATGGGGAAAGTCCGCCGCATCGACGATGACATGGCAGGTGGAACAGGCCATCTGACCTTCGCATGTTCCTTCCAACGGCTGGCCCGCCGCCTGCGCCACGTCCAGCAGGACCGATCCCGCCGGTGCGTCGACTTCCTGCCGTCGCTCGCCATCGGCGCTGATGAATATGATCCTGGTCATTGACGCGACGCTCCCTGCTACGGCGCCGCTTGTGCGGCTGCCGCCCTGTTCAATGCCTCCGCAGCGCTCTCCAGTTCGGCCGGTGTCGTGTAGCGGCCAAAGCCGATCCGCACCGATCCACGCGCCTGTGCGTCTGTCAGGCCCAGTGCGCGCAACACATGGCTAGGCCGCCCGGACCCGCTTGCGCAAGCGCTTCCCAACGAAAAAGCAATATTGCGGCAATCTGACAACAGCCGCGCCCCGTCGATCCCGTCACGGCGCAGGTTGAGATTGCCGGCATAGCGCACGTCCGCGCTGCCATTGAGCGTCCAGTCGGCAAACAGGCTGCGCGCCATCGCCGCCAACATTTCCACATGCGCGCGATCAGCCTCAGCCCGCTCCCGCATCAACCGCGCCGCCACGCCAAACCCGGCGCACAGCGCAGGCGACAGCGTACCGGATCGCAGGCCCCCCTCCTGCCCCCCGCCATGGATCAGCGGCGCAGGCTTCACCCCATCCCGCAGCCACAATGCGCCGACACCCTTGGGACCGTGAATCTTGTGCGCGCTGATCGCCACCATGTCGCAAGTGCCGGGGATCGGCACCCGGCCATAGCCCTGCACCGCGTCGCACAGGAACATGGCACCCGCATCATGCGCCATAGCCGACAGCGCCGCGACCGGCTGGACCACGCCAATCTCATTATTGACCAGCATCGTGATCACCAGCGCAACGCCCGGACGGATCGCCTGCTTGGCGGCATCCATGTCCACCAAACCGTCGGTCCTGACCGGCAGCAGCGTGATCGTCCGCCCCGCCCGGCGCAACGCCTCCACCGTATCCAGCACAGCGGCATGTTCCGTCGCGATCGTCACGATGTCACCCGAAGGAACGCCCTGGATCGCGATATTCAGCGCCTCGGTCGCCCCGGACGTGAACAGCAAACGCCCTCCGCCCGGCAACAACTTGCCAATCTCCTCGCGCGCTACCTCAACCTGTGCAGCGGCAGCCCTGCCCAACCGATGCGCACTGTGTGGATTGGCAAACTGGTCGCGCAACAACGGCACCATCGCGTCGAACGCTTCCGGTGCCAGCGGCGTCGTCGCCTGATAATCCAGATAGATCATCGCCGCACCCGTGCGGCCATGGCGACCCACTGCCCCAGGAACCGCTCGACATCCGCCTCGTTCGTCTGCGGCCCGAAACTCACGCGCACAACTTCACTCGCCGCCGCCTCGTCCCATCCCATGGCGTGCAGCACATGGCTGGTCTTGAGCGATCCCGACGAACAGGCGCTGCCCGCCGACACCGAAATCCCGGCCAGGTCAAACTGGATCAGCTGCGCCCGCGCCGACAGGCCCGGCATCCGATAGCTGGCAATGGCCGGGATGCGCGCCGCATCGCGCGCAACGACTTGCCCGCCCGCAGCCTCGATACCCGCATCCAGCCGCGCGCGCAGGCCAGCAGCCTCCGCCAGCCAATCCGTCCGCGCCTCCAGCGCCGCCGCCATCGCCATTATGGCAGGCAAATTTTCCGTCCCGGCCCGATAGCCCTGCTCCTGCCCGCCCCCGGCGTGCAGCAACCCCAGATCGCGCACCAGCAAAGCCCCGATCCCCGGCGGCCCGCCAAATTTATGCGCGCTGATCGCAATCATGTCTGCATCAGGCAACGCCAGCTTCCCCGCACTCTGCGCGCAATCGGCGAACAACAGCGCCCCGTCGCGCTCCAGAGCGTCGAGCGGCTGGATCACCCCGGTCTCATTATTGACGTGCTGGATGGCCAAAACCACGTCATCCCAGCGAATGCTGGGATCTCTCTTTCCTTCTGGTGCTACAGAAGAAGCGGGATCCCGGCTTTCGACGGGATGACGGGGTAAGTGGACGCAGCCATCCCCATCCACCGCCAGCCGCTCCGCTCCCTCCGTCACCCGCAACACCGAATCATGCTCGACCGGCGACGTTGCGACCCGCGCCGCCTTGCCCCGCGTCAGCCCAATCGCGATCGCCTCGCTCGCCCCCGACGTGAAGATCACATGCCCCCGCCACCCCAGTGCCTCGGCAATTCGCGCCCGCGCCCGCTCCAGCGTCGCACGCGCCGCGCGCCCGTCGGCATGGGGGCTGGACGGGTTGGCCCAGCACTCCAGCGCATCGACCATTGCCGCCTTGGCAGCAGGCAGCATCGGCGTGGTCGCGGCATGGTCTAGATAGAGGCGTTGGGCAGCCACGATGCGATGTTACTCATTGATTGCGGAAATGGCGGCGGCTTCTATATAGGCGGTCTGCCGCGCAGCGCCAGCTTCTGGCGCGGCGCGCGTCCTTTTGCCACCGCCCGCCGACCTGACACAAGGTGATCGGTGGCCATAACGATAACAGGTGCCATGCCCGACGTAATCTTTACCGGACCCGAAGGTCGCCTCGAAGGCCGCTTCAGCCCCCCGCCCCGCCCGCGTGCGCCGGTCGCCATGATCCTGCACCCGCACCCCCAGGGCGGCGGCACGATGAACGACCGCATCACCCAGGCGCTCTACAAGACTTTCGTGAAGCGCGGCTTTGCCGTGCTGCGCTTCAACTTCCGCGGCGTGGGCCGCAGCCAGGGCACGTTCGACAATGGCATCGGTGAACTGTCCGACGCCGCCGCCGCGCTCGACTGGGTCCAGAGCTTCCATCCCGAAGCCCAAACCACCTGGATCGCGGGCTTCTCCTTTGGCGCCTGGATCGGGATGCAGCTGCTGATGCGCCGCCCGGAAATCCGCGGCTTCATCTCGGTCGCCCCCCCGGCGAATATGTACGACTTCTCCTTCCTCGCGCCCTGCCCCTCATCGGGCATCATCGTCCAGGGCACCTCGGACGAAGTCGTGACCGCCAGCGCCGTGCAAAAGCTTGTCGACAAGCTGCGCACGCAAAAGGGCATCACCATCCACCACGACGAAATCCGTGGCGCCAACCATTTCTTCGAACATGAACTCGACCAGCTGATGAAGTCGGTCGACAATTATCTCGACATGCGCCTGTCCCCGGACTCGCCGATCCGCTGAGGATCAAGACAGCGCGCACGTACAGAGGGGCTGCCGCAAGGTGGCCCCTTTTTGCGTCATGCTTCTGACGAACAATCCCTTCTTGTCCAATCCCAGCTTTTTCGCGCTTGGCGCTTCGCCTGCCGGACGATAGGCCCCGCGCCCATGCCGCAACCGCCAGAGCCAAACAGCCGTCTGATCTGGAGCCGCTATTATAGCGCCTTCGTCCCCGCCCCGCCCGGCCCCGGCTTTCTGGACCGGATGAAGGCAGCCAGCGGTGCCATCGGCGGCATTGCCATCACCGGCCTGTTATGCGGGCTGATGCTGGGCAACGGCCTGGCCCATCCTCTGCTGGTTGCACCCATGGGCGCGTCGGCCGTGCTGCTGTTCGCCGTGCCGGCCAGTCCGCTGGCCCAGCCTTGGCCAGTATTGGGCGGCAATGTCATCTCAGCGCTTGTCGGGATCGCAGTCGGCCATATCATCCCCAATCCGACGATCGCCGCCGCGTTCGCCGTTGGCGCGGCCATCGCCATCATGTCGCTGCTACGCTGCCTGCATCCGCCCGGTGGTGCCGTTGCCCTGTCTGCCGTGCTGGGAGCTGGCGGACCGGCGGGCGACTATATGTTCGCGCTCGTCCCGGTCGGCCTGAACACGCTTCTGCTGCTGGTCGTGGCGATCCTGTTCCATCGCCTTGCCGGGCACAGCTATCCCCATGTCGCGCCCAAAGCTCCTGCGCCGCACGGCACGACCGATCCCGCCCCGCTGCTGCGCTCCGCCCCCAATGAACAGGATATTGCCGACGCCCTCGACAATTTTGGCGACCGGCTGGACGTGGATGAAGCCGATCTGCGGCAATTGCTGGCCGATGCAGAACTACGCGCCGCCGAACGCACCCATGGCACGATCCACTGCGGCGACATCATGTCGCGCGACGTGCTGCATGTCCGCGCACGCCAGCCAGTGGGGGAAGTCCGGGCGCTGATGCAGGCACGAAACCTGCTGGCGCTGCCCGTGCTGGACGATGCTGATCGGGTGCAGGGATTGATCGGTGCGCTGGACCTGGCACGCGATGGCGTACAAGCGCGCGACATTGCCAGCCGCCCGTTCTTCGTCCACCCCGACACCCCTGTCGCACGCCTGATCGGTCCGTTGAGCAGCGGTGCGCGTCGTGAAGCTGTCGTCATAGATGCGGATTATCAGTTACAGGGACTGGTGACCCAAACCGACCTGCTGGCCTCACTGGCGCTGCGGGTCAGCGCTGCTCCAGTCCCGGCAGATCCGGCCCCGGAATCGCGGTGATCGCGACATTGCCGAACATCACCAGCCCCGCAATGATCATCAGCGCGCCGCGCTTGCGATCCCGCAACTTGAGCATCACATATAGCCCGCCGCCGGTCAGCAGCAGCCCGGCCAGCATGAGAATAGATAAAATCGTGCCTGTCATGCCCCTTCCCATAAGGGCGGTGGTGCAAGGTGGCAATTGCCGCCCTCACCCCCTAAGAGGCGCGGGAACGAATCACCCCATCGGTGAAGGGACGCACAGCAGATGAAGATCGCCATCGCATCCGATCATGCCGCCATCGACCTGAAGGCGGAACTCGCCCAGTGGCTGCGCGACGAAGGACATGACGTCGCCGACCTTGGCCCCGCGACTGCTGACCGGGTCGATTATCCCGATTATGGTTACAAGCTCGCGACAGCCATAGCATCCGGCGCAGCGGAACGCGGCATCGCGCTCTGTGGTTCCGGCATCGGCATTTCCATCGCGGTCAATCGCAACCCGGCCTGCCGCGCCGCGCTGGTCGGCGAACCCTTGTCCGCGGCCCTGTCGCGCGAACATAATGACGCCAATGTCATCGCTATGGGCGCGCGCCTGACCGGCGTGGACATGGCCAAGGCCTGCGTCACAGCTTTCCTCACCACGGAATTTGGCGGAGGCCGCCATAGCGGCCGCGTCGAAAAACTCTCCCAGCCCGCGCTCTGAAAGGAATCTTCGATGAGCATCGACACCCTCGCCCCCGCCATCCGTCAGGACGGCTTTTTCAGCGAAAGCCTCGCCAGCGCGGACCCGGAAATCTTCGGCGCGATCGGTAACGAGCTGAAGCGCCAGCAGGACAAGATCGAACTGATCGCGTCCGAAAATATCGTGTCGAAAGCGGTGCTGGAAGCGGCCGGCTCCATCTTCACCAACAAATATGCCGAAGGCTATCCGGGCAAGCGTTACTATGGCGGCTGCGAATATGCCGACGTCGTCGAAACGCTGGCGATCGAGCGCGCGAAACAACTGTTCGGCGCCAATTTCGCCAATGTTCAGCCCAACAGCGGCAGCCAGATGAACCAGGCGGTGTTCCTCGCCCTGCTCCAGCCCGGCGACACCTTCATGGGCCTCGACCTATCGTCGGGTGGCCACCTGACCCACGGGTCGCCGGTCAATATGAGCGGCAAATGGTTCAACCCCGTCCCCTATGGCGTGCGCGCCGACGATCATCTGATCGACATGGACGAAGTCGCCCGCATCGCCCACGAGTGCAAGCCCAAGCTGATCATCTGCGGCGGCACCGCCTATTCGCGCACCTGGGACTTCAAGCGCTTCCGCGAGATTGCCGACGAAGTGGGCGCCTATCTGCTCGCCGATATGTCGCACTTTTCCGGCCTGGTCGCGGGCGGCGCGCATCCCTCGCCCGTGCCTCATGCCCATGTCACCACCACCACGACCCACAAGTCGCTGCGTGGCCCGCGGTCGGGCATTGTCCTGTGCAATGACGAAGCGATCGCCAAGAAGATCAACAGCGCCATCTTCCCCGGTATGCAGGGCGGCCCGCTGATGCACATCATTGCGGCCAAGGCCGTGGCCTTCAAGGAAGCACTCAGCCCTGAATTCAAGGCCTATGCCCACCAGATCGTCGCCAATGCCAAGGCACTGGCCGCCACCCTGGCCGACGCTGGCCTGTCGATCGTATCGGGCGGCACCGACAATCACCTGATGCTGGTCGACCTGCGCGCGAAGAACACCACCGGCAAGGCGGCGGAAAAGGCGCTCGATCGCGCCTTCATCACCTGCAACAAGAACAACGTGCCGTTCGACACCGCCAGCCCGTTCGTCACCTCCGGCGTGCGCCTCGGCACCCCCGCCGGCACCACGCGCGGTTTCGGCGAAGCGGAATTCCGCGAGATCGGCCAGTTGATCGCCCAGGTCGTCGAAGGCCTCAAGCGCAACGGCGACGAAGGCGACGGCCAGGTCGAAGCCCATGTCCGCGAAAAAGTGCTGGCCCTGACCAGCCGCTTCCCGATCTACTAAGCAACATGAAAGCCCCTCTCCTTCAGGGGAGGGGTTGGGGTGGGGCCTGCCCGGCTTAGGCAGCGTTAGGACAGGCCCACCTCCTAGCCCCCTCCCGCAAACGGGTGGGGGAACTAGTGGGAGAATGTGAATGCGCTGCCCCTTCTGCGCCCATGAAGATAGCCAGGTGAAGGACAGTCGGCCGACGGAGGATGGCAATGCCATCCGCCGCCGCCGCCAGTGCGAAGCCTGCGCCGCGCGCTTCACCACCTTTGAACGCATCCAGCTGCGCGACATCTGGGTGGTCAAGAGCGAGGGCCGCAAGGAAGCGTTCGAGCGCGACAAGCTGGCCCGCTCGATCGGCATCGCCTGCCGCAAGCGCCCGATCGACCCCAGCCGCATCGAAAAACTCATCTCCGGCATCCAGCGCCAGCTCGAAACCAGCGGCGACAGCGAAGTCCCCGCCCGCGCGATCGGTGAACTCGTCATGGAAGGCCTCAAACGCCTCGACAGCGTCGCCTATATCCGCTTCGCCAGCGTCTATAAGGACTTCAGCGACGCCAGGGATTTCGAGGAATTTGCGAGTACGGTGAAGGAAGTTGGGGGGTGAGTATGAGCTGCGCAGCCCCTCATCCGTTCGCCCTGAGCGAAGTCGAAGGGCTCGACCGAGCGCAGCGAGGTCCTGATCAGCAATGACCTTTCACGCCTATATGCTGCGCTGTTCCGACGGTTCATATTATACTGGCCACACGGACAATTTCGAAACCCGGATTGCCCAACATCAGTCAGGGGCGATCAAAGGGTACACATTCGATCGTCGTCCGGTCGAACTTGTTTGGTCTGCCGAATTTGAAACTCGCGCAGAGGCGCTCGCCAGCGAACTGCAAATCAAGGGCTGGTCGCGCAAGAAGAAGGAAGCGTTGATCGCTGAAAATTGGGACAAGCTGAAAAAGGCTTCCGTTTCGCACACTTCGCCTTCGCTCAGTGACGCCCTTCGACTTCGCTCAGGGCGAACGGAGGATGAGACTGATCCTGCTGACCAATCGGAAACCCAAATGCCTCCTCCCTTCGTCCCCCTCCCCCCCGTCATCGTCCTCGTCCGCCCCCAGCTTGGCGAGAATATCGGCAAGGCCGCCCGCGCCATGCTCAATTTCGGGCTTACTGAAATGCGCCTGGTCTCGCCCCGCGACGGCTGGCCAAACCCGGACGCCGGCCCATCCGCCGCGGGCGCGGACTTCATCCTCGATCAGGCGCAGGTGTTTGAAACCCTCGCCGAAGCCGTGTCCGACTGCGCCCATGTCTATGCCACCACCGTGCGCAAGCGCGGCGTCACCAAGCCGGTCGTGACGCCGGAGGAAGCTGCCCGCGAGATCCACGCCGCACAGGGCCGCTGCGCCTACATTTTCGGGCCGGAACGCTCAGGGCTGGAGACTGAGGATGTCGCGCTCGCCCGCAAGATATTGACCGTGCCGATCAACCCGGAATTCGGGTCGCTAAACCTCGCGCAGGCGGTCATCCTGTGCGCCTATGAATGGTCGAAACAGGCCGACCTGAAACAGCCCACCATCACCGACCTTGGTGAACCCGCGCCACAGGTAGAGCTGGAAGGGATGATCGAACAGCTCAACACGCTGCTGGAAAAGGTCGGCTATTTCTTCCCGCCCGACCGCGCCAATGCGACCCGGCTGACGCTGCGCAACCTGCTGACCAAGCCGGGCTGGAACCATCTGGAGGTGCGCACGCTCCGCGGCGTCCTCTCCCACCTCAACCGCCCGCGCGAACGCTAACCCCGCGTCCGCTCAAACTCGGCCATCTCATAGGCAATCGACGCCTCGACCAGTTGCTCCCACAGGTCAGCGACAATCTCCACCGGCGCGCCAATCCGCGCCGCCTCCGCGCACGCCTGGTCGATCACCTGCCGCTTGCGCGGCTCGTCCCGCACAGCGCCGCGATCGGGCTTGATCCGGGCGGCGGCACGCATATGGGCAAATCGCGCAGCCAGCAACGCGACCAGTTCGCGATCGATCGTATCGACGCCCGCCCGCACCTCGACCATGCTGCTATAATCATCAGGGTTCATGCCCCGCCAATTAGGCGTCGCTCAAGCCCCTGTCGAGGGTTGACATGCAGCCCCCTTGTGGCCATAGGCGCGCCTTCGCAATTGGTCCCGCATCCCGGTGAAGCGGTGGCCCTGCCCCTGAGCGCACAAACGCAAAACGGACGTAGGCGATACCGGGAATAACATTCACCCTCCCCGAAAAGTGGGAACCGGTTTTCGGATCAGGAGGGTGAACAAACGTCGTTAGCTATTGTAAGGAAATACCATGACGAAGCGCACCAGCGCCAAGTATAAACTCGACCGTCGCATGGGCGAGAATATCTGGGGCCGTCCCAAGTCGCCTGTGAACAAGCGCGAATATGGTCCGGGGCAACACGGCCAGCGCCGCAAGGGCAAGGTGTCGGATTACGGCATCCAGCTGCGCGCCAAGCAGAAGCTCAAGGGCTATTATGGCGACATCACCGAAAAGCAGTTCAAGAAGAACTATTTTGAGGCGAGCCGCATGAAGGGCGACACCGGCCAGAATCTGATCGGCCTGCTCGAACGCCGCCTGGACGCCGTCGTCTATCGCGCCAAGTTCGCGCCGACCATCTTCTCCTCGCGCCAGATCGTTTCGCACGGCCACATCTATGTGAACGGCGTGAAGTGCAACATTGCATCGCGTCTGGTGAAGCCGGGCGACGAAATCACCCTGGGCAAGAAGGCGCAGGAAATGGCGCTGGTGATGGAAGCACAGGCCTTGGCCGAACGCGACATCCCCGACTATGTCTCGCCCGATGGCGCCGCCAAGGTCACCTATGTCCGCGTCCCCACGCTGGACGAAGTGCCTTATCCGGTGAAGATGGAACCCAATCTGGTCGTCGAATTCTATTCGCGCTGATCGGCTTCTACCCAAGCGTTACAAAAAGGGCGGCCCCGCAAGGAGCCGCCCTTTTTTGCGGTCATATCCTTTGCAAAACTGACACGAAAATCCTCCCCTGCAAGGGGAGGGGGACCGCGCCCGTAGGGCGTGGTGGAGGGGTGTCACCCTCTCGATAGCGTGACACCCCACCGTCTGGCCTGCGGCCATCCACCTCCCCTTGGCAAGGGGAGGATTGGCAAAATACATGATCATTTTTGATGACAGGCTCCACGACAGATTATGATCGACATCGACACCGAAAGCGCGTCCCCCATCGGCAGGACGCAAAGGCGCCTGCTCCGGCGGATCTATAATGGTCGCACCGTGCCGATCGTCGCAGATGGCAAGGACTTCCTGACCTACAAGGATGCGCTCAAATATCTTGAGGCGCTTGAGGTCGATATGCGCGAAGCCGTGTACGAAGAAATGAAGGCGTCAGCGAAAAATGGCAAAAGCCCGACACCCATGGCCTGACGTCATGACTTGCGCACGCTCACCACGGCTGTAAGCGCAACCCTATGGCGAAAACGGAACCCCATATTTACGCGCTGGCCCTGGGATCGAACCGCGCCCTGTCCGCCCGCCTGACGCCCCGGCACCTGCTGTCCGAAGCCGCAACGCGAATCGCGCAGCACGCCCGGATCGTGGCAACGTCGCACACCATCGAAACCCCGCCGATCGGCCCCTCCCGCCGCCGCTACGCCAATGCGGCGCTGCTGGTCCAAGGCCCGCTCGAACCGCCCGCGATGCTGGCGTGGCTCCAGTCGATAGAACAGGCGCTGGGCCGCCGCCGCTATCGCCGCTGGGGCGCCCGCAGTCTCGATATCGACATCATCCTCTGGTCAGGCGGCGTCTGGAACAGCCGCCAACTTACCATCCCTCACCCCGCCTTTGCCGCGCGCGATTTCGTCCTGACCCCGCTCCGTGCCATCGCGCCCACTTGGCGCGATCCCCAATCCGGCCTCACGATCCGCCACCTCGACGCCCGCCTGAACGCCCGACGCCAAAAAGCCCAACAAACCATACCACAAGAGGTTGACCATCCCCGCCGCCCCCTCTAGTGCGTGCGCACCCAGACGCTTGGGGGTCCATAGCTCAGTCGGTAGAGCAACTGACTTTTAATCAGTAGGTCGCTGGTTCGAACCCAGCTGGACTCACCAATTTTCCTTCACGCGCATGATTCCACGGGCAGCAGGCTGCGCCCGGCAACCTTGATGGCCCGGCCATCGGGCAACCGAAAATCCTGCGCCTCGCCGCTGCCATTGACGCACAGCGTCCATCCCGACCGCATGAAATGCAGCGCGACGCAGCGCCGCTCCGGCTGCTCCCATTGCGCCACCGTCATCGCCTCGCCACTCTCGTCCAGCCAGACCACATCCTCGTCGCGCAGCAGGGCAATATCCGTCAGGTCAGCGCATCGCGCCCGTAGCGCCGCCAGCGCAAAGGCGTGGCGCTCAATCGCCCGGTCCCGCCCCGCCCAATCGACCCAGCCGATGACATTATCCTGCGCATAGGCATTGTTATTGCCCTGCTGGCTGCGGCCAAATTCATCCCCCGCGCTCAGCATGATCGCCCCGCGCGAACAGAAAAGCGTCGAGAGCAGCGCCATCACATCGCGCCGCCGCGCCGCGACAATGGCGGGGTCGTCACTCACCCCCTCCACGCCATTATTCCAGCTCAGATTTTCGCCATGGCCATCGCGATTCTGTTCGCCATTGGCGTGGTTATGTCGCTGCTCATAGGCAGTCAGGTCCGCCAGCGTGAAGCCGTCATGGGCGGCCAGGAAATTGACGCTGCGGGTCGCATCGCCCCCAAATATGTCCGACGATCCCGCCAGCCGCGTCGCAAAGCCGCCCAGCGTCCCCGCGTCCCCCCGCCAGAAACGCCGCATGTCATCGCGATAGCGGTCATTCCATTCCAGCCACCCCGCGCCAAAGCGCCCCAGCTGATAGCCGCCCGGCCCGATGTCCCACGGCTCGGCAATCATCACCCGGTCCGCAAGCAGCGGGTCAGCCCGCATCTCTTCCAATAATGGCGCATGGGGATCAAATCCGTCGGCCATCCGCCCCAGCGCCGGTCCCAGATCGAAGCGGAAGCCGTCGACCCCAGCCTGCGTCACGAAATGGCGCAAGGACTCCAGGATCAAACGGCGCACCATCGGCTGGTTGCACGCGATACTGTTGCCCGTCCCGGTATCGTTGATCAGTTGCCCGTCATCGGCATGGCGGAAATAGTCGCGGGCATTCAGGCCGCGCAGCGACAGCGTCGGGCCATATATGTCGCTCTCGCCATTATGATTATAGACCATGTCCAGGATCACACCGATACCCGCCTCATGCAACGCCGCGACGGTCGCATGCAGCTCCGCCATGCCACCGGGGGCCAGCCGCGGGTCGATCGCAAACCAGCTGACCGGATTATAGCCCCAATAATTGGTGAGGCCGAGCGGACCCAGATGCCGCTCGTCGATCCAGGCGTTGATCGGCATCAGTTCCACGGCAGACACATGCAACTGCTGCAAATGCGCGATGATCGCCGGATGGGCCAGCGCGGCGATGGTCCCGCGCTGCGCTTCCGGTATATCGGGATGCAGCATCGTGAAACCACGCACATGCAATTCGTAGATCAGGCCACCCGGCGCAAAAAGCGACGGATTGGCAGGGACCGGAGCCATCGGCGCGGCCACCACCCCTTTCGGCATCAGCGGCGCGGTATCGCCCCCCTCCCCGCGCCGCGCCGTCAGCGCCGGATCATAGACGAACGCCCGGTCGATCGCCGGCGCATAAGGATCAAGCAACAGCTTGTCGGGATCGAACCACAGCCCCGCAGCCGGATCATAGACACCATCGGCCCGCACACCATAACGCCCCCCTGCGCCGACGCCCGCCGCCTCGACATGCCACACGCCAGCGCCATCGCGCAGCATCGGCAGCCGTTTCTCCCGATCGGCGTCGTCGAACAGGCACAGCCATAGCTGCTCGGCCTCCGGTGCCCAGATCGAAAAGCGGGTGGCGGTGGGGCCGATGACCGGCGCGCATCCGCCCCCGCTCACGCCGCCTCCGCCAGCAACGCCCGGTAGAGCGCGGCATAGCGCGCGGCGCTATGGTCCCACGACACCTCGCTACGCATCCCCGCGCGCTGCATCGCCTGCCACACCGGCCGCTGCCCATGCAGCCGCACAGCCCGGCCAATCGCGCCATGCAGCGCCAGCGGATCGGACGGGGCAAAGACGATGCCCGTCGCCGCGCCCGCCGCCACTGCCGCCTCATTGGCGTCGATCACCGTATCGGCCAGCCCCCCGACCCGCGCCACCACCGGCACGCATCCATAGCGCAGCGCGTACAACTGGGTCAGCCCGCACGGCTCGAACCGCGACGGGATCAGGATCGCATCGCCACCCGCCTGCATCAGATGCGACAATGGCTCGTCATAGCCGATCTGCACGCCGACCCGTCCGCGATGCCGGTCCGCCGCGCCCAGAAACGCGCCCTCCAGCGGATGATCGCCCGATCCCAGCACCGCCAGCTTCGCACCCAACCCGACCAGATGGTCGATCGCACCGACCATCAGGTCCATCCCCTTCTGCCAGGTCAGGCGGCTGACGATGATGAAGATCGGCGCATCGTCATGATCGAGGCCAAAGCGACTCTCCAGCGCGCGACGATTGGCCGTCCGACCACCCAGCGCGCGTGCCGTATAAGCCTTTGTAATCAGGCTATCATTCGCCGGATTCCAGATGGCGGTATCCACCCCGTTCAATATCCCGTGCAGCCGGTCGACCCGCCCGTTGATCAGGCCATCCAGCCCCATGCCATGGACCGGCGAACGAATTTCCTCCGCATATGTCTGGCTCACTGTCGTGATCGCGTCAGCCGACACCAGCCCCGCCTTCAAATAGCCGATGCCGCCATAATATTCGACGCCATCCACCCCCCACGCCTCCTGCGGCAGGCCCAGCGTAGCGAAGATATCCGCACTGAACCGCCCCTGAAACGCCAGATTGTGGATCGTCACCACCTTGGGTACCCGTGCCGCCGGGCCAAAGCGCATATAGGCCGCAGTCATCGCCGCCTGCCAGTCATGGACATGGACGACATCGGGCCGCCAGCCCTTCACGCCATCGGCGGCAATATCCGCCCCGACCCGCGACAAGGCGGCAAATCGCCGCCAATTGTCAGGCCACTCATTACCCGCATGGTCGCCATAGGGACCACCCTCACGCGCATAGAAATCGGGCGCATCCAGCACCAGCAGGTCCAGCCCGCCGACGCTGGCCGCCAGCACGGTCGCGGGAACGCCGAACAGCGCCTCATAACGCCGCACCACCTTCGCCTTGCCGAGCCGCGCGATGACGGCGGGATAGCCCGGCACCAAAGTCCGCACCGCGACCTGCTGCGCCGCCAGCGCACCGGGCAACGCGCCAGCGACATCGGCAAGGCCGCCGGTCTTGACCAGCGGATAGACTTCGGACGCGACCGACAGCAATTTCATCGCCACAGGCCCGCTCAAGCCACCAGCCGCTCGATCATCGGCTGCGTCACCAGGCAAATGCCGCTTTCGGTTCGGCGGAAACGCTGCGCATCCTCTTCGGGATGCTCGCCGATGATCAGGCCCGGCGGAATGATGATCCCTGAATCCAGCACGCATTTATGCAATCGCGCACCCCGCCCGATCTCGCAATTGGGCATGATGACGCTGTCGGTGACCGACGAGAAGCTATGCGTCTTAACCCCGGAAAAGAGCAGGCTGCGATGCAGCGAGGAACCCGACACGATGCACCCGCCCGCCACCAGCGATGATGTCGCCGAACCGCGCCGTCCATCCTCATTATGGACAAATTTGGCCGGGGGGGTGACTTCGGAATAGGTCCAGAGCGGCCAGCTACGGTCATAGAGGTCGAGCGATGGCACCACATCGGTCAGGTCGATGCTCGCCTGCCAGTAGGCGTCGATCGTCCCCACGTCGCGCCAGTAGGGGACCAACTCGCTTTCGGCCCGCACGCAACTGCTCGAAAAGCGGTGCGCCACCGCTTTGCCATGCTTGACGATATAGGGGATGATGTCGCCGCCAAAATCGCGCTTGCTCGCCGGGTCGTCCGCGTCACGCCGCAGCTGCTCGATCAGGAAACGGGTCTGGAAAACATAGATCCCCATCGACGCCAGCGCCATGTCGGGCTGGCCGGGAATCGCCGGCGGGTCTTTGGGCTTTTCGACGAAGGCGGTGATCCAGTCCTTCTCATCGACATGCATCACGCCAAAGCCAGACGCCTCGCTGCGCGGCACTTCCATGCAGCCGACCGTCACATCCGCGCCGCTGTCGACATGCTGCTGGAGCATCAGCTCATAGTCCATTTTATAGACATGATCACCTGCCAGCAGCACCATATATTCGGGCGCATAGCTTTCGATGATGTCGATATTCTGGAACACGGCGTCGGCCGTCCCCTCATACCACTGGCTTTCCGACACGCGCTGGCTGGCAGGCAATATGTCGAAGCTCTCATTGCGTTCGGGACGAAAGAAGTTCCAGCCGCGCTGTAAATGGCGGATCAGCGAATGGGCCTTATATTGCGTCGCCACACCGATGCGGCGGATACCGCTGTTCAGCGCATTGGACAGGGCAAAGTCGATGATCCGCGCCTTGCCACCAAAATGAACGGCGGGCTTGGCGCGCTTGTCGGTCAGTTCCGCCAGGCGACTGCCGCGTCCCCCAGCAAGCACATAGGCCATGGCGTCGCGGGCGATCGGCTGGTTTCGTGTCTGCTGCATTTCGGGCCTCTCCTTGGCTTTGCCCCGTCCGTCGCCTGCACGCGCCCGTCGGCTTCGTTAAATATCCAGTTCCAGCATCAACGTCGCAAAGGGGGGAATGGTCACATTGGCCCAGCCCTCCTCGTCCGCCGTCACCATGCCCATATTGCCCGCATTGCTGCCGCCATAATCGGCTGCATCGCTATTCAATATCTCGCGCCAGCGCCCGCCCGACGGCAACCGCATCCGGTAGCCATGCCGCAGCACCGGCGTAAAATGGCTGATCACGACGATAGGCCGCACGCCGGGCGCGCGCCGCACCCAGGCAAAGACGGAGTCAGCTGCGGCATCGACCAGCACCCACTCAAACCCCTCCGGCTCGCAATCGCGCGCGTGCAGCGCCGGGCGGGAGCGATAGAGATGGTTGAGATCGCTCACCAGCTGCTGCACGCCATGATGGGGCGCATGATCGACCAGATGCCAGTCGAGCGCCCGCTCCTCGCTCCACTCGCTCCGCTGGGCAAATTCCTGCCCCATGAACAACAGCTTCTTGCCCGGATAGCCCCACATCAGGCCATAATAGGCCCGCAACGTCGCGAATTTCTGCCAGTCGTCACCCGGCATCTTGTGCAGCAGTGACGCCTTGCCATGCACCACCTCGTCATGGCTCAGCGCCAGCACGAAATTCTCGGTAAAGGCGTAAAGCAGCCCGAAGGTAATGTCGTCATGATGATGGCGACGATGCACCGGGTCACGCTGCAAATAACGCAGCGTGTCATGCATGAACCCCATATTCCATTTGAAGCCGAAACCCAGCCCGCCGCTATGCACCGGGCGCGACACATCGGGCCAGCTGGTGGATTCCTCGGCGATCGTCATCACCCCGCCATAGGTGCCATACAGATCGCTGTTAAGCTGCTGGAGGAAGGCAACCGCCTCCACATTCTCCCGCCCGCCATGGTCGTTGGGTACCCATTCGCCCGGTTGGCGAGAATAATCGAGATAGAGCATCGATGCGACCGCATCGACGCGCAATCCATCGACATGGTAGCGCTCGGCCCAGAACAGCGCATTGTTGACCAGATATTGCGACACTTCGCGCCGCCCGAAATTATAGATGGCGGTATTCCAGTCAGGGTGAAACCCCTTGCGTGGATCGGCATGTTCATAGAGCGCTGTGCCGTCAAAATAGGCCAGCCCATGTTCGTCGGTCGGGAAATGCGCCGGCACCCAGTCCAGGATCACGCCAATCCCCGCGCGATGCGCACCATCGACGAACCGGGCAAACCCCGCCGGATCGCCAAAGCGCGCAGTCGGCGCATAAAGCCCCAGCGTCTGATAGCCCCAGCTGGGATCATAGGGATATTCGCTGATCGGCAGAAATTCGATATGGGTAAAACCCATGCCAACGACATAGGGGATCAGCCGGTTGGCCAGCTCGTCCCAGCTCAGGAAATCGCCGGACTCGTCCAGCTGCCATGACCCGGCATGGACTTCATAGATGGACACCGGCTCGCGCCGCGCATCGGCCTTCTGCCAATGCTCCTTATGCCGCGCGTCCCCCCATATGTGGTCGAGCGGCGCAGCGACGATCGACGCGGTCGAGGGGCGCAGTTCAGACTGGAAGGCAAAGGGATCGGCCTTGAGCGGCAGCACCACCCCGTCCGCGCCCATAATCTCATATTTATACGCGCTGCCCGGCCCGACATCGGGCAGGAATATCTCCCACACGCCCGCATCCGCCCGGTGGCGCATCGGCGCGCGACGGCCATCCCAGCGGTTGAAGTCGCCGACCACCGACACACGCTTGGCATTGGGCGCCCAGACCGCGAAATGCGTGCCGGTCGCCCCGTCATGGGTCATGACATGCGCGCCCAATTTGTCGAACAGCCGCCCGTGCGATCCTTGGGCGAAATAATAATCGTCCATCGGCCCCAGCACCGGGCCGAACCCATAGGGGTCGATCATGACATGGTCGCCGCCATCGCCATAATGGGCGACATAACGCAGCGGCTGGCGCTTGCGCAGCTTCACCTTGCCAAAGAACAGACCGTCCGGGTGGATCGCCGCCAGTTCGCCGACCGGCTTGCCGTCCAGCGTCTGGGCCGTAACCCCGACCGCATCGGGCAGCAGGACGCAGGCGGTAAAGCCGCTATCGGCCGGATGCACGCCAAGCGTGGCAAAGGGGTCGTCCTCGCGACCTTGTATCAGCCGGTCAATCTGCTCCGGCGTCAACACCACCTCTATCCCTGCACCCTGGTCACGACTTTATCTTCCAGATGTCGGTCGCATATTCGCGGATAGTCCGGTCCGACGAGAACCAGCCCATCCGGGCGACATTATGTATCGCCTTCTTCGCCCACAAAGCGCCATCCGTCCAGAGCGCATCGACATTGCGCTGCGCGGCGGAATAGCTGTCGAAATCGGCCGCCAGCATGAACCAGTCATGCTCATAGATGCCCTGGATCAGCCCCTTGTAGCGATCCGGGTCGTCGGGCGAGAACACACCGCTGGCGATCGCGTCGAGCGCCTGCGACAATTCGCGGCTCTGGCCGATCACCTCGCCCGGATTATAGCCATTGGCGCGGCGCTCATTCACCTCCTGCGCGGTCAGGCCGAAGATGATGATATTTTCTTCCCCCACATGATCGCGCATCTCGACATTGGCGCCATCCAGCGTGCCGATGGTCAGCGCACCATTGACCGCGAACTTCATGTTGCCGGTGCCGGACGCTTCCATGCCCGCGGTCGAAATCTGTTCGGACAGGTCGGCCGCCGGGATCATCACTTCGGCCATCGACACGTTATAGTTGGGCACGAACTGCAACTTCAGCAGCCCCTGCACCGCCGGATCATGATTGACCGCCCGCGCCACATCGCCCGCCAGCTTGATGATCAGCTTGGCGTTATGATAGCTCGACGCCGCCTTGCCCCCGAATAATTTGACCCGCGGCACCCAGTCCTTTTCCGGGTGGGACCGGATCTGGTCATAAAGCGACACCGCCTCGACAATATTGAGCAACTGCCTTTTATATTCGTGGATGCGCTTGATCTGAATGTCGAACATGGCAGCCGGATCGATCCGCGCGTTGACCTTCTGGCGCAGGATATTGGACAACGCTTCCTTGTTTGCCCGCTTCACGGCCAGGAACTTCTCCTGAAACGCACTGTCGTCGGCAAAGGGATCAAGGTCGCGCAACGCTTCGGGATCGTCCATGAACCGGTCGCCAATCGCCTCGCGGATCAGCCCGAACAGGCCCGGATTGCACTGCATCAGCCAGCGGCGGAAGGTGACGCCATTGGTCTTGTTGTTGATCCGCGTAGGATAAAGATTGTGCAGGTCGGCAAAGACCGTGACCTTCATCAAATCGGTATGCAGCGCCGACACGCCATTGACGCTGTGCGATCCGGCAAAGGCCAGATTGCCCATCCGCACCCGCCGGTCGCCGCCCTCATCAATCAGCGAAATCGCGCCGATCGCATGATCGTCAAACTGACCCGACTTGCGCGCCTCCGCCAGCAAGCGACTATTGACCGCATAGACGATCTGCATGTGCCGGGGCAGCAGCCGCTCGAACAGCGGCACCGGCCAGCTTTCCAGCGCTTCGGGCAGCAATGTGTGATTGGTGTAGCTGAAGGTGCGCCGGGTAATGTCCCACGCCTCGCCAAAATCCAGCCCATGATCGTCGAGCAAGATGCGCATCAGCTCCGCCACCGCCACCGCAGGGTGGGTGTCGTTCAGCTGGATCGCCGCCTTGTCCGGCAAAGTCAGGATGCTGCCGAAATATTGGATATGGCGCCGGACAATGTCCTGCAACGACGCGGAGGAGAAGAAATATTCCTGCCGCAGCCTCAATTCCTGCCCCGCCGCAGAACTGTCGGCAGGATACAGCACGCGGGTCAGCGATTCCGCGCGGTTGCTTTCGGCCAGCGCGCCCAGATGATCGCCCGCATTGAATTTGGCGAGCAGAATGGGATCGATCGGCTGCGCCTGCCACAGCCGCAGCGTGTTGACCCGCTTGCCGCGCCAGCCCGCAATCGGCGTGTCATAGGGGGTGGCGATCACCCGCTCGGACGGACGCCAGTGCATCTGGTTCGGCCCGGCATCCTCGCCCTCGGCGGGATCGACCCGCCCGCCAAAGCCGACCTCATAACTCGCCTCGCGCCGTTCAAACTCCCACGGATTGCCGTGCGCCAGCCAGGTTTCGGGCAGCTCCACCTGCCAGCCGTCCGAAATTTCCTGCCGGAACATGCCGTTCACATAGCGGATGCCATAGCCATAGGCCGGCACGTCGGTGGTCGCCATGCTCTCCATGAAGCAGGCAGCCAGGCGGCCAAGCCCGCCATTGCCCAGCGCCGCGTCCGGCTCTAGCGCCGCGATAATGTCGATATCGACACCCAGCGAAGCCAGTGCGGCCTGCATATCGTCCAGCATTTCCATGTTGGACGCGGCATCGCGCATCAGCCGGCCGATCAGAAATTCCAGGGACAGATAATAGACCCGCCGCCCCTCTTCCTCATAGGTTTTCTGGGTGGACGTGATCCAGGCGTCGATCACCCGGTCGCGGATCGAGAGGATGACGGCGTGCAACCAGTCATGCGGCTTGGCGGCGGCCGCATTCTTGCCGATGCGATAGGTCAGCCGCTCGACAATCTCATGGGCCAGCACTTCGGGATCGACCCGGCGCGGCGCGGGTATCGGAAGTTTGGTCTGGCCCTTGAGGTTCATGTGGCTCGTCCCCCTATTCTGTCAACGGGATGATGGCACAGCGTCCCGGCCCAAGCCAAAGGGTTTTTGCAGCGCAGCAAAAAAATCAGAGCGCCTGGTTGCCCCGACGCTCGACAATCGAATCCCGAACACCGGCGCGCAGTTCGGACCGGACCGGATAGGCACTGGAGGGGAGCAACTGGGTCATGAAAATGCCGATCAGCCGCTCGATCGGGTCGATCCAGAAATAGGTCGAAAACACCCCGCCCCAATAATATTCGCGGCTGTCAAGGTTCATCGCAAAGCCCAGGCCAAAGCCCACGCCCTCATAGTCGGCCTCGCTGAACATGCCGGTCGAGTGGCGGGCCAGATCGCCCCCGCCCGGCAGATGATTGTCCCGCATCATCGCCACGGTTTCGGGCAGGAGCAGTCGCGCGCCGTCCAGTTCTCCGCCGCGCAACAACATGCACGCAAAGCGGTGATAATCCGCCACGCTCGACACCAGCCCGCCCCCGCCGGACAGGAACCGCCCCTGCCGCCGCCAGCCGCTGCGCGCGCCCAGATCAGCGATCACCCTCTGCCCGTCCTCGTCCAGCCGCCAGGCATCGGTCATCCGGTCGACCTGATCGTCGCGCACGACAAAGCCGGTGTCGGTCATGCCCAGCGGATCGAAGATGCGGGTGCGGAAAAAAGCGTCGAGGTCCATCCCGCTCAACCGTTCCACCACGACGCCCAGCACGTCGGTCGACACCGAATAATTCCACCGCTTACCGGGCGAAAATTCCAGCGGCAGCCGGGCAAGATCGGCAATGAAGGCATCCGACGTGCGTTTCTGCTGAAATTCGTCCAGCCCAAGCGCCCGATATCGCGCGTCGATCGGCGTCTGGCGTTGCAACCCGTAGGTCAGCCCTGACGTATGGCGCAGCAGGTCGATCATCCGCATCACCTGCTTCACCCGCGCCCGATTGCCGCGCCCGACGCGCAAATCGGCAAATTCGGGGATGACGTCCGCTACCGGCGTATCGAGCGCGACCTTGCCCGCCTCCACCAGCATCATGAACGCAACGGACGTGACCGGTTTGGTCATCGACGCGATGCGGTACAGCGCATCGTCGCGTAATGGCTCGCCACTGGCCCGCGCCGCGCCCCGCGCCATCGACAGCAAAGGCTGTTCATCGCGCGAGACCAATAACTGCACATGCGCCAGCTTGCCCGACGCCAGATAGGCCCGGTCCAGATGGCCGACCAGCGCATCCAGCCGATCCGGGTCCATCCCCGCCGCCTGCGCCGCCGCCCTGTCCACGCCATCCGTCATGCCGTCATGCTCCGATCACCCTGCCCGGTGCAGCGCTAATGCAGCAACGCGGCCGCGTAAACAGCTTGGGCGTTGCCAAGACCCCGCTCGGCCATCTATGGCAACCCGCCAAGAACTGCCCCGCATTGGACATAGACAGGCATGGCCACCGGCCTTTCCGCACTTTTCATGGCAAACCGCGCCGCCCTGCTGCGCTTCCTGCGCGCGCGCGGTGCGGGGGAGAATGCGGAAGATATGATCCAGGATATGTGGATGAAGCTGGAGGCCAAGGATATCGGCCCGGTCGCCGATCCGCTGCCCTATCTCTATCGCATGGCCAATAATCTGATGCTGGACCGCTACCGATCCGCCACCCGGCGCGAACGGCGCGAGCAGGATTGGGCGGAGGGGGCTGGTGGCGTGATGGCCGACCCCGTCGATGACATGCCCGTCGACGAACGGCTGATCCTCAACCAGGCGCTGGACGAGGCGCGCGAGGTGCTGCGCGCGCTCGGCCCGCGCGTCGAGCTGGTGTTCCGTCGCTTCCGTATCGAAGGGGTCGGGCAACGCGCCATTGCCGACGAACTGGGGGTCAGCCTGACCACGGTGGAGAAGGATCTGCAAAAGGCCTATCGTGCCATGCTGGCGCTCAAGCAAAAAATGGATACGGCATGAGGCGGTTGGCGGCGTCAGTCTCTGCAAGGGGCAAAAAATGAACGGGGCTGGAGCCATGATGCAAGAGGAAGCGCTCGGATGGGTTATCCGCACGCGCGATCCCGACTTTGTCGACTGGGAGGCCTTCACGCTGTGGCTGGAGGGCGACCCGGCGCGGGCCGACGCCTATGACGCGCTGATGGCAGCCGACACCGAGTTGGACATGATCATTCCGCCCGAATCCGTCGCCATGCCGGTCGCGGCCAATGATCCAGGCGAACCGCCCCGCCGGACATGGCGCTGGATTGGCGGCGGCGCGATTGCCGCGGCGCTGGTCGCGGCCATCTCGGTCGGCATGATGACCCGCGCGGACATCTACACCGTCACAACCCGCCCCGGCGAAACGCAGACGATCGCGCTGGAGGATGGCACAAGGATCGACGTCAATGGCGGCACAACGCTGCGGCTCGACCGCAACGACACGCGCTTTGCCGCACTCGACAGCGGCGAAGCTGCCTTCACCGTGCGCCATGATGCTGCCAACCCGTTCCGCGTGACTGTGGGCGAGGCTGTGTTCGAGGATGCCGGGACAGTGTTCAACATCGTCCACGTTGGCGACGCGACCCGCATCGGCGTGTCGGAGGGCAAGGTGATCTACAACCCGGAGGCGCAGGCGATCAGCCTGCCCGCCGGACGGGCGCTGGCCGACGATGCGCAGGGCTTGCGGGTGATGGATGTCGCCCCAGCGGCAGTGGCCAGCTGGCGGCAGGGACGCCTGGTCTATGCCAATGCTGCGGTCAGCGAGATCAGCCAGGATATTGCCCGGTCGCTCGGCGTAAAGCTGACCGCCACGCCCGGCGCGCGGGCTATGCGTTTCACTGGCACGATCCGGCTGGACAAAGACCCGGCGCGCTTCTTTGCAGGCGCTGCCCCGCTGATGGGACTGAGCGCGATACGCACTGGCGACGGCTGGGTGCTGAAGGAAGGGAATGGGCCGCAAAGCTGACCTCCTGATCGTCACCGCGCTGGCGATCGCAACGCCGGCACAAGCGGCGGACAGACAGAGCATCAGCATCGCCCCTGCTCGGCTGGGCGAGGCGGTGGTGGCGCTTGGCCGTCAAACCGGCGTCAGCATCGGCATGTCCGACCAGTCGCTCGCCGCAATAGCGACCCCCGCCGTCACGGGGCGCCTGTCGGTCGAAGCCGCGCTCAAACGCCTGCTCCGGGGCAGCGGCGCGACCGCCCGGCGGATCGACGCCACCACCTGGCGCATCGTCCGCGCCCGCCCTGCCCCGCGCCCCAGCGCGCCTGCACCGATTGCGGCGGCACCCGTGACCGATCAACCCGCCGCAGAGATCATCGTCACCGCCTCCAAGCGCGACACGCCCCTGCTCCGCTATGCCGGCATGGTCGAAGCGCTCGACACCAACCTCTTTTCCAGCGGCGAAGCTTCGGGCGGCACCGCAACGCTACTGGCGCGGGTCGCGAGCCTGAGTTCCACCCATGCAGGCGCGGGCCGTAACAAGCTGTTCATCCGCGCCATCGCCGATTCCGGCGTCGCCGGGCCGACCCAGGCCACAACCGGTCAATATCTGGGCGACATGCGGCTCAACTATGCCGCGCCCGACCCTGACCTCAAACTCTATGATGTCGGCCGGATCGAGATATTGGAAGGACCGCAGGGTACGCTCTACGGCGCGGGATCGCTTGGCGGGATCATCCGCATCATGCCCAACGCCCCCAATCTGGGCGCATTTGGCGGGCAAGTGTCGGCGGGCCTCTCCGCCACCCAGCATGGCGCCCCCGGCGGCGATCTGTCCGCCACGCTGAATGTGCCGATCGTCGCGGAGAAGATCGCGCTGCGGGTCGTTGGCTATGGCGTGCAGGAGGGTGGCTATATCGACGATGTCAGCCGCAACCTGAACGACGTCAACCGCACCCGCATTTATGGCGGTCGCGCCGCTTTGCGCTTTGCCCCGGACGAAAACTGGACCATCGACCTGAATGGCGTGTACCAGCATATCGACGGTCGGGACGCCCAATATGCAACCCAGTCGCTCGACAGGCTTCAGCGCGCATCGAGTGTCGCCCAGCCTTATTTTTCCGACTATCTGCTCGGCAATATCAGGATAGAGCGTCAGTGGGACACGTTGCGCTTCGTGTCCTCGACCGGTTTTGTCCATCATGAACTGGCCGAAAGCTATGACGCGACCCAGCAGGACGAGGCACCATCGCTGTTCCGCCAGCGCAATGATGTTGACATATTCTCCACCGAAAACCGCTTGGTGCGCGATCTCGACAATGGTCTTGGCTGGATATTGGGGGCGTCCTACCTCCAGAGCCGCTCGAAGATCAGCCGCTCGCTGACCTCCTACGGCACTGCGCCGGTCCAGTCGCAGGTCATCCCCGGCGTGCCGATGTTCGGCGGCGGGATGCCAGCGACCGCCACCGGGGTGCGCAACAGCGTCAAGGAAGCGACCCTGTTCGGCGAAGCCTCGTTCGAGTCGGTCAAAGGCCTGATCGCGACCATCGGCGGACGGCTGACCAACAGCCGCCTTTCGGGCGAGGCGCTCGATCCGATTGCGGCCCTGTCCTCGGCCGATCTCGCCCGCGCAGAAGCACAGGCGGACCGCAGCGAAACCATATTCCTCCCTTCCTTCGCGCTGCTGACCGACGCCATTCCCGACGTCACTCTTTACGCCCGCTATCAACAGGGCTTCAGGCCCGGCGGGCTGGCGGTGGACGACCAGCGGGTCCGCCGCTTCCAGAATGACCGCGCATCGACCATGGAGATTGGTTTCCGCAAAGGGATGCCGGGTCGCGACGCCATCGCGATCAGCGGCAACCTGGCCTATACCGACTGGCGCAACATTCAGGCGGACGTGACCGACCGGATCGGCCTGCCCACCACCGCCAACATCGGCGACGGGCGCATCTATACGGTCGAGGGGCGGATCGTCGTGCGCCCGGTGCCGCGCCTGACACTGGATGGCAGCATCATCTATAATGACAGCCGCCTGTCCCAGCCCGCGCAGTTCCTGCGGGCGCTCTCCTATGGCGGACAATCACTGACCCTGCCCAATGTCGCCAATCTGGGCGGACGGCTGGCGTTCGATTATCGCGCACCGCTGGGCGATGCGATGGCCCTGCATCTGTCGGGTTCGGCCCGCTATGTCGGCAAGTCGCAACTGGGCGTCGGTCCGATATTGGGGCGGACCCAGGGCGATTATGTCGACACCAGCCTGTCCGCCAGCGTGACGCGCGGCCCCGTGCAGATGTCGCTGACGCTCACCAATCTGCTCGACAGCGACGGCAACCGCTTTTCGCTTGGCACCCCCTTCGACCTGCGTACCGACTATTATACCCCGCTGCGTCCCCGCACCGTGCGGATCGGCATCGACTTCGCTTTCTGAACATCGGTTCAGACGGAAATGCCGGTCCGGCACCGTCCTTCCTGCACGCGCGCATAAAAATCAGGCGCGGCACGCAGAGGAGACATCATGCGACATCTACTGGCCTGCACGGCCATCGCCCCGGCGCTGGTCGCGCTGACGCTGGCCAACGCCATGGCAGCCACCACCATCGGCACATCGACCACCGCCCCGGTCAAGACATCGACCGTCGCTGCCGGATCGGCGGACGACATCATCATCAGTTCCGCCGGCTCCATCACCCTGACCAGCGGCACCGGCGTCACGCTCGACAGCAATCATGACGTCAGCAATGCCGGCACGATCACGATCAACGACGCCGACAATGTCACCGCCATTCTGGCTGTCCCCGGCACCACCGGCGACATCACCAATAGCGGCACGATCACCCTCACTGAAAATTACACCGCGACCGACACCGACAGCGATGGCGACATAGATGGCACCTTCGCCAAAGGATCGGGCAAGACCGGAATCTGGGTCCAGGCCGGCGCAGCCCATGTCGGCAATGTGGACCATAGCGGCACGACGACGATCGAGGGCAACCAGTCCGCTGGCATCCGGCTTGACGGCGCACTGACCGGCAATCTGACGACCAGCGGGACCACCACCGTTACCGGCGACAACAGCTATGGGCTAGTCGCCAATGCCGTCACCGGCAATGTCACGCTGCGCAGTTCGACATCGGTGCAGGGTGCCAACAGCGTCGGCGCGGCGCTGACGGGCGACATCGGCGGCGCGCTCAAGATTCAGGGCGCGATCGTCAGCACCGGCTATCGCTCCACCACCCGCCCGACCGACGTGACCAAGCTGGATGCCGACGATCTGTTGCAGGGCGGTTCCGCCGTCGTCATCGCGGGCAATGTGGGCGGCGGCGTGATCTTCGACGTGCCGCCGACGCTCAGCACCACCGACACCGATGTGGACGATGACGGCCTGCTCGACGCCAGCGAAGGCAGCGCATCCGTCGCCACCTATGGCTCCGCCGCTGCCGTCCAGATCGGAACGTCGGGCAGCAACACCGTTATCGGCGCGGTGGCTGCCGACAGTTCGGGCTATGGCCTGATCGTCAAGGGCGCAATCGGCGGTTATGGCGTGTATGATGGCGTCGCCGCCAACGGTCTGGTCCTCGGTGGCCTGGGCGGCGACGTCACCATTGCCAAGGGGATCGGCATCGACGGCACCCTCGCCGCCGTCTCCTATGACAGCAACGCCACCGCGCTACGGCTGGGGTCCGGGGCCAGCACCGGCACGATCAAAGTCGGCGGCACGATCGGCGCGACCGGATCGGCACTGACCGGCACATCGGCGCGCGCCATCGTCATCGACGCGGGTGCCTCGGTCAATTCCCTCACCATCAGTGGCACCGTCGGCGCGTCGGCGCTCAGCACCGAGAAAGGAACGGCGATCGCGATCCTCGATTCCTCCGGCACGCTCGCCAGCCTGTCCAACACCGGCCGCATCAGCGCATCGGGCGGCCTGACCAACAGCGCGATCGACCTCAGCGCCAACAGCAGCGGCGTGACCCTGACCCAGGCACTCGCCTCTGCGACCGCCATCGCGCCCTCGATCATCGGCGACATCAAGCTGGGATCGGGCAATGACGCGCTGACCGTCTCGGCGGGCAGCATCACCGGCAATCTGACGCTGGGCGCAGGCAATGACAGCATTGCCCTTTCCGGCACGTCCAGCCTCACCGGCAATGTCGGCTTCGGTGTCGGCAATGCCAGCCTGTCGCTGGCCGACAGCGCCAAACTGACCGGCGCAGTGGATTTCGGCAACGGCAGCGGCACGCTGACATTGGGCGGCACATCGACGCTGACCGGTGCGATCAGCAACAGCGGCGGCATGACGGTGGTGCTGAACGGCGGCACGCTCAATGCCACCAACACCGGCACGGTGTCGCTTGCCTCCCTGTCCGCCAGCGGCACGTCGACGCTCGGCGTCACCATCAACGCGGCGACCAACACCGCGACCGTCTATGACGTGGCGGGCGCCGCCAGCTTTGCCAGCGGATCGCAGGTCAAGGTGAACCTCACCCAGGTCAGCGGTTCGGCGGGCGATTATGTCATCGTGCGGGCCGGATCGCTCAGCGGATCACCAACGCTGGCGACCAGCACATTGCTGCCCTATCTGTTCAAGGGCAGCGTCACGGGCGACAGCAATGCCGGCACGGTCACTCTCTCGATCGCGGCAAAAAGCGTTACCGACCTGGGCCTCACCGGCTCGCTCGCCCGCGCCTATCCCGCGATTTTCGCCGCGCTCGACAATGACGCGGCGGTCGCCAGCGCCTATCTGGGCATCAGCGACGGCACGACGCTCGCCACCAATTTGCGCCAGATGCTGCCCGACCATGCGGGCGGCACGTTTGAGGCAGTGACGTCGGGGTCGCGCGCGACCGCACGCATCCTGTCGGACCCCAATGGCATTTATCGTACCAAGGACGGGCGGTTGGGCTTCTGGCTGCAACAGGTCGGCTTCGGCGGAGCCAAGAGCGTGGGCGATACAGCATCCTACGACATCAGCGGTTGGGGCGCTGGTGGTGGCGTCGAATATCTGACCGACCTTGGCGCGTTCGGCGGTTCCTTCGCCTACATCCACGCCAGCGACAGCAGCGGCAGCTCCAACAATGCAGTCGATTCCGACCAATATGAGCTGGCTGCGCACTGGCGCGGCCAATGGGGACCGTTGCTGGCCTTTGCCCGCCTGTCCGCCGCGACGATCGGCTTTACCGGCACCCGCCATTTCGAAAATGGCGACGTCACCCGGACGGCGGACGGCAAATGGGATGGCAAACTCTATTCCGCCATAGCCGGTGCCGCCTATCAATGGCAGATGGGCCGGTTCAGCCTGCGCCCGGCGGTCGGCATCGACTATTACCGCCTGAAGGAGGACGGCTATAGCGAGGCTGGCGGCGGCGACGCTTTCAACCTGACCGTCCTGGGCCGCAGCAGCGACGAAACCACCGCCAATGGCACGGTGACGGCGGGCTATGACTTTGGCAGCCTCAAGCCCGAAGATGGCTGGGTGCGGCTGGAACTGGAGGGTGGCCGTCGCCAGATTATCGGCGGATCGCTCGGTGAAACGGTGGCCTATTTCAAGGGCGGCGATCGCTTCACCCTGGTGGCGGACGATCGCACCAACGGATGGACCGGTCGCGCGCGCCTTTATGGCGGCACCGACACATTCCGCGTCGGCGGCGAGTTCGGCGCGGAGGAACAGCAAAATCACGTCGCCATCTCATTTAGGGCGACGGTTAACTTCGTGCTGTGACGTCTTGATTGTGAATGGACGGGCCACACCCCACAGACCCTCCCGGTCCGTCCGTTTAGTCCCGGCACATCCCTCCCCCAGGGCGCCGGGCACAAAAAGAGGGGCGTCGCCGGTCTCCCCGGCGGCGCCCCTTATTTTTTGCGATATGACTTGTCGGAAATCCTCCCCCTGTGGGGGAGGTGGCAGCACGAAGTGCTGACGGAGGGGTGTCGCCGTCTCGATAGGGTGACACCCCTCCGTCTGGCCTGCGGCCAGCCACCTCCCCTGCAAGGGGAGGATTTTGTGTTCGATCAGCCCGCCAGCGCCTTCTTCACCAACTCATTCACCACCTGCGGGTTGGCCTTGCCCTGCATCGCCTTCATCGTCTGGCCGACGAAGAAGCCGAACAAAGCTTCCTTGCCGCCGCGATATTGCTCGACCTTGTCGGCGTTGTTGGCCAGCACATTGGCCACAGCCGCCTCGATCGCGCCAGTGTCACTGGTCTGCTTCAGACCCTTTTCCTCGACGATCTTGCCCGCCCCGTCGCCGGTTTCCAGCATGATTTCGAACACCTGCTTGGCCAGCGATCCCGACAGTGTGCCGTCCGCGACCAGCGCCAGCAATTCGGCGGCCTGCGCGGGGCTGACCGGGCTGTCCTCCAGGCTTTTGCCAAGCCGGTTGAGCGCGCCATAGAGGTCCGACAGCAGCCAGTTGGCTGCGGCCTTGGCGACATCGCTCTCGCTCTTTTTCTGCGCGGCGGCGCTTTCGGCCAGCAGCGTCTCGAACCAGCGCGCGGTGTCGGCGTCGGCGGTCAGCGTCGCGGCATTATAGGGCGACAGGCCCAGCGCGCTTTCATACCGCTTGCGTTTGACGTCGGGCAGTTCGGGCAGCGAGGCGCGACATTCATCAAGGAAGGCGTCGTCAAGCACCAGCGGCAACAGGTCGGGATCGGGGAAGTAGCGATAATCATGCGCATCTTCCTTCGACCGCATCGACCGGGTCTCATTCTTGTCCGGGTCATACAGGCGGGTTTCCTGCACGATCTTGCCGCCTGCCTCCAGCACATCGACCTGACGGCTCGCCTCCCGCTCCACCACGGCCATGACGAAACGCACCGAATTGACGTTCTTCGTCTCGGTCCGCGTGCCGAGTTCCCCGCCCGGCTTGCGCACAGACACATTGACGTCGGCGCGCATGGAACCCTGATCCATATTGCCGTCGCACGACCCAACATAACGCAGGATCGTCCGCAGCTTCGCCAGATACGCCCCCGCTTCGGCAGGCGAACGCATGTCAGGCCGCGACACGATTTCCATCAGCGCCACGCCGGAGCGGTTGAGATCGACATAGGAGCTGGTCGGATGCTGGTCATGCATCAGCTTGCCCGCATCCTGCTCGACATGGATGCGCTCGACGCCGATCACCTTGCCGCTGGTTTCGGGGTTCTTTTCGTCCAGTACGATCTCGATCTGCCCTTCACCCACGATCGGGTGGTAGAGCTGGCTGATCTGATAACCCTGGGGCAGATCGGCGTAGAAATAGTTTTTCCGGTCGAACCGCGACCATTTGTTGATCTGCGCATCGATCGCCATGCCGGTGCGCACCGCCTGGCGGATGCACTCGCGGTTGGGCACGGGCAACATGCCGGGCATCGCCGCGTCGACCAGGCTCACCTGCGTATTCGGCTCCGCCCCGAAAGCGGTCGCCGCGCCGGAAAACAGCTTGGCGTTCGACGTCACCTGCGCATGGACCTCCAGGCCGACCACGACCTCCCACTCACCGGTTGCGCCCTGGATGCGATAGGTTGATTCAGTCATCAGTCGTCCTTTGAAGGCGTGATCAACGGCACGCCGGGGAAATAGCTGCGGTAGAAACGCGGGTCACGGGTCAGGATGGTCGCGCCGAGAGCCTGCGCATGGCCACCGATCAGGAAGTCGGCGAGGATGGATTTAGCCGCCATCGGTTGCTTCCGACGACGATGAACCTGAAAGGCTTTCCCCGCCAGAAATGCCCCCTCAGGCATCAAGGGTTCGACATCGATAAGCATGGCAGCCAGAAGAACGCGCAGATCATCCAGTGCCTCGAACTTTGGCGCCATTTCGCCGATCACTACCGGGTTTACGAATAGATAGGCACCAAATGCAGCACGATTGATATTGGCAGCGGACCATTCAAACCAATCGGGATCACGATCCAGAACATCAATGAGAACGTTGGAGTCAACAAGGATCACGGTTCGTAATTACCCCGTATTTCCCGCATATACTCATCTGTACTCATGCCGTCAGGATTAGGATATTTCCCGGCGATCGCATTGATCGCTTCGCGTACCCGTCGGCTTCTCTCCGCTGCTTCCTCAGGGCTGAACCCCAAAGGAGCAACAACCACCTGTCCCGCTTCGTTGACCATGACCTTATAGGGCTGCCCCGGCACCAGACCGGCGGCGTCGCGCATGGCTTTGGGGATCAATATCTGACCCTTGCTCGTCATGGTTCCGGTATCGATCTTGCTCTGCGCGTTCATTGCCAAATCTCCAGTGTTACCAAGGTAACACTTTGCAGTTCCATCTTCAATCGCCGGTAGCGCTCAGGGTGCGAAAGGTTGGTTCGGTCATTTCGCCCGTTCCAAATATTCAATGGTGAGCGCAAATTCGCGCTCAAGAATGTCCGCACGGCTCCCGCGAACCTCAATGTCGCTCAAAGCTCGTATGATTACCTCACGATATTGAGGAAACTTTCGAAGTTCATATGCTACGGCGGCATTGCCCAAAGCGGCCGTTCCAGCTGTCCCCAGTTCCTTCATCAGGTCGTGAAATTTATGAAATTCCCGAAACCGCTGCTCCCGACGCTGATTTGTCACGTAAGACATCGCTGAGTAGGCCAAAGCTGCGAACGGGATCACCAACCCCAGCCAAGCGATGACCTGATCCCAGCTGTAGCTCATCACCACCACTTGTCCGGCCGCGCCACAAAGCCAGCCCGTTCCTCAATCGCCAGCCCCGCGTTCAGCACCGTCTGCTCGTCCAGCGCCTTGCCGATGATCTGCAAGCCCAGCGGCAGGCCCTGGCTGTCCAAGCCACCCGGCACCGACATTGCGGGCAGTCCGGCCAGCGAGGCTGGCACGGTGAACACGTCGTTCAGATACATGGCCAACGGATCGGCCTGCTTTTCGCCCAGGGTGAAGGCTGCGCTTGGTGCGGTCGGGGTCAGCAGCAGGTCGCATTGCTCGAACGCTCGATCGAAGTCGCGCGCGATCAGCGCCCGGACTTTCTGCGCCTGGGTATAATAAGCGTCGTAGAAACCGGCGCTCAGCACATAGGTGCCGATCATGATGCGGCGCTTGACCTCCGGCCCGAAACCGGCGGCGCGGGTCGCGGCATACATATCCTGCAACCCTGCGCCATCGGGCAGGTCGCGCTGGCCGTAACGCACGCCGTCATAGCGGGCGAGGTTGGAGGAGGCTTCGGCGGGCGCGATGATATAATAGGTCGGCAGCGCATATTTGGTATGCGGCAGCGACACTTCCACCACGTTCGCCCCTGCGTCCTTGAGCCAGGCGATGCCCTTGTCCCACAAAGCCGCGATTTCCGCGTTCAGGCCATCAGGGCGATATTCCTTGGGAATGCCGACCGTCTTGCCACGCAGGTCGCTGGACAGGTTTGCTTCCCACTGAGGCACGGCCAAATCAAGGCTGGTCGAATCCTTGGGATCGAAACCCGCCATCACGTCCAGCAGCAACGCATTGTCGCGCACCGTCCGCGCCATCGGCCCGGCCTGATCGAGCGAAGAGGCGAACGCCACGATACCCCAGCGCGAACAGCGGCCATAGGTCGGCTTGATCCCCGAAATGCCGGTGAAAGCGGCAGGCTGGCGGATCGATCCGCCCGTGTCGGTGCCAGTCGCCGCAGGACACAGCCGCGCGGAAATGGCCGAGGACGAGCCGCCCGACGAACCGCCGGGCGCCAGCGCCGCATTGTCGCCGCCGCCACGTTTCCAAGGCGAGATCACATTGCCATAATAGCTGGTCTCGTTGGACGATCCCATCGCGAACTGGTCCAGGTTCAGCTTGCCCAGCATCCCAGCGCCCGCTGCCCACAGCTTGCCCGACACAGTCGATTCATAGGTCGGCACAAAGCCTTCCAGCATGTGCGACGCGGCGGTGGTCTGGACCCCTTCGGTGCAGAACAAATCCTTCATGCCGATAGGGACACCCGCCAGCGCGCCGAGCGTTTCGCCGGCGACCTTCGCAGCATCGGCGGCATCGGCAGCAGCCAGCGCCTTTTCCGGCGTTTCGACGATGAAAGCGTTAAGCGCCTTGGCCGCCGCGACATTGGCGTTGAAACCTTCGGCCACTTCACGCGCGGAAAAGTCGCCAGCGCGGAATCCGTCGCGGATTTCGGCTACGGTCAGGTCAGTAAGGTCAGTCAAAATCTTTTCCCCGTTCGGGCTGAGCGAAGTCGAAGCCCTCTGCTGAGCGAAGCGAAGTAGCCTCCCTCCGGTCGGCCGAGCCCTTCGACAGGCTCAGGGCGAACGGGGGAAGAAGGCGCAGGGCAACCCTCACTCGATTACCTTCGGCACCGCAAAAAAGCCATGTTCTGCCTGGGGCGCATTGGCCAGCACACGATCGCGGACATTGCCGTCGGTCACGGCGTCCACGCGCAGGCGTTGCGTGTTGGGGATAACGGCGGTCATCGGCTCTATGCCGGTGACGTCCACCTCGCCCAGTTGCTCCACCCAGCCAAGGATGTTGTTGAGTTCGGGCACCATCGCTTGCGCTTCGGCGTCAGTCACCGAAATGCGCGAGAGGCTGGCGATCTTTTTTACGGTTTGAAGGTCTATCGACATGGCTTCGCCGCTAGCACTCGGTTTAACCCGCTTCAAGGGGCGACCTGCCGACCATGGTTCATCTTGCGCCGCAGCAGCGCTTGGGCCAGACAGGCGGACAGAAAGGCGGGACAGGTTCCGCCCGGCATCGGAGAGCAGTCGTGGCGCGCAAATTCCTCTATGTCATCGCTGGCCTTGTGGTGCTGGTGATCGCCGCGCTGCTGGTCTATCGCATCTGGGGTATGCAACTGATCCGCGCGGTCATGGTCCCGCGTGAGGCGTTCAGCGACCTCGCTCCCTTGCCCGCCAACGCTTATGACGGACAGGCGATGTGGATCGCCCGGCCCGATATCGTGAAGGACAATCCCGCGCTCTGGACGCCGCAGGGGGTCAAGGACGCGCCCGTACCGGAAAAGGCGGCGGTGTTTTTCATCCACCCCACCAGCTATATCACCACCTTTGGCGACGCCCACTGGAACGTCCGGCTGGACGACAAGGAGGCTGCCAGCACTGCGCGCCGCTTCGTCACCGGACAGGCCAGCGCCTTCAACGCGGCGGGCAATATCTGGGCGCCGCGCTATCGCCAGGCCAATTATGGTGCCTTCCTGACCGACGGGCCGGAGGGGGACAAGGCGCTGGCCGCAGCCTATCGTGACGTGGCCCAGGCTTTCGCCGCCTTCCTCAAGGCCAATCCCACCGGGCCGCTGATATTGGCCGGGCATAGCCAGGGGTCGCGCCACCTGCTGCAATTGCTGCGCGAACAGGTTGCGGGCAAGCCGGTCGAGAAGCGGATCGCCGCAGTCTATGCCGTTGGTTGGCCGATTTCGGTAGAGGCGGACCTGCCCGCGCTCGGCCTGCCCGCCTGCGCGCGGCGTGAACAGGCGCATTGCATCGTCAGCTGGCAAAGCTATGCCGAACCGGCCGATCCTTCAGCGGTGATCGAGACGTTCGGCAAGAAAACCGGCTATAGCGGCAAGCCGCGCAAGGGCACCCATATGCTCTGCACCAACCCCATCACCGGCGCGTTCAACGGCGCGGCCCCGGCCAGCGCCAATCGCGGCACGCTCGACAGCCGGGAAGAAGGCAAGCCGCCGCGCCTCCTGTCAGGCATCGTGCCTGCGCGCTGCGACACCAGCGGGGTGCTGATGATCGGCGAGCCGGTGGACATGGGACCGTTCACCCTGCCCGGCAACAACTACCATGTGTATGATTACAGCCTGTTCTGGGCCAATGTCCGCGACGATGCCCGGCAACGGCTGGCCGCGTTCCTCAAATCATGAGCCTGCTGACCACGGACCGCGTGGCCTTTCGCGAATGCCTGCCCGAAGGCGGGCGGCTGATCGGCATGGATGTCGGCACCAAGACGATCGGGCTGGCGCTGTGCGACGATCGCTGGTCGATCGCCAGCCCCGCCCACACGATCAATCGCGGCAAGTTCACCAAGGACAAGATCGCCATCGCCGCCTTCATCGCGGAGCAACAGGTCAAGGGCATCGTCATCGGCCTGCCGTTGAACCTCGACGGCACCGGCAGCCCGCGCAGCCAGTCGAGCCGCGCCTTTGCGCAGAACCTTGCTGATCTGGGCCTGCCGATCCTGCTGTGGGACGAACGCTGGTCGACCCAGGCCGTCACCCGCACCCTGCTGGAAGCCGACGCCAGCCGCGCCCGGCGCGAGGTGCTGGTGGACAAGCTGGCGGCGAGTTACATTTTGCAGGGCGCGATTGATGGGCTGGTGGCGGGGCTTTAGGATTGACGCCACATCCGTTCGTTTCGAGCGAAGTCGAGAAACGGATAGGACAGCAATTTCATTTTAGTGGCGCTGAACTTGGCTCTGCCCCGTTTCTCGACACGCTCGAAACGAACGGAGCTTGGTGTAATCTCAATCCCCATCCCGCCCATAAACATCGGGCAGAAACTGCACCCCCTGCGCCGTGGGAACCGCCGTCAGATAGGTCAGAAACACCGGCACCGGTTGGGGCAGCGGCTGATGCTGCTCCGGTGCCGCTCCATCCGCCACAGGCTGCTTGCCAAAAAACCAGCGGCCAAGGCGCTGCGCATCCTCCAGCCTAACGCAGCCATTGCTGAAATGGCGCGCGGGTTTGGCGAACAGGTCGCGCGAGGGGGTGTCGTGGAGGTAGATGCCAAGGTCGTTGGGAAACATGAATTTCACCCGGCCCATCGCATTGTCGCCGCCGGGTAACTGGCGAACGCGCACTTCGCTGCGCCCCGCCGCGACCGACCGCCAGTCGATGGCGCTCTGGGCGAGTGGTGCGGGATTGGCGCTCCAGTCGGCCAGCGCCTCATAATGCAGACCCTTTAGTGAGGCACCGTTCAGGATTTTGGGCGCGACCCGGCTTTGCACCAGATCGGGCGGGATGTTCCAATAGGGGTTGAGCGTGGCGTAGCGGATCATCCCCGCCATCATCGGCGTCTGCGTGTCCTTCGCCCCCGCCACGACCTTCATCGTGCCGTCGAGCGAACCCTTGCTATAATACCAGAGGCGCGCCGATGCGGCGTCGACCACGACATGGCGCACCCAGGGACCGGGCAGCAGCCGCGTCCGCTCCATATTGAGCGCCAATAGCCGCTCATAATAGGTCGCCCCCCGATTGAGCGCGATGATGGTCTGCGCCCCTGCGACGCCATCGGCGGCCAGGCCATGGTCGCTCTGAAAACTGCGCACCCGTGCCGCCAGCGCCTTGTCATAGGCGGTGCCTTGGGCCAAGCCGAGCCGGTGGCGCAGCAGCGCGATTTCGGGAGCGCGACCGCCGGGGCGCAGCTTGACGCCTTCCGGCACAGTCACGTCGGGAAGGTCTCCCCATTGCGCCCGATAATCGGCGCGGGCGGTGCGCAACCGCATGTAGAAGGGACTCATCCAGCCTGCGGTCTGGATATAGTCGGTCAGCGACGGGGTGATGGCGGCGGCGCGCAGCAGATCGGACGGATCGGGATCGCGCGGCTCCACTTCCGGGTCGAGATAGCGCATCCCCATGCCGCGGGCCGGGCGGCGCATGTCGGCGACCAGCGTGGCAAAGGCCTTGGACAGGGCCAGGTCAGCGCGGGCCAGTGCCTTGGGCGTGGGACTGGCGTCGGCTTCCTCGATCAGGCGCTGGAGACCGCGCGGATCATAGTCGCGCGGGTCCAGGCCATCGACATCGACGCTGGCGATCAGCGCCAGCAGCACGTCGGCCTGTGGCCCGATAGCGTCCTTCTCAACCCAGAGCGGCCAGTAACCGCGGGGGGCGTAAAATTCCTTGAGCTTGCCGCTGACGCCTGTGCGGATTTCCATCGCGACGCTGGACTTCGCCGCGTCGGGGGATGCTTCAGGCTGGGCGCGCGCGGCCAAAGGCGTGACGGCGCACGCAGCCAGCAGCAGCGCGAGGGGCAAGGTGCGGGCGCGGCGGTGATGCCGCGCCCGCTCTGTCTTGCGGATCAGCCGCGTTCTCCGCGACGGGGTGCGGGCGGCGGGGGCGGCGGCGGGCAAGGCGGACCCTGCACGGCGTGATACATGCCGTCCGACGTGTAATAGCCATCGACATAGCCGTCGCCATCACGGTCGGCGGCAACGGTGCCAGCGATCGCGCCGGGGCCGACCGGCGGGGCCATGGTGACAGGGGCTTCATTCGTCGCGCAGGCGCTCAGCGCGAGCAGTCCGGCAGCAGCCAAAGCCATATGGTTGATTTTCATATCTTCTCCCTGGGCGCGATGGCGGGGATCGCCGGACGCCGCGTTTAACCTCTTGTCGCAACCAGTGCGACGCGACGCCAACGTGCGAACCGCGCAAAAAATCCATTACCGGAGCGAAATGACGACGAATAGTGGTTTAACCACGATAATGCGTCGGAACGGCCAAAAATCAGTCCAGCACCCAATTGGCGGACGCAATGCCCTGTGCATAGAGCAGCACCGACAGGTCGCCATGGACGATTTCAGCCGCCGCCGCCGCGCGGGTCTTGGGCTTGGCATGATAGGCAACGCCCAGCCCCGCCCCCTCGATCATCGGAATGTCATTGGCCCCATCACCGACCGCCAGCGTCAGCGCGCGATCTATACCGTCAGCGATCATCGCTTCCAGTTCGGCTCGCTTGCGCGCGGCGTCAACGATCGGGCGGGAAACGGTGCCAAGCAGCGCGCCGTCCGCAATCTCCAGCACATTGGCAACCGCCGCTTCGAAGCCGATCTCTTCTGCCACGGGTCCGGCAAAACGGGTGAAGCCGCCCGACACCAGCAGCGCCCGTGCGCCGCGCGCCTTCATCGTGCGGACCAGTGCCTTGGCCCCCGGCATGATCGTCACCCGCTCAGCGCGGCAACGGTCGATGGCGCTGTCGTCCAGCCCTTTGAGCAGAGCGACCCGTTCGTCCAGCGCGCCTGCAAAGTCCAGTTCGCCGCGCATCGCCCGTTCGGTGATCTCGGCGATCTGCGGCTTGATCCCGGCATAGTCGGCCAGTTCGTCGATACATTCGACGGTGATCATGGTCGAATCCATGTCGGCGATGATCAGCGCCTTTTCGCGGGTGGCGACTGGCTGGACGATGATGTCGATCCCCTGCCCCACGTCGGTCAACGCCGCGCGGGCCGCAACCGGATCGGCGGCGAAGAAGATGTCGGCGGCCTTGTCCGCGTCCAGCCAGATGGTATCGCCCGGCTGGCAACCCGCTTGGGCAAGCCGATCGAGCGCCGCTGCAATATCCCCCTGCCCCATCGAGGCGCTTGCCACTAAGGTCGCGACGAACATGCTTACCTCCGAACCACAACAGGGCGAATCCCGCCCACGGGTCGCGCTTATTGCCGGGCCGACCGCCAGCGGCAAGAGCGCGCTTGCCATTGCGCTGGCCAAGGCCACCAATGGCGTCGTCATCAATGCCGATGCCAGTCAGGTCTATGCCGATCTGGCGATCCTGTCCGCCCGGCCTTCGCCAGAGGAGATGGGCGATGTGCCGCACCGGCTGTTCGGTCATATCGACGGGGCGCAGGCCTGCACGGCGCCGCGATGGGCGGCGGAGGCAAAGGCAGAGATTGCCGCCGCGCATGAGGCGGGCCGCCTGCCGGTGCTGGTCGGCGGGACCGGCCTTTATATCCGCACCTTGCTGGACGGCATCGCACCGGTGCCGGAGATCGAACCGGAGATTCGCGCCACCGTGCGCGCGCTGCCGGTGGCCGACGCCCATGCGGCGCTGAGCATCGAAGATCCCGAAGCCGCCGCCCGCCTCGCCCCTGCCGATACGACGCGGGTGGCGCGGGCGCTGGAGGTGGTGCGATCCACCGGCAGGCCGCTCAAGGCCTGGCAGCAGCATAAGAGCGGCGGGATTGGTGACGCGATCAGCCTGTCGCCGATGATCCTGCTGCCACCGCGCGACTGGCTGATGGAGCGGTGCGACCGGCGGTTCGGGCTGATGATGGATCAAGGTGCAGTGGCGGAGGTGGAGGCGCTGCTGGCCCGCAACCTGCACCCAGACCTGCCGGTAATGCGGGCGATCGGCGTGCCGGAAATCCGCGGCTGGATCAAGGGCGACACTGAGCTGGACAATGCAATCGAAAAAGGGCGGCTGGCGACGCGGCAATATGCCAAGCGGCAATATACCTGGTTCTCCAACCAGCCGCCGCCGGGCTGGGCGCGGGAGAGGCGACATATTGATGACAAAATTATCGACGAATTGGCAATTAAATTACAACAATAATATTTGACACGTCATTTTATGTCAGATAGTGGCCGCCACCTTGCCATTTCGCGTCGCATGACGCAAAGGGCGCGGCTTGAACAATGCGAAGGAATCTATCGTGGCCGAAAAGAGCGGCGCGGACATTTTGGTCGAATGCCTGCTGGATCTGGGCGTCGAAGTCGTGTTCGGCTATCCGGGCGGCGCGGTGCTGCCCATTTACGACGCGCTCTTCAATCATCCCACGATCAAGCATGTGCTGGTCCGCCACGAACAGGGCGCGACCCATATGGCGGAGGGTTATGCCCGGTCGACCGGCAAGCCCGGCGTCGTCCTGGTCACGTCCGGTCCCGGTGCGACCAATGCCGTCACCGGCATCACCGACGCGCTGATGGATTCGATTCCCATGGTCGTCATCACCGGGCAGGTTCCAACGCAGCTGATCGGCACCGATGCTTTTCAGGAGGCGGACACGGTCGGCATCACGCGCCACTGCACCAAGCATAATTATCTGGTGAAGGACCCGGCCAAACTGGCGGGCGTCATTCATGAGGCGTTCCATATCGCCACCACCGGCCGCCCCGGCCCGGTCGTCATCGACATTCCCAAAAATGTCCAGATCGCCACGGCGCCCTATAAGCGTCCTGAACCGGTCGCCCATGCCAGCTATCACCCGCAGACCAAGGCGGATGCCGCCGGGATCGACGCTGCGGTCGAGATGCTGGCCGCGGCGGAACGACCGATTTTCTACACAGGCGGCGGCGTCATCAACAGCGGGCCGGAAGCTTCCACCCTGCTGCGTGAGCTGGCTGCGCTGACCGGCGCGCCCGTCACCTCTACGCTGATGGGTCTGGGCGCCTATCCCGCAACCGGGCCGCAATGGCTGGGGATGCTGGGGATGCACGGCACCTATGAAGCCAATTTTGCGATGAACAAGGCGGACCTGATCGTCTGCGTCGGCGCGCGCTTCGATGACCGTGTCACCGGCCGTCTGGACGCCTTCGCGCCCAACAGCCGCAAGGTCCATATCGACATCGACCGCAGCAGCATCAACAAGATCGTCGATGTCGACGTCGCCATCGTCGCCGACGTTGGCAGCGCGCTGACCGACATGATCGCGCTGTGGAAGGCGCGCGGGCATGAAGCCGCTGACCTGTCGGGCTGGTGGACGCAGATCGATGGCTGGCGCGCGAAAAAGTCGCTCGACTATGCCGAAAACACGACCGAGATCATGCCCCAGCGCGCGATTGCGGACCTGTACAAGGCTTGCACCGCGACCGGCAAGGACGTCATCATCACCACTGAAGTCGGCCAGCATCAGATGTGGGCGGCGCAGCATTTCGGTTTCGACGCGCCCAATAAATGGCTGACGTCGGGCGGCCTTGGCACGATGGGTTATGGCTTCCCCGCCGCGATCGGCGCGCAGATGGGCAATCCCGACAGCCTGGTCATCTGCGTCGCGGGCGATGCGTCGATCCAGATGAACATTCAGGAAATGGGGACGGCCAGCCAATATCGCCTGCCGGTCAAGATTTTCATCCTGAACAATGAATATATGGGCATGGTCCGCCAGTGGCAGGAACTTACCTATCAGAGCCGCTATTCCAACAGCTATTCCGACAGCCTGCCCGATTTCGTCAAGCTGGCCGAAGCCTATGGCTGGACCGGCATCCGTATCGACGGACCCGACGGTCTGGAAAGCGGCATCCGCGCCATGATCGACACACCCGGCCCGGTGATCGTCGATTGCCGCGTGGCGAAACTGTCCAACTGTTTCCCGATGATCCCGTCGGGCGCGGCGCATACCGACATGCTGCTTGATCCCAGCCAGGTGAAGGGCAGCATGACGGACGAAGCCAAGGCGCTGGTATGAGGATTGGGGTGTGACGCAGCACCTCAAACTGCGCATCCACGTCACGGAACCCTGGGATTTCGAGCGGAACGCGGGCAGCGCCGAGCTGACCGGCTGGACCATCGACCATGCCGACCCGGACAATGAGGAATGGGAAGTGCATCTGGACCATGGGTTCGAGCATCATGAGCGGCATGTCGGCACATTGCTGATCGGGCCGCGCTATGTGGGCGAGCATCTGAGCCGGATGTTCGATGCGGTGACGGGCTTTCCCGTCCGCCTCGCCCATCGGCAGGATGGCGGCTGGCACTATGCCTTTACGGCGATGATTTCGGAACGGGCAGACCATAAAGATGCCCATGAAGATACGGACAACGGGACAAGCATCTGATGCATATTCAGGAAGAATTGAGCCAGCGGCACGTCCTGTCGCTGACCGTTTCCAACGAGGCGGGCATATTGGCGCGCATCGCGGGGCTGTTCACCGCGCGCGGCTATAATATCGACAGCCTGACCGTTGCCGACATCACCCCCGACCATGGGGTGAGCCGCATCACCATCGTCACCAGCGGCCCGCCCAAGGTGATCGATCAGATCATGGCGCAGCTTGACCGGCTGGTCCCGGTCCACAAGGTCACCGACCTGACCGAGGCCGGACCCTTCGTCGAGCGCGAACTGGCGCTGGTGAAGGTGTCCGGCACGGGCGAGGACCGGATCGAGGCGTTGCGCCTGGCCGACGTGTTCCGCGCCAAGGTGGTCGATACGACCATCGAAAGCTTCATTTTCGAGATTACCGGCACCACCGACAAGGTCGATAATTTCGTCGGGCTGATGCGCCAGATCGGCCTGGTCGAGGTTGGCCGCACTGGCGTCGTCGGCCTGATCCGGGGGAAAGAAGCGATTTAACCTGAATTCTCCTCTCCCCGGCGGGGAGAGGAAGCGAGACTTGGCAGCTTGCTGCCTAGTCGCAGCTGGAGAGGGGGCTGGCACAGCGGTCCCCCTCTCCAACTTCATCTAGGCACGGCTTCGCCGCGCCAAGATTTCGTATCCTCTCCCCTGAAGGGGCGAGGAAAATGGCACGGTTCGAGGGAAGAGACACTCATGAAGGTTTATTACGATCACGACGCGGACATCGGCCTGATCAAGGGCAAGAAGGTCGCCATCCTGGGTTACGGGTCGCAGGGCCATGCCCATGCGCAAAATCTGCGCGACAGCGGCGTCGCTGAAGTCGCCATCGCGCTGCGCCCCGGTTCCGGCAGCGCGAAGAAGGCTGAAGGCGCAGGCTTCAAGGTGTTGGCGAACGCGGAAGCCGCCGCCTGGGCCGACGTCCTCATGATCCTCGCCCCCGACGAGTATCAGGCCGCCATCTATGCCGACGACATCCACGCCAATCTGCGCCCCGGCGCGGCGCTGGCCTTTGCCCATGGCCTGAACGTCCATTTCGGCCTGATCGAGCCGCGCAAGGACATTGACGTCATCATGATCGCGCCCAAGGGTCCGGGCCACACCGTGCGCAGCGAATATCAGCGCGGCGGCGGCGTCCCCTGCCTGATCGCCGTCTATCAGGATGCGACCGGCAACGCCCATGACATCGCTTTGTCCTATGCCAGCGGCGTCGGCGGTGGCCGCAGCGGCATCATCGAAACCAACTTCCGCGAGGAATGCGAAACCGACCTGTTCGGCGAGCAGGCCGTGCTGTGCGGCGGCGCCACCGCGCTGGTCCAGGCCGGTTTCGAAACGCTGGTGGAAGCCGGTTACGCGCCGGAAATGGCCTATTTCGAGTGCCTGCACGAACTCAAGCTGATCGTCGACCTGATGTATGAAGGCGGCATCGCCAACATGCGCTATTCGATCAGCAACACCGCCGAATATGGCGACATCAAGACCGGCCCGCGCATCATCACCGAAGAAACCAAGAAGGAAATGAAGCGCGTGCTGGCCGACATCCAGTCGGGCCGCTTCGTCAAGGACTTCGTCCTCGACAACCGCGCCGGGCAGCCGGAACTGAAAGCCAGCCGCATCGCCGCCAAGCGCCACCCGATCGAGGAAACCGGCGCCAAGCTGCGCGCGATGATGCCCTGGATCGCCGCCAACAAGCTGGTGGATCAGGAAAAGAACTGACCTTTCGAAAAGCCCCTCCCTTTCAAGGGAGGGGTTGGGGTGGGTGCGAGCGGAGCGAGCCTGCGACATCACCGTTGCAGCGCCTATAGCGCGGAGCACCCACCCCGGCCCCTCCCTGGAAGGGAGGGGAGAAGGACAGCATAACCGGAACGATCCGTTTCCGGTTACGGCTCTGGAACAATTAAGGGGCGTAGCTTATTCAAGCTGTGCCCTTGATCGTTTTGGAGAGTCCCCCATGCAAAAATATCTCATCCCCGCTGCCGCCCTGATCGCCCTGACCGGCGGCACCGTCCTGATCGCGCAGGGGCCGATGACCGCGCCCGGCACCAAGGACGCGGCAAAGGCGACCGGCGGCAGCTACACCGTCGATCCCGGCCATACCCAGGTTGTGTTCGCGTGGGACCATATGGGTTTCACCAGCAATATGGGCACCATCGCCGAACCGACCGGCACGCTGACGCTGGACAAGGCGAACCCGGCCGCGTCCAAAGTCTCGGTTGAATTTACCATCGCGAATCTGCGCACCGGCGTGCCCAAGCTGGACGAGCATCTGATGAAGGCGGACTTTTTCGACGCCGCCAAATTCCCGACCGCGACCTTCGTATCGACCAGCGTGAAGCCCGACGGCGCAACTGGCGCGGAGATTACCGGCAATCTGACGATCAAGGGCGTGACCAAGCCGGTAACGCTTGACGCTGAACTCTATGGCGCGGGCAAGGCACCGGCGATGGCGGGCGGCAAGGAAAATGTCGGCTTCGTCGCGACCGGCGCGATCAAGCGCAGCGATTTCGGCATGGGCTATGGCGTGCCGATGGTCGGCGATGCGATCGAGTTGAAGATTGTCGCTGCGTTCCAGAAGTAAGGGTTACCCTAACACTATCTCCGTCATTCCCGCGAAGGCGGGAATCCATCTCCCACCCTTGCGCCTGGCTAGAGCGCCGGAGATGGATCCCCGCCTTCGCGGGGATGACGGGCTTGGATGAGTAATAGGACTGGACGCCCCGCCCCCAAAGCGGCTATGCCGTCACCATCATGCAGAGCGCGACGCTTCTTCCCCTGCTACGACTTACACGCCCTTAGGCGTGGTTTTTGCGCTGTCTTTCGATTATGGGCAGCAACGATACGCCTAAGGGCTTCCTTTTCGCTGATCATCGTTAACCGGGCCGCGCCCCCTCCACTAGCCGCGCGCCCGTTCGCAAAAGAAGTAGCTGACCCATGATGCTGACCGATCCGTCCCAGAAATATCGCGCCTTCCCCCAGATCGACCTGCCGGGCCGCCAATGGCCGGGCAATGTCATCACTTGTCCCCCGCGTTGGCTCTCGACCGACCTGCGCGATGGCAATCAGGCGCTGATCGATCCGATGAATGCGGAAAAAAAGAGCCGCTTCTTCGACCTGCTGGTCAAGGTCGGCGTCAAGGAGATTGAGGTCGGTTTCCCGTCCGCCGGTGCGACCGAGTTCGACTTCATCAGCGGGCTGGTGAAGGACGGACGCATCCCCGACGACGTGATGGTGCAGGTGCTCACACAGGCGCGCGAGGATTTGATCGCGACGACGTTTGAATCGCTGCGCGGCGCGACCAAGGCCATCGTCCATGTCTATAATGCCGTATCGCCCGCCTGGCGGCGCATCGTGTTCGGGATGGAGCGGCCGCAGATCAAGGAGATCGCCGTCACCGCCGCCAAGCTGCTGCGCGACAATGCTGCGGCCCAGCCCGACACCGACTGGCATTTTGAATATTCGCCCGAAACCTTCTCCACCGCCGAGCTGGATTTCAGCCTGGAATGTTGCGAGGCGGTGATGGACATTTTGATGCCCACGCCGGACAAGCCGCTGATCCTGAACCTGCCCGCGACGGTCGAATGCGCCACGCCCAACATCTATGCCGACCAGATCGAATGGATGTGCCGCCATATTTCGCGCCGCGATTCCGTCGTCATATCGCTACACCCGCATAATGATCGCGGCACTGGCGTGGCCGCGGCGGAACTGGGGTTGATGGCGGGCGCGGACCGGGTCGAAGGCTGCCTGTTCGGCAATGGCGAACGCACCGGCAATTGCGACCTGGTGACGGTGGCGCTCAATATGTACACGCAGGGGATCAACCCCGGCCTGGACTTCAGCGACATTGACGAGGTTATCCAGACGGTCGAATATTGCAACCAGCTGCCGGTCCACCCGCGCCATCCCTATGCTGGCGAACTGGTGTTCACTGCTTTCTCCGGCAGCCATCAGGACGCGATCAAGAAAGGCTTTGCCGCACAGGAAGCGCGCAACGACCTGATCTGGGACGTGCCCTATCTGCCGATCGATCCCAAGGATCTGGGCCGCGATTATGAAGCGGTGATCCGCGTCAATTCGCAGTCGGGCAAGGGCGGCGTCGCCTGGGTTTTGCAGCAGGACAAGGGCTTCAAACTGCCCAAGCGGATGCAGGCCGATTTCAGCCGCGTCGTGCAGGGCATGGCCGATCAGTCCAGCCGCGAACTCAACGCCGCCGACATCTGGACCGCCTTTCAGGACCATTATCATCTGGGTGGCGAACAGGCCTACCGCCTGATCGACTATCAGGAAGGCGGCGCGGCGGGCGACCGCATTTTCACCGGCAAGATCGCCCATAAGGGCGGCGAACGCAGCATTTCCGGGCGCGGCAACGGCCTGCTCTCGTCGGTGCTGGCGGCGCTGCGCGACGAACTGGGCGTCGAGCTGGAGATTGCCGACTATAGCGAACATGCGATCGGTTCGGGCAGCGACGTGAACGCAGCCGCCTATGTCGAATGCCGCACCCCGGACGGGCGGACAGTGTTCGGCGTGGGGACGGATGCGGACGTTGCGACAGCTTCGGTACAGGCGGTGCTGTCTGCGGCGAATGCCGTGGCGTTGCAAGGTTAAGCCCACTTATCCGTTCGGGCTGAGCGAAGTCGAAGCCCTCCACTGAGCGAAGCGAAGTGCCCTCCCGCTGGTCGGGTGAGCCCTTCGACTTCGCTCAGGACGAACGGAGATTATGTTCTACCTCGCCAAAGCCCGCAGCACTGCGTCCCACTGCGCCAGCGATTCCGCGATACCCGCAACCGGCACCCGCTCGTTCAGGCCATGGGCAAAGCCGTCCTCCGCCTTCATGAACAGGCTGGACACGCCATAGCTTGGCACACCCAGCGCGCGGAAATAGAGGCTGTCGGTCGCGCCCGCCGACATGCCGGGCATCACTATGATGTCCGGCGAACGGGCCGTCACCGCGTCGCGCACCGCCTTCATGACGTCGGCGCGCAACGGTGACGCATCGCTGGCCAGCGGATCGCCCAGTGTTTTGATGGTCGCGCCATCGTCCGCCACTTGCCTGACCAGTTCCGCCTTTACAGCCTCGATCGCCACGCCGGGGAAGATACGGCAATTGACCATCACCTTGGCGCTTTGCGGCAAAGCGTTGAGCGCATGGCCCGCCTGCGCCATCGTCGCGACGCAGGTGGTGCGGACCTGGCCGATGAACTCCGGCTTGGTCGACAGCAGTTCGGCCGCCGCCATGTCGCCCGTGTCCGCATAGCGCGTCATCGCCGCGCCGACATCCCCGCCTATCCGGCCTGCCGACAGGCGCAGCGATGCCACCGTCAGTTCATTGCGCATCGCCGGGAATTGATAGGCCGCGATCCGCTCGATAGCCTTGGCCAGCCGATAGATCGGATTACCCGGCGTCGGCGCGCTGCTATGCCCGCCCGGATCGGTAAAGCCGATCTCGAAATCCGCATAGGTTTTTTCGCCCGCCTGCAATTGGTAGAGGACCGGCTTGCCCTCCTCATTGAGCAACCCGCCGCCGCCATCGCCGTTCAGCAGCAACTCTGCGTCCTTATGTTGCGCGGCCAACGCCTTGGTCGTCACCATCGCGGTCTCTTCATCGCCCGACAGGAGCAGGGTGACGGTGCGGCGCGGGGTCCAGCCCTGTTTCCTTAGCTGCGCCAGAGTCGCGACCATCATCGCGACATCATATTTATTATCCTCCGCGCCCCGCCCGAAAATATAGCCATTTTCCTCGACCGGCACGAAGGGGTCGCGGGTCCAGTCCGCCCGGTCGGCCGCGACCACATCCATGTGACCGATCATCAGCAGGGGTTTGAGCGCCGCGTCGCGCCCCCTGATCGTCGCGGCAAAGGTCGCCGTCTCGCCCATCGGGGTGATGACGATGTCACCGTCGGCAAAGCCCGCCGCTTTCAGCACCGACGCATAATAGGCCGCCAGCTTTGGCACCTGCCCCGCCCCCTCCACGGTGCGAAAGGCGACCGAACGCATCAGTATATCCTTCGCCGCCGCCGGGTCCGCCGCCGCCATCGCGCCCTGCGGCAGCATCACCGCCGCGCCCGCCAAAAGCCCCAGTCGCCAGCCCATATGTTCCGCCTTTCGATCCATTTGCGTGGCAATGTGGCACAGCGGCAGGCAGCGCTCCACCCATTCCTCCCCTTTAAGGGGAGGGGGACCGTTCGCGAAGCGAATGGTGGAGGGGTGTCACTCTCACGATAGCGCGACACCCCTCCGTCTGGCCTTCGGCCAGCCACCTCCCCCGCCGGGGGGAGGATGCAAAAAGACCACCCCGCCCAAAACTAAACCCGCCCCAAATATTGCTTGCGCGCAATCGCGTGTCGCCACTCCATATTGGTCGCCTTCGCCCACAGGACGCCCAGCCATGACCATTCCCTATCGCAGTTTCGGATTTCAGGTGCTGGTCGGCATGGTCGCGGGGCTTGTCCTGGGCCTTGTCGCCCGGTCTATCGGCGCAGGGCCGGAGGGTGATCTAAACGCCCTCACCACCACGCTCAAGACGGTCGGGTCGGTCTTCGTCTCGCTGCTCAAGGCCATCGTGCCGCCTTTGGTGTTCGCGGCCATCGTCGCGTCGATCGCCAATCTGCGCGCGCTCGACAATGGCGCGCGGCTGGCGGGGCAGACATTGCTATGGTTCGCTTTCACCGCGCTGATCGCGGTCATCATTGGCCTGGCGCTGGGCCTGATCATCCAGCCGGGCGTGGGCCTGAGCACCGCCACCCTCGCAGCCAAGCAGCCGGAGTCGGTTGGCGGCTGGCTCGATTTCCTCAAAGGCCTTGTGCCGGGCAACAGCCTGGCGCTGAGCGGCAGCACCAAGATCGGCGAGGATGGCGCGGCCAGCACCAGCATCAGCTTCAACATATTGCAATTGCTGGTCATCGCCATCGCGGTCGGGCTGGCGACGCTGAAAGTCGGGGAGAAGGCTGACCCCTTCCTCGCCTTCGTCCGGTCGCTGCTGGCGGTGGTGCGCGCGCTGCTGGGCTGGGTCATCCGCCTGACGCCGATCGGGTCGGCCGGGCTGATCGGCGCGGCGGTCGCCACCTATGGCTGGGACGCGCTGGCACGGCTGAGCGTCTTTACCGGGGCCATCTATCTGGGTTTGGCGATCGTCCTGCTGATCGTCTATCCCACGCTGCTGATCGCCCATGGTCTCAAGCCCCTGCCCTTCTTCGCCAAGGCCTGGCCCGCGATCCAACTGGGCTTCGTCTCCCGCTCTTCGGTCGGCACCATGCCCGTCACCGAAGCCGTGACCGAGCGGCTGGGCGTCGACAAAAGCTACGCCGCCTTCGCCATTCCACTGGCGTCCACCACCAAGATGGATGGCTGCGCTTCTATCTACCCCGCGCTGGCGGCGATCTTCGTCGCGGGCTTTTACGGCATCCCACTGGGCGTGGTCGATTATGCGCTGATCGCAGTCGTCTCCGTCATCGGCTCGGCCGCAACGGCGGGCCTGACCGGCGCGACGGTGATGCTGACGCTGACCCTATCGACGCTGGGACTGCCGCTGGAGGGCGCGGGGCTGCTGCTGGCGATCGACCCGATCCTCGACATGGGCCGCACGGCAGTGAATGTCGCGGGGCAGGTGCTGGTGGGTGTGGTCGTCGCCAAGCGTGAGGGGATTTTGGACGAGGCGGCTTATTATGGCGAGGGGGCGTTGGTGGGGGTTTGAGGGAGAGAGTAGCTAATTTTTAATCCGTTGCGCGTCGGAGCTTTGTTCTCACAGCAGGTGAACAATATTGTTCAATCGCGGCTTGATAAAGCTCGGCAGCTTTACGATCCGAAAAAGGAAACCGCAGCCGCCGTTTTTTTCCATAGCGTTCATTTGTTTGGCGGCGCTTAGCCATAATACCAGGCCGACCTTGCAGGTCCAGAAGTCGCCTCGCTTGGTCAAGTAAGATAAATTCATCTTGATTAGTAGAGCCCACACTGACATCAACGTAATAATCCATTTTTTTATCCTATTCATTTAGTCGCTTTATCTTGGAAACAAGCGCTTGAGAAACCCCCAACCTTAGAGAAACCTCTGTTTGAGTAAGGCCTTTTTCAAGTAATTTTACGATACTATTGTTCCGTTGCTGCTTTGTTAAACGAGAAGGATCGTATCGAGTTATATTTTCTAATCCAGGACCAAGAATTGACTTTGTTGCAATACGTCCATCTTTTCTCACTGCGGTATAACGCCCAACTCCAGCAACTTTATCTACCTCAAATGTGATCCGCACGACTTTACTATCTGACATCAACAATTCAAATTCATCCGACAAGTCCTGCATGTTAACCATATCGCGAATTTTTACTTTCGCGGGTAGTTTAGCCATAACGTCCCTCTATAAATTGCATTATTCGTGCTAGTCCATTATCACGATTTATGTCAAGACTTCAGTTGGAAGGTTTCAATTTTATCGAAATCTCCTTGCCTGTTGGTCAGTAATCCCCGTTGCCTGCCGCAGCAATCATGGACCATTTAAGGCGCAGTGAAAATTGGATCGTCACACCTTACGCTTGCAAAAATACGGCAATGCCGTATAATATCCTTATGAGCAACCCGCCCATCCACACCATAATCGAGACGGCGGCCTTTACAGCACAAGCCAGCAGAATCGGCGTGAGCCAGACCGAACTGGCGGCCATCTATGACCAATATGCCTCGGAACCATCCTATGGGAAGGTGATCCGGCAGACGGGTGGCTTGCGAAAAGGCCGGGTCGGCAAGTATGGGACGGGCAAGAGCGGCGGGTATCGGGTTTTCAGCTTTTACGCTGATGATGCCAATCCCGTCTTTCTGCTCTGGATTATCGACAAGAGTGCGGATGCCACACTGACCGATGCGCAGGAAAAAGCGTTCAAGCAGATGACGGCCGCTTTGAAGGAGGCGTTGCGATGAAGAGTGAGGATTTCGACGGGATCATGGCCGGTCTGGCCGATGCGGTCGCCTATGCCAAGGGTGATGGCGCGCGCGGGCGCATAGTCGCTGGCCCGGACGTGAAGGCGATCCGTCAGGCGACGAAGCTGACGCAGGGCGCGTTCGCCAAGACCTATCGTATTCCGGTGGGAACCGTACGGGACTGGGAGCAGAATCGCCGCCAGCCCGATGCCCCGGCGCGGGTGTTGCTGTCTTTGATCAAGGCCGATCCAGCTGCGATCCAGTCGCTGCTCGAAAGGGCTTAAAGGTAAAGCGAGGCGAAGCTGAGCGTCCACGCTGGCGGCAGTACACCCCCACCCAACCTCCCCCTCAAAGGGGGAGGAGTATGCCCCTGTGCTACCCTACCCCTGACACAAGGCACCCCACTTCGCAAAAGCCCTCCTATTGCGAAGTCCCCACTGCAAACTCCCACCCGCGCAAAACCGAACCCTGCGACACTGTGAACTTCGCAACTTTCACAAGCTTACGCCGCCCTGTCCTACTGCGCCGCCATCGGCTATAGGCCGTGGCCCGAACGGCAAAAGTGCGACATCAAGGCGATCCAGTGTCAGACTATCAGGTGCATATCATCGGCGGCGGGCTGGCCGGTTCCGAGGCGGCGTGGCAATTGGCGCAGGCGGGCGTCCGGGTGCGCCTGTCGGAAATGCGGGGCGCTGGGGATATGTCTCCGGCGCACCAGACCGAGGGGCTGGCCGAACTCGTCTGCTCCAACAGTTTCCGTTCCGATGATGCGGACAAAAATGCCGTGGGGCTGCTGCATCAGGAAATGCGGCGGCTCGATTCCGTCATCATGGCGCAGGCGGAACCGGCCAAGGTGCCGGCAGGCTCCGCGCTGGCAGTGGATCGGCATGTCTTTTCGGGCGGCGTCACCCGCGCGCTGGCCGATCATCCCAATGTGGAGATTATCCGCGAACGGATCGACGCGCTGCCCACGTTGGGCATGACCATCGTGGCGACCGGGCCGCTGACCGCGCCTGCGCTGGCGACCAGCATCGGCCAGGCGGCGGGGATGGAGCATCTCGCTTTCTTCGACGCGATCGCGCCGGTGGTCCATCATGACAGCATCGACATGGACCAGTGCTGGATGGCCAATCGCTGGGACAAGATTGGTCCGGGTGGTGGCGAGGGGAAGGATTATATCAACTGCCCGATGAACCGGGAGCAATATGAGGCTTTCGTCCAGGGGCTGATCGACGGCGAAAAGACGCAGTTCAAGGAATGGGAGGCCAACACTCCCTATTTTGAGGGCTGTATGCCGATCGAGGTGATGGCGTCGCGCGGGCCGGAAACGCTGCGCCACGGGCCGATGAAGCCGATGGGGCTGGACAATCCGCGCACCGGCCGCTGGCCCTATGCCGTGGTGCAGTTGCGGCAGGACAATGCCAGCGGGACGCTGTGGAACATGGTCGGCTTCCAGACCAAGCTGAAACATGGCGCGCAGGTGGAGTTGTTCCGCACCATACCGGGGCTGGAAAAGGCCGAATTTGCACGGCTGGGCGGGCTGCATCGCAATACGTTCATCCAGTCGCCCAAATTGCTGGACGCCACGTTGCGGCTAAAAAGCGCGCCGCATATCCGTTTTGCCGGGCAGATGACGGGGTGCGAGGGCTATGTGGAGAGCGCCGCGATCGGCCTGCTGGCGGGGCGCTTTGCCGCAGCGGAATTGCAGGGCCGGGTGATGACGCCCCCGCCCGCCGACACGGCAATGGGGGCGTTGCTGGGGCATGTGACGGGCAATGTCGTGAGCGCCGACTATCAGCCGATGAACGTCAATTTCGGCCTGTTCCCGACGCTAGACGAGGTCAAGAAGAAGCAGCGGAAAGAGGCCTATACATCACGCGCGCGTGCGTCTTTTGGTGAGTGGCTGGGGGAGATGGTGGGGGCGTAACAACCCAACGTCCGTTCGCCCTGAGCTTGTCGAAGGGACGGCTGAGCGAAGTCGAAGCCACTTCGCTACGCTCAGTAGAAGGCTTCGACTTCGCTCAGCCCGAACGGAGGGTGGGTTTGGATCAGCACCGGCACTTCGGCTTGGCGCTGCGCTTGGGCGCGGTCGCGGCGAATTCCGCCGGGGTCAGCTTGCCATCCTTGTTGCCATCCGCCGCGCCGAAACGGTCCGATGTCGCCACCGCCCATTCCTCGAAGGAGAGAAGATTGTCGCCATCCTTGTCGAGCGCCTTGAACGCCTTGGTGCGGCTGCCCAGCATCTCGATCCGGGTGATGACGCCATCGCGGTTGCGGTCATAACGGGCGAAACGCCGTTGTTCGCGACTTTGCGGGCTGGCTTCGGCGGGCATGGGCGGGGCGTCGCCGGTGGCATTGGCATCACCTTCGGGCAGGCCTTCAATCTGCGGCGGTGGCGGCGGGGCAAGGGCGAGTTGCGGGACGGGCTGTTGGTTCGCCCGGCCCTGCCACCAGAACAGGCCACCCGCGACCAGCAGCAGCATCGCCATCGCGCCCGCCAGCAATCGCCCCATGCCCTGTTCCCCTGTCGCCGCCTCGTCAGCCCATCCTAGCGCCCGAACAGCGCAACCCGCAACAGCCGCAGCGCAAAGGCGCGGGGCATCCCGACAGGCGCGCGACGTCCGGCCAGAACGTCCTGACGGGCGAGGGTATAAGCGATCCGCAGCGGCTTCCACCGACGCGGCCAGACTGGCGGCGCGTCCGTCCCCAGAGCGCAGGCAAGCGCTAGCGCTTCATCGGCCAATCGGTCATCGCCGACATGGCCCGACAGGTCCCACAGCGCCCAGACCTGCCCCGCCTGCACCAGCCAGTCGGGCGCATCAGCCTCCCCGGCCAAAGCGCGGAACAGCCCCCCGCCCCGCCCCACGGCATAAGCGCGCAGCCCCTCGACGTCGATCTCCGGCTCCACCACCAGGATTTCCCAACCGTCGATCATCGCGACCAGCCCCGGCGCGGCAATAGCCCCCGTCGCCCGCATCGCGTCGATCACCGGCTCCCCCTGCCCTTTCAAGCCAGCCGCATCGTCGAGGACGTCATTCCACCAGGCCAGTCGCATCTGGCCGATCGTGGGTTCACGGGTCGATCGCGCAATATGCGCCAGCCGCGCGTCATAGGCCCAGATCGCCCGATGCCGCGCAGACTCCGCTACGGCATGGGCGCTCAGCAGCGCTGCCAGCGGAGACAACGCATTATCGGGCGCGGGGGTTATCTGGCCTTTAACCATCTTCCTCATACACATTCTAACCAGTGCGCCTGCATAGGCGAAAGCGTTGCCCTGCCCGGATGTCGGGGGGTGTTGGGCGCGACATGGGTGATTGCGGACAGATGGGCAAGCAAATCGAACATCGCAAAGGGCTTTTGAGCCGTCTGCTGCGCAATCAGGCGGGTAATGTCATGGCCATTGTCGCAGCATCCATCATCCCGCTCGCGGCGCTGATTGGCGGCGGTCTGGACATGAGCCGCGCCTATATGGCCCGCGCCCGGCTGCAACAGGCGTGCGACGCCGCTGCGCTGGCTGGTCGCCGGGCGATGACGACATCGTCCATGACCGACGCGAACAAGGCAGAGGCTAAAAAATTCTTCGACTTCAACTTCCCGCAAGGAACGTTCGAGGCAAATAATTTCGTCCCCGTCATCCAGAGCAAGCCGGGTGAGACGACGACCGTGCAGGTGTCGGCCACGACGACGATGCCGACAACGGTGATGAAGATTTTTAAGTATGAGACGCTGCCGCTGGAAGTGACGTGCGAGGCCCGTTTCGACATCGGCAATACCGACGTCATGCTGGTACTGGACACCACCGGGTCGATGGCCCAATCGATCAGCGACGGCAATGGCGGCACCACCACGCGCCTAGCCGCGCTCAAACAGGCGGTGAAGGATTTTTACGATACGCTGGGTGCCGGATCAGACGCCACCGGACGCATCCGCTATGGCTTCATACCCTATAGCTCGACCGTCAATGTGGGATATCAGTTGCCCACGACAGCTCTGTTAGGCGGCACTAGTGGCGAGACTGCAGACTATCAGACACGGCGGCTGGTTACCACCTACTCGTCGTCGAACAGTAGCGGTAACTGGGTTTATACATCCGGCACATTGTCAGGTTGGTCAAATTACAGTTCATCGACGGGCGGAACGTCCGAGGCCTGCGTTGCACCGGCCGACACATTCAGCACGGTGACGAATAACGGGACAACGTCCAGCAGCACTGCTGCTAACGGAACCATAACCACCACCACTACTACCACTCGTGTCACCAATGGGAACGACTATAAACGCAGCTATACCGCTGCCACATCAGGATATTATACTGGTCCATGGTATAATCGTGTCTGGGTTGCAGGGTCTCCCAGCAGTTGCGTCATAACGGTCAGGACATATACAAATTATACCGAAACCAAGAGCGACACGGCCACACAAACCCCTCAATTTAGCTGGGAATATGGGAAATTTCCGCATGATGTGTCGATTTACATGACCGGCAACGCGGTCGCCAACCCAACATATCATTCCAGTATACCGAGCGATGCGAACGGCACCACAGTGTCCGCCAACAATACATGGTCAGGTTGTATCGAAGAACGTAAAACTGACAGCACTATCACTGCCGCCTCTTCCGCATCCTCAATTCCCGCAACGGCCTATGATCTACAAATCGACACGGCGCCGACAAACGCCGATACGAAATGGAAACCGCACTGGCCCGATGTGGAATTCACATCTGCTGGACGCTGGCTCAATGACAATCGTGAAGATTATTATGCCAGCGACTGGTATCGGGCCACCAGCGGCGGCTGGAACGCCTGCCCCAGTCAGGCGCGCAAGCTGGCCAGCTACAGCAGCCGCACAGCGGTTCCCACCGGACAAACAAGTAGCTTTAACGCCTATGTTGATAGTCTGATCGCAGTAGGCGGCACCTATCATGACATTGGCATGATCTGGGGCGCGCGCTTCCTGTCGCCGACCGGCATTTTCTCTGCCGACAACAGCAGCGCGCCCAACGGTTTCAACATCTCTCGCCATATCGTGTTCATGACCGATGGTAATATGAGCGCCTATGATGCGGTCTATGGTGCCTATGGTTATCAGAAGCAGGATGCCAGGATCGCTGCAGGAAACACCGACAATATAGGATTGACCGCCATCCATAACCGGCGCCTGGAAATGCTGTGCAACGCGGTGAAGGGCAAGGGTATCACTGTGTGGGTCATCGGTTTCCGCAACCAGTCCGAAGGCGATATCGAAACGCCGTTGCAAGGCTGCGCATCCAGCAGCAACCATTGGATGATGGCCTATACCGCCGCATCGCTGACGGAGAAGTTCAAGGATATCGCCAAGAATATCGGCGGACTGAGGCTGTCGCAATGATCGGGGATATGGCGCGCATCCTTACCCGCCTGCGCCACCACAAGCGTGGCGCGACACTGATGGAATTCGGCCTGATCGCTGCCCCCTTGTGTCTGACCATCATGGGCATTGGCGACCTGGCCTATCAATCCTATCTGCGGTCGGTGACGCGCGGCGCGCTGGAGCGAGCCTCACGTTCCGCTTCGGTCGGCACGCTCAATGCGACGCAGATCGACGCCTATATTTCGGCGCAAATGGCGAACATCAATGCCAAGAATGGCACGACATCCGTGATCAAGAAGAGCTATTACAACTTCTCCCGCGTCGGCAAACCGGAGAAGATCACCACCGATACGGTGCCATTAGGCAGCTATAATGCGGGCGACTGTTATGAGGATGTCAACGGCAACAACAGCTACGACACCAGCCTTGGTTCCGACGGTTTGGGCAGCGCCGACGACATCGTCTATTATGAAGTGACGGTGTCGATGCCGCGCATGTTCCCCATGGCCAAGATGCTGGGGTGGAGCGCAACCCAATCGGCGACCGCGACCACGATCGTCCGCAACCAGCCCTGGGCCAATCAGGCCAAACCAACGATACGATGCGTATGAAAGCTACCCAGCTACCGCTGCGCCAGAGACTGGGCGATCTGCGTGATGATACGCGCGGACTGGCGCTAATCGAGTTCGCCTTTTCGCTGCCGGTGCTGGTGGTGCTGAGCATGGCAGGCCTGGAGACGGCCAATCTAGCGCTGGCGCACATGCGCGTCAGCCAGATTGCGATGCTGGTTGCCGATAATGCCGCCCGTGTCCGCACGTCCATTGATGAGGCTGACATCAACGAGATCATGACCGGTGCCGAGCTTTCATCGGACTCGCTCAAGTTGAAGGCCAATGGCCGAATTTTCCTGTCCGATCTGGAACCCAATTGGCAGGCGGGCAGCAATGCGGGGCAGTTTATCCGGTGGCAGCGCTGCTGGGGCAGTGGTGCCTTTACGTCCAGCTACGGTGTAGCCAATGATGGCGCGACCAATTCCAGCATGGCTACAGGTATGGGCCCAACCGACACCAAGATTTTGGCAAGCAGCGGCAGCGCCGTGATGTTTGTGGAAGTGGCCTATAATTACCAGCCGCTGGTCAGCAATACGCTATTCGGGAATAAGGTGATCCGTTATTCCAGCGCCTTCATTGTACGCGAGCGGACCGACCAGACTATCAAGAATGCGGGCAATCTGGCGTCATCGGCCACAGCCGCATGCACCTGATGGAATAGGGGCGGCCTTTCGAGCCGCCCCCTCCTCTTATTTGTAGCAGACCTTCTTGGCCGCCGCGACGACGCGGGCGGCGTCGATCAGGGCGGCCTTTTCCAGGTTTGCGGCATAGGGCAGCGGCACATCCTCATTGGTGACGCGCAGGACCGGAGCGTCGAGGTCGTCGAAGCCCTGTTCCATGACCACAGCGGCGATTTCCGACGCGATCGAGCAGGTTGGCCAGCCTTCTTCGACCACGACCAGACGGTTGGTCTTTTTCAGGCTCTCCAGCACCGTGGCCGTATCGAGCGGGCGCAGCGTGCGCAGGTCGATGACTTCGGCGTCGATGCCCTCTGCCGCCAGCGTTTCGGCAGCTTCGAGCGCAAGGCCGACGCCGATCGAATAGCTGACCAGCGTGACGTCGCTGCCCGACCGCATGATCCGTGCCTTGCCGATCGGCAGGACATAATCATCGACCTTGGGCACGTCGAAGCTGCGGCCGTAGAGCAGTTCGTTTTCGAGGAACACGACCGGGTCCTGGCTGCGGATCGCGGCCTTGAGCAGACCCTTGGCATCAGCCGCATCATAGGGCGCAATGACGATCAGGCCGGGGACGGCGGCATACCAGGGGGCGTAATTCTGGCTATGCTGCGCGCCGACGCGGCTGGCCGCGCCGTTGGGACCACGGAATACGATCGGGCAGCGCATCTGGCCGCCCGACATATAGTTGGTCTTGGCCGCCGAGTTGATGATGTGGTCGATCGCCTGCATGGCGAAGTTGAACGTCATGAACTCGACGATCGGGCGCAGGCCGCCCATCGCCGCGCCGGTGCCGATACCGGCGAAGCCATATTCGGTGATCGGCGTGTCGATGACCCGCTTGGCACCAAATTCGTCGAGCAGGCCCTGGGTCACCTTATAGGCGCCCTGATATTCGGCGACTTCCTCACCGATCACGAACACGCGCTCGTCGCTACGCATTTCCTCGGCCATGGCGTCGCGCAGGGCTTCGCGGACCGTGGTTTTGACATATTCGGTGCCTTCGGGAAGGCTGGGATCAGCGACGGTCGCCTTGGCCGCGACCGGCTTTTTGGGCGCTTCGGGAGCAGCTTCAGCCTTTGCGGGCGCCGCGGCCTTGGGGGCTGGAGCGGCTTCTTCGCCGCCCTCGCCCGCCATTTCGGCGATGACGGTGCCGACCTTCACGCCTTCGGTGCCTTCGGCGATCATGATCTTGCCGATCTTGCCTTCGTCGACCGCTTCGAACTCCATCGTCGCCTTGTCGGTTTCGATTTCGGCCAGGATGTCGCCCGAACGGACGTCATCGCCCTCCTTGACCAGCCACTTGGCCAGCGTGCCCTCTTCCATCGTCGGCGAGAGCGCCGGCATCTTGATTGCGATACCCATTAATATTGCTCCACCAGCACGTCTGTATAGAGTTCGGCCATGTCCGGCTCAGGCGAAGTTTCGGCAAAGTCCGCCGCTTCGCTGACGATCTTGCGGATGTCCTGGTCTATCTTCTTGAGTTCATCCTCACCCACGCCTTGCGCGGCGAGATAGGCTTTGACGCCTTCGATCGGGTCGGACTTGTCGCGCATCGCCTGGACTTCCTCACGCGACCGGTATTTGGCCGGATCGGACATGGAGTGGCCACGATAGCGATAGGTTTTCATTTCCAGCAGGATCGGGCCATTGCCGCCCTGCACCCATTTGAGCGCTTCCTCAGTCGCGCCGCGCACGGCCAGCACGTCCATGCCATTGACCTGGATACCGGGGATGCGGAAACTTTCGCCCCGGCGATAGAGCTGGTCCTCCGCCGACGAGCGGTTGACGCTGGTGCCCATGGCGTATTGATTATTTTCGATGACGAAAATGATCGGAAGCTTCCACAATTCGGCCATGTTGAAGGATTCATAGACCTGGCCCTGGTTGGCCGCGCCATCGCCGAAATAGGCGACGCATACGCCGCCATCGCCATTATATTTGTGGGCAAAGCCAAGGCCTGCGCCCAGCGACACCTGCGCGCCGACAATGCCATGGCCGCCGAAAAATTTATGTTCGACGCTGAACATATGCATCGAACCGCCCTTGCCACGGGAAATGCCCGCTTCACGGCCCGTCAGTTCGGCCATGATGACATTGGGGTCGATACCGTAAGCAAGCATGTGGCCATGGTCGCGATAGCCGGTGATGACGCTGTCCTTGCCGGGCTTAAGCGCCGACTGGATGCCGACCGCGACCGCTTCCTGGCCGATATAGAGGTGACAGAAGCCACCGATGAGACCCAGGCCGTAAAGCTGGCCGGCCTTTTCCTCGAAACGGCGGATGAGGACCATCTGCCGGTAAAATTCCAGCAACTCTTCCTTGGATGCCTTGTAATCAGTGGGAGTTTCAGGGCGAGGCCGGTTATGGTCCGCGCCGGCAGCGGGTGCAGCCGCCTTTGCCGTTGCGCGTGTAGGACGCGGCGTCGTTGGTTTCGCCAAGGCTCTTATCCTTTTGCGTGGGGTAGGATGGAAGGAAGTCCGATATAGCGGCAGAGTTGCATATATTGCAACGACGAAGCCCCGGAATCCGGGCAAGGCCAGCAAGAATTCCGCAAACCATATCCGGCTTGCGAAGTTTGCAAAGTACTGCCCGATCCGCCCGCAGCAAAATTACGGCAACAGCTATTTTCGCGCAAAAACGTTACGCTTTCCGGGGATGTCGCTTAATTGAGCGGAACGATGACTTCGTCATGATGGATGACGCCAAGCTGGCGGCGGATCAGTTCGTCGGCCAGATCGGGATCGACGCGGCGGGGATCAAGCGCTTCGACGCGGTTGCGCAGTTCTGCTTGCGCTGCCTTCGTCGTTTTCAGCTCTGCCTTGGCCGCGCGCAGTTGACGCGAATAGTCGCCCCACGCCAGCACCCCGTTCGACCCCAGCACGACATAACCGGCAAAGACGAGCAGGAGCAGCAGCGCGACCGCCGGGCCAAAGGCCGAGAAAAGAAGGGAACGAAGCTTCGCGATATGCGCCATGGCCAAGATGAATCACAGGGAGGGGCTGGCCGCAAGTAAAAAATGGTTAACTTGCGGCCAACCGAATCCTGACGGATTTTAGCGGAAGATCGAGCGACCCGCGTAAACCGCAACGTCGCCCAATTCTTCCTCGATGCGGATGAGCTGGTTATACTTGGCAAGCCGGTCGGAGCGCGCCAGCGAACCCGTCTTGATCTGGCCGCAGTTGGTGGCGACGGCCAGGTCGGCGATGGTTGCGTCCTCGGTTTCACCCGAACGATGCGACATGACGGCGGTGTAGCGCGCACGGTGGGCCATGTTGACCGCCGCCAGCGTTTCGGTGAGCGTGCCGATCTGGTTGACCTTGACCAGCAGCGAATTGGCCAGCCCCATGTCGATACCCATCGCCAGACGCTTGGGATTGGTCACGAACAGATCGTCGCCGACCAGTTGGACCGAACCGCCAATCTTGTCGGTCAGCGCCTTCCAGCCCTCAAAATCATCCTCGCTCATGCCGTCCTCGATCGACTTGATCGGATAGTCGGCGCACAGGGCAGCAAGATAATCGGCCATTTCGACCGGGCTGAGCGACAGGCCTTCGCCCGAAATCTCATATTTGCCGTTCTTGAAAAATTCGGTCGCAGCGCAATCGAGCGCCAACACGACGTCGTCGCCCGGCTTGTAGCCCGCCTTCTCGATCGACAGCATGATGAAATCGAGCGCATCGCGGGTCGAGGCGATGTTGGGGGCGAAACCGCCCTCGTCACCGACAGATGTTGCCAGACCCTTGTCATGCAGGCCCTTTTTCAGGGTGTGGAAGATTTCCGAACCGATCCGCACGGCATCGGCGATGCTTTCGGCCCCCACCGGCATGATCATGAATTCCTGAAAATCGATCGGATTGTCGGCATGTTCGCCGCCATTGATGATGTTCATCATCGGCACCGGCAGAACATGCGACGACACGCCGCCGACATAGCGGTAGAGCGGCAGGCCCCGCGCGTCGGCTGCGGCCTTCGCCACGGCCAGGCTGACGCCCAGGATCGCATTGGCGCCCAGGTTCGACTTGTTGTCGGTGCCGTCAAGTTCGATCATCGCGGCGTCGATTTCGCCCTGATCTTCGGCATCATAGCCGACCAATGCGTCGGCGATCTGGACATTGACCGCTTCAACCGCACCCAGCACGCCCTTGCCCAGATAGCGCGACTTGTCGCCGTCGCGCTTTTCCACCGCTTCATAGGCACCGGTGGATGCGCCCGATGGCACGGCGGCACGGCCGAAGCTGCCATCCTCAAGGCTGACATCGACTTCGACGGTGGGGTTGCCCCGGCTGTCGAAGATCTGGCGGGCGTGAATGTCGAGAATGGCGGTCATGGTCGCTCCCTGAAATATGGCCTGCGCTGCGGCAGGACGCCTATTTTCGCGCTCCGCTTAGCCAGCGACCCGGTGCTTGGCAATGCAGAGGGGCTTGCATGGACCGAAAAAATGCCGATGGTCGAAATTGGAACGGCTACGGAACTGTGAGCGACCGCAAAGCATTTGACCAAAGTATCAATTGCCGCGTCGCGCGCCCAAGCCGCGCAACCGAAAGGGAGACTTAGGACCATGGCCGACACGCCCGAAACCCCGCCCGCCAAGACCGCAGCGAAGAAGTCGGTCGGCAGGCCGCGCAAGGCCAAGCCGGTCGAGGCCGCCGCCGCCAATGTGCCTGCGGTGAAGCCCGTCAAGGCCACGCCGGTTCGCAAAACGCCCGTGCGCAAGGCGCCAGCGGCCAAGACAGCCAAGAAGCCGGGCAATGGCGCAGCCTCCACCGGCTGGGCGGCACAGATCGCTCCGATCAAGGCGAAGGCGGAACAAGCGGCCAAGTCCGCGACCGATGCGCTGGGCGCTGTCGATTGGAAGTCCCATATCGACCCGATCAAGGAACAGGCCGGCAAAACCGCCAAGTCCGCTGCGGGCGTCGCCAAGGAAAAGACCGGCACGGCCATGCAGAGCCTCGCTAAGCTGATTGCCGATACGGCAGGCACGGTCGATGCCAAGCTGGGCCCGCAATATGGCGATTATGCCCGGCAGGCGGCCGAATCGGTCGCAGGCGCGGCGGACTCGCTCGACAGCAAGGATGTCGACCAGCTGATGACCGAAGCCCGTGACTTTGTGCGTAAAAGCCCGGCGGTCGCGATCGGCGCGGCGGCAGTGGTCGGCTTCGTGTTAATGCGTCTGGCCAAGGGTTCGGACAGCGACGCCTGACATCTGCGCAAAAGCTGCGGCAAGCGCGGCGGAGGGTGATTTGACAGAGATGCCAGCGGAAACGGCGGTGACGCCGCACGCCGACGGGCCGGACGATAGCGCGCCCGATGAATCGGTGCGCGACGTCTTTGCCCGTCTCTATGCCGATGGCCGTGCCTATGCGGCGGCGGAAGCGGACAAGCAGAAGGCGCGCGCTGGCCTGATCGGCGCAGGCGTGCGCGATGCGGCGATCTTTGCCGGGGTTGCGATCATGCTGGTCTTTGCCACGCTGGTCGCCTTCCTGATCGGTCTGATTATCGCGCTGGCGCCACAGCTTGGCCCGCTTTGGGCGACCTTTGCCGTGCTGGGTGCCAGCCTGCTGGTGGCGATCTGCCTGTTGCTGATGGCGAAGGCGCGGATTTCCCGCATGAAGAAAGCGATTACGCCATGAGCGGTGCAGGGCGCTATCAAGAGGCTGTCGCGCGGGCCGAGGCGGCTAAACAAAGCCTGATTTCCAGCGCTCAGGCGGCCAAAGCGCGTATCACGCCCGCCCGACTGAAGCAGGATGCCACGGCCAAGGTGGTGGACGTTGCCATGGACGGGATGGCCTATGCCGCCGCCACCGCGCGTCAGCGGCCAGCCATGGTTGGCGCGGCTGGAGCGGCCCTACTCCTCTTCCTGGCCCGTCGCCCGTTGGCGGCACTTTTCGGTCGGCTGGGCGTTCGAAATGATGATACAAACCCCGACCATTCGGAGACTGATGATGGCTGATATTCGCGCCCAACTGAGCCGCGTCCGCGAAGCGGCGAACGATGTCGCGACAAGCGCGACCGACAAGATCAAGGATGGCACGGAAAAGGCACGCGAAGGCGCGGGCGAACTGATCCAGACCAGCCGCGACAAGGCCAGTGAAGCCTATGGCGACGCGCGCGACCGCACGCAAAAGGTTGCGGCGCGGGCCAACCAGATCGTGCAGGAGCATCCGGTCGTTGCGGTTGCTGGCGCCGTCGCGGCGGGCGCGGTGATCGCCTGGATGTTCCCCAAGAGCCGCGCAGCGATGAAAGCGCTGCCGGGCCTCGCCAGCGCAGCGGGTGCGCGCGTGGTCGAGGCGGCACTGGCCGCGCGATCGGCGGCGTCGGATGGCGCAGAGACGATCAAGCAGGGCGCAAGCGATCTGGCCGCCAACGCGCGCAAAACCGCGGCGTCGAGCGACCTGCCTGCCAAGGCATCGCACCTCACCGATGATGTCGTCGCGATGGTGAGCGCCAAGGTCGATGCCCTGGCCGACGCGATCAAGGCGCGATTGCCGAAAAACTAATCGCAACGGCGGCAAAAGCACGCAGTTGCGGCCCTGCTCCCCCTTGGATGGACGCTGCACCGCTGCTAGGGTCAGCGTTCACCCAAGCGAGGATAAGATAACACCATGAGCAAAATGCATCTGGTGATGGGCGGTCGCGTTACCGATCCACAGACACTGGAATTTCAGAACCTGAGCAAGGTCGATCTGGTCGGCGTGTTCCCTGACTATGCGTCCGCCGAAAAGGCGTGGCGCAGCGCGGCACAGCGGACGGTCGATGACGCGGAAATGCGTTATGTCATCGTGCATCTGCACCGGCTGCTGGAACCGGAACTGCCGTCCGCTTGAAACTTAATTAAGGGGCTGGGGCGGTTTGCGGAAACGCCAGCGCAGCAGCGGGCGCGTCAGCACCAGCCCCACCAGAAAGCCACCAATATGCGCGGCGATGGCGATTTGGCCAAGGTCGCCTAATCCACCTGCGGTCGCGATGCCGATCATCAGTTGCAGGCCGATCCACGCCGCCGCCAGCCAGAGCAGGCGCACGATATTGGCCGATAGCGGCCCGATGCGGCGCACGGTCTGCTGGCTGTAGAGCAAGGCATAGGTCGCCATGATCGCCGAGATTGCGCCGCTGGCACCAACCATGGGGTTGGTAGATCCGGGGTCGATGGCCCATTGCGCAGCGCAGGCACCATAAGCGCCAACGAGATAAAGGCAGAGCGTCCCGCCCTTCCCCAACACCTGTTCGACCTGCCGCCCGCAAAAGACCAACATCAGCAGGTTGAAACCGATATGCAGCCAGCCCGCGTGGATCAGCGCGCAGCTGAGCGGGGTCAGCCAGGCCGGGACCGCCGCCATGCCTTCGAGCAAGGCGGGGTCGCCAATCCGCGCCGGGATGAAGCCGCCAATGATGGCGGCGTCATCGGTGCGTCCGGTGAAATGGAGCAGCAGGAATGCGACGAAAGTGATCGCCGCAATGCCGTTGGTCATCCTGCCTGCGGGTAATTTCACGGTCAGATGAAGGCGATTTTTTCGACCTGGTAGAATTTGTCGCCCGACGGGACCGACACTTCCACATCCTCGCCCACCGTGCGACCGATCAGCGCGCGGCCGAGCGGGCTGTTATAGGAAATCATGCCGAGCTTCGCATCGGCTTCGGCCTGCCCCACGATCTGATATTTGACCGGCTTGTCATCCTCGTCGAGCAGGGTCACGGTCGCGCCGAACACGATCTTGTCGCCCGACAGGCTTTTGGGATCGATGATCTGCGCGCGCGACAGCTTGTCCTCCAGATCGGAGATGGTCGCTTCGACCTGGCCCTGCCGTTCCTTGGCGGCGTGATATTCGGCATTTTCCGACAGATCGCCATGGGCGCGCGCCTCTTCGATGGCGTCGACGATCAATGGCCGTTCAGCCTTGAGTTCGCGGAGCTGCGTCATGAGCTTGTCATAGCCCATCTGCAACATCGGCATCTTCTCAACGGTCGCCATTATGCAAATCCTTCGTCAAAACTTCCCTTTGGCGGCGACCAACATGGTGCCACCCGCAGCGTGTGTCCTTGTGCAGGGGATCAGGCTTGCGACAGGGGATAATAGGACTGGAGCGACCGCACTTCAAGGGGATGGTCCCGTAAAGCCTCGATCGCGTCAGCAGCAGCGACGCTGGCGGCGGCGGTGGTGAAACTGGCAATCTTCGCCCGTAGAGCCGATGTGCGGATCGCCTTGCTGTCCTTCAGGGACTGCCAGCCTTCGGTGGTGTTGAAGATCAGCTGCACATCGCCGTCGGTGATCCGGTCGACAATGTGCGGACGGCCCTGCGCCACCTTGTTGACCGTTTCCACCGCCAGGCCATTATCGGCCAGGAAAGTGGCGGTGCCGCCGGTCGCGATGATGCGGAAACCCATGGCGGCCAGCTTCTTGGCGGCGGGCAGGATGACCTGCTTGTCGCCGTCCTTCAAGGAGATGAACACCGTGCCGCTGGTTGGCAACATGGTGCCCGCACCGATCTGCGCCTTGGCAAAGGCGGTCGCGAAATCGCTATCGATTCCCATGACTTCGCCGGTGCTTTTCATTTCCGGTGAGAGGACCGGATCGACGCCGGGGAAGCGACCGAAGGGGAATACCGCTTCCTTGACCGCGACATGGTTGATGGCGTTGCGGTCGATCACTGGCAGGTTTTCCAGCATCTCGCCCGCCATCACCCGCGCCGCGATCTTGGCGATCGGGGTGCCGATCGCCTTGGCGACGAAAGGGACGGTGCGGCTGGCGCGGGGATTGACCTCGATCAGATAGACGGTGCCATCCTTGACCGCGAACTGGATGTTCATCAGGCCACGCACCGACAGGGCATGGGCCAATATTTCGGTCTGCCGTTCGATTTCCGCGATGATCTCGTTGCTCAAACTATAGGGCGGCAGCGAGCAGGCGCTGTCGCCCGAATGAACGCCGGCTTCCTCGATATGCTGCAACACGCCCGCCACCACGACATCGACGCCGTCGCACAGCGCATCGACATCAACCTCGATCGCGTCGCGCAGATATTGGTCGATCAGCACGGGCGATTCGCCCGATACCAGAACGGCGGTGGTGATATATTCTTCCAGTTGTGCCTGCCCGTCGACAATCTCCATCGCCCGGCCGCCCAGAACATAGCTGGGCCGCATGAGGACGGGGTAGCCGATGCGGTTGGCGACGGCGATTGCCTCCTCCCGGCTGCGGGCGATGCCATTGTCGGGCTGGCGCAGCTTCAACTTGTCGATCAGCGCGGCGAAACGCTCGCGATCTTCGGCCAGGTCGATGGCGTCGGGTGACGTGCCCAAAATGGGGATGCCCGCATCCTCCAGCGCCTGCGCCAGTTTCAGCGGAGTCTGGCCGCCAAACTGGACGATCACGCCCTTTAATGTTCCGTTCGACTTTTCGATGTCGAGGATTTCCAGCACATCCTCAGCGGTCAGCGGCTCGAAATAGAGGCGGTCCGACGTGTCATAGTCAGTCGACACGGTTTCCGGGTTGCAGTTGACCATGATCGTTTCATAGCCGACATCGCTCAGCGCGAAGCAGGCGTGGACGCAGCAATAGTCGAACTCGATCCCCTGCCCGATCCGGTTCGGCCCGCCGCCAAGGATGACGACCTTTTCGCGGTCGGTCGGGGCGGATTCATTCTCCGCCTGCCCGAAGATCGGCGCTTCGTAGGTCGAATACATATAAGGCGTTTTCGCCTCGAACTCGGCGGCGCAGGTGTCGATGCGCTTGAACACCGGGCGCACGCCCAGCTTGTGGCGCAGGGCGCGCACTTCGTCCTCGGTCACGCCGCCGGTCATGGCCTTGACCGCTTCGTGGATCAGGCCGGACCCGCGCGCAATGCCGCGTTCCATGCCGCGCAGATTGGCGGATTTGAGCGCGAGATAGGCGAGGCGCTTGTCGGAAAAGCCCATGGATTTGAGGCGACGCATCCCGTCCGTATCGCGCGGCAGGCCGTTTTCGAGAACTTCGCCCTCCGCCTCGACAATCTCCTTGATCCGTTCGAGGAACCAGGGGTCGAACTTGGCGATAGCGTGGATTTCCGTGACGCTCAGCCCTTCGCGCAACGCCTGCGCCGCGACCAGCAGCCGGTCGGGCGTGGGCTGCGACAGGGCAGCGATGATGTCGTCCTTGGGCGCGCCGACCAGATGATCGACATCGTTGAAGCCGCACAGGCCGGTTTCCAGACCGCGCAGCGCCTTCTGCATCGATTCATGGATGTTCCGGCCAATCGCCATGACTTCGCCGACCGACTTCATCGCGGTGCCGAGCAAAGGTTCGGCGCCCTTGAACTTCTCGAACGCGAAGCGGGGGATTTTGGTCACGACATAGTCGATGGTCGGCTCGAAGCTGGCAGGCGTCGCGCCGGTAATGTCGTTGGTGATTTCGTCGAGCGTATAGCCCACCGCCAGCTTGGCCGCGACCTTGGCGATCGGGAAGCCGGTGGCTTTGGACGCCAGTGCCGAGGAGCGCGACACGCGCGGGTTCATCTCAATCACGATCAGGCGGCCATCCTTGGGATTGACCGCGAACTGTACGTTGGAACCGCCTGTTTCCACGCCAATTTCACGCAGCACCGCAATGGATGCGTTGCGCATGATCTGATATTCCTTGTCGGTCAGCGTCAGCGCCGGCGCGACGGTGATGCTGTCCCCGGTATGGACGCCCATCGGGTCGATATTTTCGATCGAGCAGATGATGATGCAATTGTCCGCACGGTCGCGGACCACCTCCATCTCATATTCTTTCCAGCCGAGCAGCGATTCCTCGATCAGCACTTCGGTGGTAGGCGAAGCGTCGAGGCCACCGCGCACGATGGTCATGAACTCGTCGCGATTATAGGCAATGCCGCCGCCGGTGCCGCCCATGGTGAAGCTGGGGCGGATGATGGACGGCAGGCCGGTAAATTCCAGCGCCTCCAGCGCCTCCTCCATGGAGTGGGCGATGCGCGAACGGGCGGATTCCAGCCCGATCTTGTCCATCGCGTCGCGGAACTTGATCCGGTCCTCCGCCTTGTCGATGGCTTCGGCGTCGGCACCGATCATCTGGACGCCATATTTTTCCAGCGTGCCGTCATTGAACAAGGCCAGCGCGGTGTTGAGCGCGGTCTGCCCGCCCATCGTCGGCAGCACCGCGTCCGGCCGCTCCTTCTCGATGATCTTCGCCACGATTTCGGGCGTGATCGGCTCGACATAGGTGGCGTCGGCAAATTCCGGGTCGGTCATGATCGTGGCCGGATTGCTGTTGACCAGGATGATGCGATAGCCCTCCTCTTTCAGCGCCTTCACCGCCTGCGTGCCCGAATAATCGAACTCGCACGCCTGGCCGATGATGATCGGACCAGCGCCGATGATGAGGATGGACTGGATATCTGTACGCTTAGGCATTGACTGATACGCTCCAAAGCCCTCTCCCTTGAGGGAGAGGGTTGGGTGAGGGTGTGAAACGGTGGTTGAGAAACGCTTGACCGGAGTAGCGCGCAAGCTGCGCGGCGATCCGACCGATGCGGAAAAAGCGCTGTGGACGCGATTGCGCGCCGCGCAGATCGACGGCTGCAAATTCGTCCGGCAATTTCCTATTGGGGCGCATGTTGCGGACTTCGCATGTCGCAGCGCGAAACTGGTTATCGAACTGGACGGCGGGCAGCACGCAACCAGCGACACCGACGCGACGCGAACCCGCGCGATCGAAGCGCATGGCTATCGGGTGGTGCGCTTCTGGAACCATGATGTTCTCGCGAATGCGGACGGCGTGGTTGAAACCATCCGATCCGAGTTGCGGCTCTCCCGAAACCTTCTCCCTTAAAAAGCCCTCCCCCTCGAGGGGGAGGGTTGGGTGGGGGTGCTCGGCGACCATTGCATATCCCATCAGCGCCGATCCCCCTCACCCCAACCCTCTCCCCGCCGGGGAGAGGGAGTCCGGGCGTGTCCAGCACCGATGCTGCGGATGGAGGAGATGTCGGTGCGTTTGGGCATGGTCAACCTAGCAATAGTTTGATTAAATGCTTGGCAGCTTCGCCAAGCGCAGTTCCAACAAATTTATCGGACAAAAACTTCAAAGCAGGGAGAATGAAAGCCGACAATCGGCGCAATCTAAACCCATCACTGTCTGTGATGGTGCCTGCTGATTTCAATTCATCACGTAAAATTTCCCGATCCGTTTGTGGCAGCAGAGAAGCGGTATTGCTGGCTGCAAATTCTTCACGGATCTTCGCAATAGCCTGCTTAATCTGTTCGATCTGTTCAGCGTTATTATCTTTGTGCAAAACAAGATCGGACGAGGGTGCAATGGCGTAATCTTCTAAAGGTTTACCATCCGCAGCAAAGTCCTCAGCAATCAGAATGCCTTTTGGGGTAAGCGAATATATGTCATTATAATTTTCATCCCGGCCAATCTCAATAAGCTTATCAGAGATTAAAGCATTGATCGCAATTTGTGCAATGGCACCGGAGATTTCGCTGTCTATATATTCCCGAATTACTGAAATAGAATACCAATAACTTTCCTCGTCCGAGGATAATAAAAGATCATAAAGCGACATGATGATTTGTCGTTTAACATCTGACAACTTAACCGCCATTTTTTATGTCCTGCTTGGCAGCCATCAATGCACCGCCCCCGTCCGGGCCTCGCACCCCCAGCCGTCATACTCAACGCCGCACAATATCTCGATCTGCAGGCATTTCTTGGTCAGCGCCTTGATTGACGCCTCATCGACCGCCTGTTCGCATTCGAGGAACAGGAACAGGTCGCCATCCTCATCTTCCTCGCGGTCCAGTTCGACCATGCCGAACTGGCTGGCGATTTCCAAGACGCGGTCGAAATCCTTGTCATTGCCTTTGAAGCTGACGTCTACGGCGCGCGGGATCATCGCCTTGTCGCCATTGGCGGCGAGGTTGGCGAGGACTTGCCGGTCCGCTTCCCATTCGGCGGCCAGCCGCGCTTCATCGACGGGGGGCAGCTTGATGCTCATGCCGCCACCGCCTTTTTAAGGCCATCGACGAACCGCTGGAACAGGTAGAAACTGTCCTGCGGGCCGGGCGAGGCTTCGGGGTGATACTGGACCGAGAAGGCGTTTTTGTCGGTCAAAGCAATGCCGCAATTGCTGCCGTCGAACAGCGAGATATGGGTCGAACGCACATTGGCGGGGAGCGTGGCGGCATCGACCGCGAAGCCGTGGTTCATGCTGGTGATTTCGACCAGCCCGTCCTCCAGCCGCTTGACCGGATGGTTTGCGCCTCTGTGGCCCTGATGCATCTTGATCGTCTTTGCGCCCACGGCAAGGCCGAGCAACTGGTGGCCAAGGCAGATGCCGAACACAGGAATGTCCGCGTCCAGCACCTGCCGGATCACCGGCACGGCGTAAGCGCCGGTCGCAGCGGGATCGCCCGGACCGTTGGAGAGGAACACGCCGTCGGGGGCGAGGGCCGACACCTGATCGAAAGTCGCGGTCGCGGGCAGCACGGTGACGCGCGCGCCGGCCTTTACGAGGTTGCGGAAGATGTTGTTCTTCGCGCCATAGTCGATCGCGACGACATGGGGTCTTGAACTATCTCCGTTCGCTTCGAGCGTAGTCGAGAAGCCGCTTTCAGGTGTCTCGACTACGCTCGACACGAACGGGATTTGGGTTTCGTTCAGGCTATATCCTTTGCCCAGCGTCCAGCCGCCGTCACTCCACAACCGGCTGTCCTTGCCCGTCACTTCGATGGCGAGGTCCATGCCCTCCAGACCCGGCCAGGCGGCGGCCTTGGCAGCCAGCGCGGCGATGTCGAACGCGCCATCGGGATCATGGGCGATGACGATATTGGGTGCGCCCTTTTCGCGGATCATGCGGGTCAGCGCACGGGTGTCGACGCCCGACAGGCCGATGCGGCCATGGTCACGCATCCAGTCGTCGAACGGCTGGACGTTGCGGAAATTGCTGGGTTCGGTCACGTCCTGCCGCACGACGCAGCCCAATGCGAAGGGCGCGTCCGCTTCCACATCATCCGCATTGGTGCCGACATTGCCGATATGGGGGAAGGTGAAGGTCACGACCTGGCCCGCATAGCTGGGGTCGGTCATGATTTCCTGATAGCCGGTGATGGCGGTATTGAAGCAGAGTTCGCCCACCGCTTCGCCCACAGCGCCAAAACCACGGCCGAACACGGCGGAACCATCGGCAAAAACCAATACCCCTGTCGCTCCTTTGGGCACAATGAGGGTCTTGGCGTCAGCCATGGTCGGGTGGTCCTTTTTTGCTTTTGCGGGGTCCCGTCTGGTGCGGGTTAAACGGCCGGTCACCTATGCCTGTGCGGCGTCGCGGTCAACGCCTGTTAAAAATCTCTTTTGGCACTATATCTGCTCCTTTCCGAATAACGACAGGATTCGCTTCGCCATGATTCGCGATACCATCAAGAGCGCCCAGATCACAGCCATGAAGGCGGGCGACAAGGACCGTCTGGCCGCCGTGCGCCTGATCATGGCCAAGCTGAAAGACCGCGACATCGAATTGCGCGTGGCCAGCAACGTGCCTGACGACGATGTGGTGGTGGTCGAAGTGCTGCAAAAGATGGTCAAGCAGCGCCGCGAATCGATCGAGATGTTCACCAATGGCGGACGCGACGAACTGGCCGCCAAGGAACAGAGCGAGCTTGAGGTGATCGAGAGCTTCCTGCCGCAGCAGCTGAGCGAGGATGAGACGAAGACGGCGATCGAGGGGATCAAGGCCGAAGTCGGCGCAGCAAGCGTGAAAGATATGGGCAAGGTGATGGCGGTGCTGAAGGAACGGCACGGCCAGGTGATCGACATGAGCAAGGCCAGCGCGCTGGTGAAGGCGGCGCTGGGTTGACATTGTTATGCCCCTCCCTTCCAAGGGAGGGGTTGTCCACAACCTCCGTTCGTTTCGAGCGAAGTCGAGAAACGCCAAGCGTGACGCTCGACACACGGACGGGTTCAGGCATATTCCGCACATGGCTTTCTGGACCTACATGCTGAAATGCTCTGACGGTCGATATTATACCGGCCACACCGATAATCTCGATCACCGCATCGGCCAGCATCAATGCGGTGAAGGCAGCACTTTCACGCGAAAACGCCGTCCAGTAGTGCTGGTCTGGAGCGAAGCTTTCGGCACACGGATCGAAGCACTGGAAGCGGAGCAGATCATCGGCGGCTGGTCGCGCGCCAAGAAGGAGGCGCTGATTGCCGGAAACTGGTCATTGGTGTCGCATTTTGCCAGACCGCCGCACGAGCGAAATCCAGCCCACACTCCGTTCGTTTCGAGCGAAGTAGAGAAACCCCAAGCTCAGCCCGGATGTTTCTCGACTTCGCTCGAAACGAACGGAGGTGGTGAGACATCGCGGGAGGAGAGATTGTGAGTCTGACCCCCGCCTTTCTAGACGAATTGCGTGCGCTACCGATACGCCCGTGTTATGATAGCAGTCCCTTAGTTAGATTTTTGATGTGAGATATGTCCCTAACGCCACAGTTTCTTGATGAGCTGAGAGCACGGACATCGCTGTCGACGCTCATCGGCAAGACTGTCAAAGTCCAGAAAGCGGGCCGCGAGTATAAGGCGTGCTGCCCATTCCATAACGAGAAAACACCCAGCTTCACGATCAACGACGAGAAGGGCTTTTACCACTGTTTCGGCTGCGGCGCGCATGGCGATGCGATCCGGTGGATGACCGACCAGCGCGGCCTGTCCTTCATCGACGCTGTAAAAGACCTGGCTTTGGCCGCAGGAATGGAAGTTCCGGCCGCTGATCCCCGTTCTGCCCAGAAGGCCGAACAGGCGAAAGGGCTGCATGATGTCATGGCTGCGGCGCAAAGCTTTTTTGAGGATCAATTAGGCGGAATTGATGGCAGCGAAGCGCGCGAGTATCTGAAACGGCGAGGCATTACTGAGGCCACACGTAGGACATTTGGTTTTGGTTATTCCCCTGATTCACGAGGGAAGCTGAAAATCGCGCTGCGGGACTTCGGTGAGCCAATGCTGATCGAATCTGGCCTTCTTATTGATCCAGATGGCGAACGTGACAGCTACGACCGTTTCCGTGGTCGTCTGATGCTCCCGATTCGCGATGCGCGCGGTCGGGTGATCGCCTTCGGCGGTCGCATTCTTGGCGCTGGTGAGCCGAAATATCTTAACTCTCCCGACACACCGCTCTTCGACAAGGGACGCACGCTCTACAATCTCGATCGTGCTTCGCCGGCAAGTCGCAAAACTGGCCGACTGATTGTCGTCGAAGGTTATATGGACGTGGTCGCTCTGGATCAGGCAGGCTTCAGTGAAGCAGTCGCACCTTTGGGCACAGCGCTAACCGAGCATCAGATCGAACGGCTATGGAAAATGGTCGATGTTCCGATCTTGTGTTTTGACGGCGATTCTGCGGGCCAAAAAGCGGCTGATCGTGCTGCCTTGCGAGCTTTGCCAATTTTGAAACCGGGCCAGAGCCTGGCGTTCGCGACCCTCCCTGCTGGAATGGACCCGGATGACGTTATTCGCTCCAGCGGACCAGAAAAATTCGAGACGTTTCTCGCTTTAGCTAAGCCTCTCGTTGAGCGCGTTTGGCAGCTTGAGATGAAAGCGCAACCAGTCGAAACCCCTGAGGGGCGCGCCGGTCTTTTACAACGCCTTCAAGAACGCGCTTCGACTATTGGCGACCCCTTTGTTCGCAAAGAATATGGCACTGCGCTAAAGAATATTTTTTACGAAAATTTCGGCTGGAAGCGAAATGAACGTAGAGAAATTCGGAAACTGATCGACCAAACTCGTACAGAAATCGAGCAATTGCGCGATATAAAGTTAAAATTAGAATACGCCATTCATCGCGCCATGCTTTTAGGACTGTCTCGTTGGCCCAAAATATTGCTGAGTCATAGAGAAACCCTACTTTCAATAAATCACCCTAGCGCCCTTCTATCCAGATGGCGCGATATTCTCGTAAATGCGAGTTTTAGGAATTTTATAAACGAGTCTATTCTTGATGCAATTTTATCTGAGAGCGATATCGCGCCGGATACTAAATGGAAAATAATAGAGGATTTGAAATTCACATTCATTTGTAGATCAACCGATCCCGATGTAGCCGAGGTTGATCTCGGAAAGGTGATTGATATCATAGCCGTCGAACAGGATTTGGCCCGTCAGATCGATGAGTATGAAAAGCAAATTGCCCATTCGCAGTCGGACACTTGGATGACTGATCAACAATGGCAAGTTCACAAGCACCTCTACTCGCAAAAGCGCGCTTTTGATGAGCAGGTGAGAGAGTTCCTTGACTACCAAGAGGAATTGCTCGCCGCGTAGGCTTATGCCTCATACCGCAGGAAACTGAAGGCATCGCTTCCTTTCGCAAAGAAACAGTTGAAACTGATGGCCTCCTTACCATATTGGGGCCAGGTGAAGTGTATAATATGGCGAAGGGGATGCTTCGGGCCGACACGTTCACATTCACCCCCCACAGGATGATAACCGACGCCGATCGCGTGACCCGCGATCTGGAAGAGGCCATTGGGGTGATGGCGCAGGGACCGGAGCTGGACGCTGCGCTGGCGGAGGCGACGAGACGGGCGAGGGATGACCTCAACGAGGAAAGCTATGCCGAGCAGCAACGGGTCCATCGACTGAAAATGGACCATGACAGCCGCCTGGCGGAACTGGCGCAGTCCGACGACATTGAATGAGATGGTCGTTCCGATATGGAACGAGGGATTTATATGATCGCTCCCGCAAGAGGGGGCGGCGGAGTTAAGGCGAATAGATGGCGACCAAGGCGAACAGCAAAAGTGCGGGTGCGGGCGATGGCGGGGATGAAGGCGGCGATGCCCCCCTGCTCGACCTCAACGAAGCCTCGGTCAAGAAGCTGCTCGCCCGTGCCAAGAAGCGCGGCTACATCACCTATGACGAGCTGAACAACGCCCTGCCGCAAGACCAGATGTCCTCCGAGCAGATCGAGGATGTCATGTCCGCGCTCAACGATATGGGCGTCAATATCGTCGAAAATGAAGAAGCCAGCGATGATGGTGAGGACCAGCAGCGCGAGGATGATAATGACGACGCCAATGAAACGGCGGAGGACGACGACGGCTCGCCCCGGCTGATCACCGAGAAGAAGAAGGAAACGGTCGATCGCACCGACGATCCCGTTCGCATGTATCTGCGCGAAATGGGCGCAGTGGAACTGCTCAGCCGTGAGGGCGAAATCGCCATCGCCAAGCGGATCGAGGCTGGCCGCGACACGATGATTTTGGGGCTGTGCGAAAGCCCGACCACCTTCAACGCGATCATCGAATGGTCGACCGCGCTCAACAATGGCGAAATGCAGCTCCGCGAGATTCTCGATCTCGACGCGATGCTGTCCAAGGACCCAGCGCCTGAAAGCCTGGAAGAAGGCGCCGAGGATGATGATGGCGAAATAAGCGAAAAGACCGCTGGTCCCAGCTTCAAGGAAGAGGAGGAGCCTGAAGAGGAGTCCGCCGACGCCGACGAGGATGAGGACGGCACCGAACGCCGCCCCCGCCGGGTCGAAGAGGAAGAGGAAGAGGACAACACCCTCTCCCTTGCCCAGATGGAAGAAACGCTCAAGCCGATGGCGCTGGAGAAGTTTGCGACCATCACCGATATTTTCCGCGCCTTTTCGAGCATCCAGGCCGCGCGCATGTTGGCCATGGGCAATGGCGACGCGCTGAGCCAGGCGGAAGAGGACAGCTATCACGAGCTGCGCGAAAGCCTGACCGCGCAGGTCGAAAGCGTGCAGTTCCACCAGCAGAAGATCGAATATCTGGTCGATCAGCTCTATGCCTATAACCGGCGCCTGACCGCGCTGGGCGGGCAGATGCTGCGTCTGGCCGAACGGCACAAGGTGCCGCGCAAGGACTTCCTCGACCGCTATGTGAACCATGAGCTGGACGATGGCTGGATGGACCGGGTCGCGGGCCTCGACAAGAAATGGACCGCCTTCGTCGCTGCCGAAGGGCGCGCGGTGGAACGCATCCGCACTGAAGTCAGCGAAATCGCGCAGGCGACCGGCATGTCGCTCAGCGAATTCCGCCGCATCGTCAACATGGTGCAGAAGGGCGAGCGCGAGGCGCGGATCGCCAAGAAGGAAATGGTCGAGGCGAACCTGCGCCTGGTCATCTCCATCGCTAAAAAATATACGAACCGCGGCCTGCAATTCCTTGATCTTATTCAGGAAGGCAATATCGGCCTGATGAAGGCCGTCGATAAATTCGAATATCGCCGCGGTTACAAGTTCAGCACCTATGCGACCTGGTGGATCAGGCAGGCCATCACCCGCTCGATCGCGGACCAGGCGCGGACCATCCGTATTCCGGTCCATATGATCGAGACGATCAACAAGCTGGTCCGCACCAGCCGCCAGTTCCTGCACGAGCAGGGCCGCGAACCGACCCCGGAGGAGATGGCCGAGCGCCTCTCCATGCCGCTGGAGAAGGTGCGCAAGGTGATGAAGATCGCCAAGGAGCCGATCTCCCTCGAAACGCCGATCGGCGACGAGGAGGACAGCCATCTGGGCGATTTCATCGAGGACAAGAATGCCATCATCCCGGTGGACGCCGCGATTCAGGCGAACCTGAAGGAAACCGTCACCCGCGTGCTCGCATCGCTGACGCCGCGCGAGGAGCGCGTGCTGCGGATGCGCTTTGGCATCGGCATGAACACCGACCATACGCTGGAGGAAGTGGGCCAGCAGTTCAGCGTGACCCGCGAACGCATCCGCCAGATCGAGGCTAAGGCGCTGCGCAAGCTCAAACATCCAAGCCGCAGCCGCAAGATGCGCAGTTTCCTCGACCAGTAAGCTGCTGCTTATCGGTGATTATCAAAGGGCGGCCCGCACAGGCCGCCCTTTTTTATGGCGATTATGTAGTTTGCCAACCCGATATTGTCGTATTGAACAATGCCCATCATCCTCTTGCAAGCTGATGTATCGCATATGATTTTTCGTTATTACACGACGTCATCCTGAATTTATTTCAGGATCCATTCCTCGTCACTAGCGACGGCTTGTGGGGCACGATGGATGCTGAAACAAGTTCAGCATGACGAGCGTAAAGAACGCAATTTCCGTATCGGATAGCCGTCGCCTGTCGGGGCAGGATTTTGATGCCAGGCTTACAAAGAACATGAAGGCCTTTTTTCTCGTCCGTAAACCGCTCCTTTACCCCGTTGCCCTAGCTTGACCGTCAAATCCCCGCTGGCGGACCGGGGCTGACAGGGAATGGTATATGAGCGAAGCGGCACCACGCTATCAATTTGGCGATATATCGCGGATATTGGAGGCGCTGGTCGCTGCCGATGGCACGGCGGCCCATGCCTATGCCAATCGGGCGGGCGCCAGCGTGGCGCGCGATTCGCTGCTGTCGCTGGGCGATCTGGCCGATGGCGCTTATTATCTCTGCCTGCTCCACGGCCGCCATCCCGGTGTGATCGATCATGCCGCCACCCGATCGGCCGATAATGCCGCCCGTGCCTGGCTGATCGAGGCCGCCGATTCCTTTGCTACCGAACGTGCCTACCTGACTCAGGTTTCGGTCGCCGTCGGCCCTGCCCCCAGCACGGCGGGCCAGGCTGATTGCGAAACCACCGTTGGCCAGCAACGCCATGCACTCGACATGCTCGCCCAGTCCGACCGGCGCGGTTGCGCCATGGGCGCGGCGATGGCGCTGGTGCTGGACTGGCGCGCGGTGCGCCATATTCTGGACATGGCGGCGATCCGCGCGGGGCTGGAGCCGCATCGCTGCACCCTGCCCGACCGCGCCGCCACGCTGGAGGTCGCACGCGCGATCGGCGGCGATGATGTCGTTGACCGGGCGATCCAGTTTGGCGCGCGCCAGTTGCTGAACCAGCATCGCGGCCTGTGGGATCTGCTCGCCGCCCGCGCCGACGTGCGCGCGCGCCAGCTGTGACCCCTCACCGATAACGCCAGCGCGGCTTGCGTCCCTGCCCCGCTTTGCCTAGTCCGAAAACAGGACAGCAAGGCGGACCAGAAATATGCGTTTTGAAGGCACCCAGGATTATGTCGCCACCGACGATCTGAAAGTCGCGGTCAATGCCGCGGTGCTGCTGCGCCGTCCGTTGCTGGTGAAGGGCGAGCCGGGGACCGGCAAGACCGTGCTGGCGCAGGAGATTGCGACGGCGCTTGGCGCACCGCTGATCGAATGGAACGTCAAATCCACGACCAAGGCGCATCAGGGCCTGTATGAGTATGATGCTGTCGCCCGCCTGCGCGACGGCCAGCTGGGCGACGAGCGTGTCCACGACATTTCCAACTATATCCGCAAGGGCAAGCTGTGGGAGGCGTTCACCTGCCCCACTTTGCCCGTGCTGCTGATCGACGAGATCGACAAGGCCGACATCGAATTCCCCAACGACCTGTTGCAGGAACTCGATCGCATGGCCTTCCATGTGTACGAGACGGGCGAGACGATCGCAGCAGCCGAGCGCCCCATCGTCATCATCACGTCGAACAATGAGAAGGAATTGCCCGACGCCTTCCTGCGCCGCTGCTTCTTTCACTATATCAAATTCCCCGACCGCGAGACGATGCAGGCCATTGTCGACGTCCACTTCCCCGGCATCCAGAAGATACTCGTCAGCAAGGCGATGGATATTTTCTACGAGATTCGCGACGTGCCGGGCCTGAAGAAAAAGCCCAGCACCAGCGAATTGCTCGACTGGCTCAAGCTGCTGCTGAACGAGGATATGCCGCTCGACGTGCTGCAAAACAGCGATCCGACCAAGGCGATCCCCCCGCTGCATGGCGCGCTGCTCAAAAATGAGCAGGATGTGATGATGTTCGAGCGGCTGGCCTTCATGGCGCGGCGGCAGGGGCGCTGACGATGGCGCATGTAGGCGGATGCCTGTGCGGCGCCGTCCGCATCATGATCGACGCGGAACCCATGGCCGCGCGCCAATGCTGGTGCCGCCTGTGCCAATATCTGGGTGCCGGGTCAGGCACGGTGAATGTCTGCTTCCCCAGCGATCAGGTTACCACCACCGGCGAAGTTCGCTGGCATGACAGTATCGCGGACAGCGGCAATGCGATGAAGCGCGGCTTCTGCCCGACCTGCGGCACACCGTTGTTCAGCTTGGCCGAATCACGCCCGCATCTGACCTTCATCCGCGCCGGTGCGCTTGACGATCCGGGGTTGATCGGACCCCAGGCGGTGATCTGGACCGATGCAGCCCCCGCCTGGGCGCATCATGATCCCGACCTGCCGCATTATCCAGCGCAAATCCCGCCAGTCGCCTGAATTAGGCTCTTGCGCGCCCGTGCTTTGTCTGTAGCGTCTCTGTCATAGTTCAAGGCCGCGCCAAGATGGTCTGTTCTGGAGAGGGATGCCATGCCGAAGCGCGCGTTATTCCTGGTTTCTGCGATCCTGTCCCTGGCCGCACCTATGTGCGCCTATGCTGCGGACGACGCCGAGGCCTGGACGCCTACCGAGACCGCGATCCGTGCCACCACGGCAGGGATCAGCCTGCCACAGACGATCGCCAGCCTGTCGCTGACCAAGAGCGGCGAGGCCTCCAATGGCGGGCGGGCTGTCGACAATTATGCGCAATATCTGTCGGATGATGGCGCGATCCAGGCGACGCTCTACGTCTATCTGCCAACCTATGCCGACGCATCGCTGGCGGCCTATATGACCGACAAGGCGATCATGGAACGGTTCGGGTCGCGCACGCGGCGCACCGCCTATGCCAGCGCGCCGGTGGCAGGCAAGGCCGGCAGCGCGATCCGCGCGGTTTATGACGATGCCGCCGATGGCGCGTTGACGACGGCGGCGGGCTTCGTCCATGCCGGGCGCTGGATCGTCAAGATCCGCGTCACCGGGCCGACCGAACGCCGGGCCGAGGTGCTGGCAGGGCTGGACGGGATGCTGGCGGGACTGGCGCTGGATGATCCGGCATCGCTGCACGCGACCGGCCCTGCCAAGTTCGATAGCTGTCCCGCAGCCGACACCCATGATGCGCGCCTGACGAAGGACGACGCTGCTACCGCCGCCCCGCAGGATGTGCGCATCCCGCGCGAGGGCAAGGACGCTCTGTGCGTGCGCGGCACGGTCACCACCGCCGACGGTAGCTATGACATGCTCCAGCAGGCCGGGCGCAGCGATGGTGCGATCATCGTGCCGGTGGATGACAGCGGCACCGTACTGGCGTTTGATCCGGCCGCCCAGGGCAAGGGTTACAAGCTGTCGATCCATATGGTCGGGCAGACCGACCTGTATGGCGTCTATGATCGCGTCCCCAGCCCGCGCCAGATCGCCGCGATCCTGGACGGCAAAGACCCGCAGACCGCCAAGGCCGAGGCGATCGCTGCTTACGCCGCCAATGGCGAGGTGACGATGGTGCAGGTGGGCAAGGCGCACTGAGAATAAGAGTCACCCCGCGGCCATGGCTGCGGCGACCGATGCCTCTATGTCCGCCTTGCTCGGATTGGCGCGCAGGGTCAGGCCGCCGCTCACCTGAAGATTCTGGCCGGTCATGAAACATTCGTCGCTGGCCAGGTATACGCAGCTGGCCGCGATGTCCGCCGATGTACCGTGGCGCCCCAGGGGATAGCCTTTTTTGAACGCCTCCATCAGGCCGGGCACGGCGGCGGCATCCGCCGTCATCGGGGTTTCGGTGAGGCCCGGCGACACGCTGTTGGCGCGAATGCCCAGATGGCCAAATTCATTGGCGACGGTGCGGATCATATGATCGGTCCCGGCCTTGGTCGCCATATAGGCGGCATGATCATGGAACATGATCGTCGCGGTGGCCGAGCTGATCTGGATGATCGATCCACCGCCGCGCCGCTCCATCGCCGGGATCAGCGCCTGCGCCAGCTGGAACGGGCCGCGCAGTTGCAACGCATACATCGCGTCCAGTTCGTCCTGCGTCGTTTCGAGGAAAGGTTTGAGCAGCCCCCAGCCGGTGGCGTTGACGGCAATGTCGATGCCGCCCAGCGCCTGTTCGGCGCCTTCCACCATGGCGAAGATACTGGCGCGATCGGTCATGTCACCGGGGATGGCGACGCCGCCAATCTCGTCAGCCAGAGATTGCATGGCGTCGATCCTGCGCCCGGCTAGGGCGACGCGCGCGCCTTCGGCAGCGAAGCGGCGGGCGATGGTCTGGCCCATATTATCCTTGCCAGCCGCGCCGACCACCAATGCCGTCTTGCCTTGCAGACGCGCCATATCATCCTCCCTCAACGCAGCTTCTTTGTTGCCTGGATGAAGGAATTAGGGCCGGGGGCCAACTCGGCTTTGTGCTAGGCGTCCGCGCCCAGCCCGGTGAAGCCCGCCGCGACGAAATCGACCAGCCGGTCGACCATGGCGTCCAGATCGCTGGAGCTGAAACGCCCGCCCGATTGGCGGTCCAGCATCCCGCTTTCGACCAATATATGCGTGGTCATCGCCTGAAAGAAGAAGAAGCACCAATGGACGTCGCCTTCATCCATTTCCGGGTGAAGCGCGTGGAGGGCATGGACATAGGCCGCGATCAGATCATCGAAATGCTGGCGGAAGGGGGACACGAACGCCTCCCCCTGCGGCAGGTTGGCGACCAGCGCCATCAGCCGGATATAATTTTTCCAGCCCGGCCCGCCGCGCATCGATCGATCGACAATTGGGGTGATGAAGGCGCGGATGATGGCGCGGCGGCGGTCGGCACGGCTGCCATCCAGCGTCACCGCCTGCGCCAGTGATTGCGCCATAGCATCGGCATGTTCGTCCGCCCGGCGGTCGATCACGGCACGGAACAGATCATCCTTCGACCCGAAATGATAATGGGTCAGGGCGACCTGAACCCCGGCCTCGGTCGCGATATCGCGCAGCGAGACGCCATAGAAGCCGCGTTGCGAAAAGAGCGACTCGGCGGCATCGAGAATGCGGGCCGCCGTCTCCGGCGCGCGGCGGCGGTCGGGCTTTGGCGCGCCTTCGACGCCTGTTTCGGCACCTGACATTTCCGCTAGGTTTGACGCTTTTCCGCCCATTTGAGACCTATGCCCGACGAATTGACAGGCGACAAGCCGCGCCGATATATTTAGTCGATCGTTCAAATAATAAACGAGAGGCGTGTCATGACGGTGGAATCCTTTCTGGGTCGCAGCATCGCGGACTATGATCCGCCTGTCCGCGGCGACCCCATTACGGGCGAACGCTATCATGCGCAGCGCTGGGCGGATGCGGAATGGCGGCATGTCTGGACCAAGACCTGGCATATTGGCGGCATGGCGGCCGACCTGGAGGAAGCGGGCGATTTCCTGACCCATGCGATCGGGCGGGAATCTATCGTCATGCTCTGTCAGGAGGACGGGTCGGTCAAAGCCTTTTACAATGCCTGCAAGCATCGCGGTTACCGGCTGGCCTGGACCGAGGTGGGCGGCGCGCCGCTGCTGACCTGTGGCTATCATGGCTGGAAATATGCGCCCGACGGCACGCTGGCCCATGTGCAGGACCCGGACGACTTCCCCGGCGGTTCGCCCTGCGGCAAGGTGAAGCTGGAGGAAATTCCCTGCACGGTGTGGGGCGGCTTCGTCTGGTTTACCATGGATCGCGACGCTGCCCCCTTGAGCGAGTGGCTGGGCGCGGCGGGTGTGCAGTTGGAACAATGGCAGATGGGCAAGATGACGCGGGTGATGGCGCTCAAGTCCGACGTGCCGTGCAATTGGAAGATCATCCGCGACAATTTCAACGAAAGCTATCATCTGCCCACGCTCCACCCGCAAATTGCCGGGTCGATCGACGATGCGCTGGACGGCACCATCTTCGAGATGAACCCCGAAGGCCATAATTGCATGGTGATGCGCGGGTTGAAGCCATCAGGCCGCTACCCCACCGCCGATATATTGGAAATGCCGCTGGCGCAGGCGCTCGAATATTGGGAACTGGACCCCAAGGATTTCGAGGGTCGCGCCAGCCAGGCGCGCGACGCGATATTGGCGCAGAAGCGCAAGCTGGGCGCGGCGAAGGGCTATGCCCATTATGCGGCCATGGGTGATAGCGAGATCATCGACTATCATCATTACACCCTGTTCCCCAACATCACCCTGACCATGTGGCCCGACGGGTTCCAGTTGTTGCGGTCGGAACCGCACCCAACTGACCCGGAACGCTGCATTTTCGACCATTGGTTCATGGCGCATGAAATCCCCGGCAGCGATGTCGTGTTCGGGCCGATGGGACCGACGCCGTTCGAGCCGGTCGAGCGCGAGACGATCATATTCGGCACCAAAACGCTGGGCGATGTCGCGGACCAGGATATGAGCGTGGCGATCGGCCAGCAGCAGGGGCTACATTCGCGCGGCTATACCGGCGGTATGCTGGCGGGGCAGGAAAAGCGGGTGCAGATGTTCCATGAGCGGCTGAACGATCTGTGCGGCATCCATGACTGAGGCGGACGCTGTTGCGGTCCTGATCGCCAAGCAGCAGTTGGCCGAACTCACCATGGCCTATTGCCGGGGCGTGGATCGCGCCGATGTGGCATTGCTCCACTCAATCTTCCATGACGACAGTGTCGTGGAAAGCGGGGTGTTCAACGGCAGCGGGGCGGAGTTTGCGGTGGAGATTTGCGCGATTGTCCAGTCCGCCTTTCACCAGACATCGCATATGACGACCAACCAGTGGTTCCGGGTCGATGGCGACGAGGCGGTCGGCGAATCCTATGTGTTCGGGGTGGCGACGCCACGCAGCGAAGCCGACCGGTCCGTGCAGATGCTGTCGGGCGGGCGCTATCTCGATCGCTTTGCGCGGCGGGACGGCGTGTGGAAATTCAGCGAACGCCGCTATGTCAGCGACTGGGCGATCCACCAACCGTCGGGCGGGCAGGACGATATGTTGCGCGCGCCCTTTCCGTTGCGCGGCACGCAGGGGACGGACGATCCCGTCCATGATCTTTGGAAAGGACCGGGCCAATGAGTGCCACCATGAACCGCCGTTTCATCCTGGCGGCGCGCCCGAACGGCCTGCCGAAGGAAAGCGATTTCCGGCTGGAGGACGCCCCCCTGCCCGCGCCCGGCCCCGGCCAGATCGTCATCCGCAACCATTATGCCTCGATCGACCCGGCCATTCGCGGCTGGCTGGACGATGCGCCAAGCTATTTGCCACCAGTCGCGCTGGGCGATGCGGTGCGGGCATCGACCATTGGCCGGGTCGAAACCAGCAATGTCGATCGTTTTGTACCGGGCGACTGGGTGATGGGCTTGAACCGGATCGAGCAATATAGCGTCGTCACGCCCAACGACTTCATGCATCCGATCGACGTGTCGCTGGTCCCGTCCGTCACCAGCTATTTATCGTCCATGGGCGCGGTCGGGCTGACCGCCTGGTTCGGGGTCAGCGAAGTCATGAAGCCCAGGGCGGGCCAGACGGTGCTGGTTAGCGGCGCGGCTGGCGCGGTTGGCTCCATGGTCGGACAGCTGGCGAAACTACAGGGCGCACGGGTGGTCGGCATCGCCGGGGGCGCAGCGAAATGCGCTCGGCTGATCGACCATTATGGCTTCGACGCCGCGATCGACTATCGGGGCAAGGATGTCGCCGCGTTGGCAGCAGCCATTGGCGATGCCTGCCCACAGGGGATCGACCATGTTTTCGAAAATGTCGGCGGCACCTGCCTGGATGCGACATTGCTGCACATCAACGCCCATGCGCAGATCATCCTGTGCGGGCTGATTGCCGAATATAATGGCGATCCGCAAGGCGCGCGCAACATCTGGCAACTGATCGTCAAGAGCGCGACGATGCGCGGTTTCCTGATCATGGAATATGCCGATCGCTTCCCCGAAGGCAGCCGCGCCATTGCGGACCTGATTACGCAGGGCAGGCTGCGGTTCGACGAGCATATCGAGGAAGGGATCGACCGGGCCTATCCCGCGTTCATGCGATTGTTCGATGGCAGTAATGAGGGGAAGATGATCCTCAAGCTCGCCTGACAGGGGTGGATTTGCGCGCGCACTGTCGCCATGCTGGACCGATAGCGAGTTCAGGGGAGAATGGTCGATGGCGACCGGCGTAGAAGACGGCCTGCCCAAACATCATGGCGCGACCCAGAATGAGAAACTGGTCATCGCCGCCTCCTCTTTGGGGACGGTGTTTGAATGGTATGATTTCTACCTCTACGGCCTGCTGGCCACCTATATTTCGGCGCAATTCTTCTCCGGCGTGAACGAGACGACCGGGTTCATCTTCGCGCTGGCGGCGTTCGCGGCGGGCTTTGCGGTGCGGCCATTCGGGGCGATCGTGTTCGGGCGGATCGGCGACATGGTCGGGCGCAAGAATACGTTTCTGGTGACCATGGGGATTATGGGCCTGTCGACCTTCGCGGTTGGCCTGTTGCCAAGCTATGCCAGCATCGGCGTGGCCGCGCCGATCATCCTGCTGATCATGCGGCTGGCGCAGGGGCTGGCGCTGGGCGGCGAATATGGCGGGGCGGCGACCTATGTGGCCGAACATGCGCCGGAGGGAAAGCGCGGCCTCTATACCAGCTGGATCCAGACGACGGCGACCTTCGGCCTGTTCGCCGCGCTGCTGGTGGTGATCGGCTTTCGTTTTGCACTGGGCGAAGAGGCGTTCGCGGCGTGGGGCTGGCGACTGCCCTTCCTCATCTCCATCCTGCTGCTGGGCGTGTCGATGTGGATCCGATTGCAGCTGAATGAAAGCCCGGTCTTTCAGAAGATGAAGGATGAGGGCACGACGTCGAAGGCACCGCTGACCGAAGCGTTCGGCCAGTGGGGCAATCTGCGCTGGGTCATCATCGCGCTGCTGGGCGCGGTGATGGGGCAGGCAGTGGTCTGGTATGCCGGGCAATTCTATGCGCTCTTCTTTCTGGAAAAGACGCTGCGGGTGGATGGCGCGACGGCCAATATCCTGATCGCGATCGCGCTGGCGCTGGCGACACCTTTCTTCGTGTTCTTTGGCTGGCTGTCGGACAAGATCGGGCGCAAGCCGATCATCCTGGGCGGCTGCGCGCTGGCGGCGATCAGCTACTTCCCGCTGTTCGGCGCGCTGACGAGCGCTGCCAATCCGGCGCTGGCGGCGGCGCAGGCGGCGGCACCGGTCACGATCGTCGCCCATGGGGAGGAGTGTTCATTCCAGTTCGATCCGGTCGGCAAGAACCAGTTTGACCAGACAAGCTGCGACGTCGCCAAAGCCTATATGGCCAAGACCGGCGTGAGCTACGCCAATGTCGAGGCGGCAGCGGGCAGTCCGGCCGTGGTGAAGGTCGGCAGCGCCAGCTTTGCCGCGCCCGATGCGACGACTCTGGCTGGCCCTGACAAGAAGGCGGCGATTGCTGGCTTTCAGGGTGCGTTGAAAGGCGGTCTGGAGCAGGCTGGCTATCCCGCCAAGGCAGATAGCGCAAAGATCGACAAGGTCGCCGTCGTCGCGATATTGTGGGCGCTCGCGATGCTGGTGACGATGGTGTACGGGCCGATCGCGGCGATGCTGGTGGAGCTGTTCCCCAGCCGCATCCGCTACACATCGATGTCGCTGCCCTATCATATCGGCAATGGCTGGTTCGGCGGCTTCCTGCCGACAACGGCCTTTGCGATGGTCGCGGCGACCGGCAATATCTATTATGGCCTCTGGTATCCGGTGCTGATCGCGGCGGCGACGGTGGTGGTCGGGCTGCTGTTTTTGCCGGAGACGTTCAGGCGCAATATTGACGAGTGAGACAGTCAGCCGCACATAGTGGACGCAGTTTCAGCCGATCATCATCAAGCTGGCATTGCCGCCCGCTGCGGTCGTATTGATGGAGGTGGAGACTTCCTCCATCAGCCAGTCGAGGCAATAGCCGTGGGGTCCAGGGGCATGGACCGGGACGATGCGACCGGGCCAGTCGGCGACTTCCTGCACCATGGCGGAGACTATGTCCGGCTCACCGTCGACCAGCACGGCGGCTATGGGCGTGTCGGCGGGAATCGTGAAGCGGGCGGCGACTTCCGGTGGCAGGCCGGGGGGCAGCGCCATGCCCTGCACCAGCGCGTCATTGCCGGTGGCGAGGATCGCGGCCATCTGGCGGAACAGGCCGGCACGGGTCGCCGGGCGCAGCAGCATCGTCCCGCGCGGGTGGAGCGTGTAGAGATTGCTCTCCCCCACCGGGCCGGGTAGCGCCAGTTCAAGCCCCAGCGCGGACACGTCCCCGGTGCGGCGGGCATGAGCGGCGGCATCCCCCTCCCCCTGCGCGTCGAGCCAGTCGGCAAAGCTGTGGAGCGGGGAGATAAGGGGGCTGACCCGCGCAGCACTGACCGGCGGCGCGGTGACGAGGCGGTTGAGATAGAGCGGACCGCCAGCCTTGGGACCAGTGCCGGACAGGCCGCAACCGCCAAAGGGCTGGACCCCGACGATCGCGCCGATGACGTTGCGGTTCACATAAATATTGCCGACCTTCACCCGTGATGTGACCCGTGCGATGGTTTCGTCAAGGCGGGTGTGCAGGCCGAAGGTCAGGCCGTAGCCGGTGGCGTTGATCGCATCGACCAGCGCGTCTAGCCCGTCGCGCTTGAACCGCAGGACATGGAGGACGGGGCCGAAAATCTCGCGGTCGAGATCGGTCAGACTGTCGATTTCGATGATGGTCGGCGCGACGAAGGTGCCATATTTGGCTTCGGGCGGGAGCGGCTGTTGCTCGACCTTGCGGCCCAGCGCGCGCATGGCGTCGATATGGGACGTGATGCCGTCGCGGGCTTCTGCCGTAATGACCGGGCCGATATCGACCCTGAGCGCGTCGGTGCGACCGATACGCAGCTCGGCGAGGGCACCCTTGAGCATAGTAAGCGTGCGATCGGCGACTTCCTCTTGCAGGCAGAGGACCCGCAGCGCCGAGCAGCGCTGGCCCGCACTGTCGAAGGCAGAGGCGATGACGTCGGCGACGACCTGTTCGGCCAGCGCAGAAGAGTCCACGATCATCGCATTCTGGCCGCCGGTTTCGGCGATCAGGGGAATGGGATGGCCGGTGGGCGACAGGCGGGTGGCAAGCTGGCGCTGAATCAGGCGGGCGACCTGGGTAGAGCCGGTGAACATGACGGCGGCAGTCTGCGGCGCGGCGACGAGGGCTGCGCCGATGCTGCCATCGCCGGGAATCAGATGGAGCGCATCGGTCGGGACACCTGCGGCGTGGAGAAGCCGGACGGCTTCGGCGGCGATAAGCGGGGTTTCCTCGGCAGGACGGCATTGCCCGCGACGAGGGCGGCGGCGACTTGCCCTGTAAAGATGGCCAGCGGGAAGTTCCACGGGCTGATGCAGGTGACGACGCCCAGCGGCTGTTGCTGCGGGCCGAAGCGGGTGCGGGCCTGTTCTGCATAATAGCGCAGAAAGTCGATCGCCTCGCGCACTTCGGCAATGGCATTGGGGATGGATTTTCCGGCCTCGCGGACGATGAGGCCAAGCAAGACGGGCATACGCTCCTGCATCGCGTCAGCCGCGCGATCGAGCGCGGCGGCGCGGTCGGCGACGGGGGTTGTGGCCCAGACGCAAGCGGCAGCCAGCGTGGCGGCGGCCTGGGCTTCATCCGCCGTCGCGTCGATGACGGTGCCGACACTATCGCGATGGTCGGCGGGGTTGCGGACGGGGCGTGCTTCCCCTGCCCCATCGGCTGGCGCAGCGGTCCAATCTAGCGTGGCGCTGTGCCGGAGCGCCTGGGTCAAGCTGGCAAGCGTCGTTTCGTCGCTCAGGTCGAAGCCAGCGGCGTTGCGGCGGTCGGGGTACAGGTCGGCGGGCAGCGCGATCAGATCATGATGCGCGCCGGGGTTGGGCATGGCGTTCACCATATCCACCGGGTCGGCGATCATCTCCTCGACCGAGACGGCAGGGTCGGCGATGCGGTTGACGAAGCTGCTGTTCGCGCCATTTTCCAGCAGGCGGCGGACGAGATAGGCGAGCAATGTCTCATGCGTGCCGACCGGCGCATAGATGCGGCAGGGGCGGTTCAATTTGCCCGCGCCGACCACCTGTTCGTAGAGCGGTTCGCCCATGCCGTGGAGGCACTGAAATTCATAAGAACCGACGCTGAAATCCGGGCCGGCCATCTGGTAGATGGTCGCCAGCGTCTGCGCATTATGGGTCGCAAATTGCGGGAACACGGCGTCCGGCGCGGCGAGCAGTTTGCGGGCGCAGGCGATATAGGCGATGTCGGTGTGCAGCTTGCGGGTATAGACCGGGAAGTCGGCAAGTCCATCGACCTGCGCGCGCTTGATTTCCGCGTCCCAATAAGCGCCCTTGACCAGACGGACCATGATCCGCCGGTCGGCGCGGCGGGCGAGATCGACGATCCAGTCGATGACGAAGGGGCAGCGCTTGCCATAGCCCTGCACGACGAAGCCAAGGCCGTTCCAGTCGGTGAGCGCGGGATGGAGCGCAAGACTTTCAAGCAGGTCGAGCGACAGTTCGAGCCGGTCGGCCTCCTCCGCGTCGATGTTGAAGCCGATATTATAGCGTTTGGCGAGGGCGGCGAGTTGCTGCACGCGGGGTAGCAGTTCGGCCATGACCCGGTCCGCCTGCGCGCGGGCGTAGCGGGGATGGAGCGCGGACAATTTGATCGAGATGCCCGGCCCGGCATAGATGCAGCGCCCCGCCGATGCCTTGCCGATGGCGTGGATCGCCTGTTCATAATCGGCATAATAGCGCGCGGCGTCGGCGGCGGTGGTCGCCGCTTCGCCCAGCATGTCATAGCTATAGGCGAACCCCTTTGCCTCCATCGCCTTGGCGCGTTTGAGCGCTTCCCTGATGGTTTCGCCCGTGACGAACTGTTCGCCCATCATCCGCATGGCCAGGTCCACGCCGCGCCGGATCACCGGTTCCCCGGCGCGGGCGACGAGGCGGGCGAGGGCTGCGCCAAGACCGCGATCGTCGACGCTGCCGACCAGCTTGCCGGTGACGACCAGACCCCAGGTGGCGGCGTTGACGAACAGCGACTTGTCGGTGCCCAGATGCGATCCCCAGTCGCCGTCGGCGATCTTGTCCCGGATCAGCGCGTCGCGGGTCGCCGCATCGGGGATGCGCAGCAAGGCTTCGGCGAGGCACATCAGCGCAACGCCCTCCTGACTGGAGAGGGCATATTCCTGCACCAGCCCTTCGACGCCGCTGCCCTTGTGGTTGGCACGCAGCGCGGTGACGAGGGTGCGGGCGGTGTCGCGAGCGGCGGCGCGGGTCGCGTCCGGGAGAGTTGCAGCTTCGATCAGGGGCGCAAGCGCCTCCGCCTCGTCCCGGCGATAGGCGGCGGTGATCGCCTGGCGCAGGAGGGATTGCGCCCGGATGGCGGGGGCGAAGGCGGCGAAGGGGGGCTGAGCGGTCATGACGCGCAGAATATCCCATTTGCTCTAGTCGATCCGACTTTTCAAACCGCGATTCATGAGTGATATGACTTATAATCCAGCTATGTTAGGGTATATGGATGGATAAATTGCTCCAAACAGTCGATCTGGATGATTTCGATCGCAAGATCATCGCCGCGTTGGTGGAGGATGGGCGGATGACCGTCACCGATCTGGCGGGCGCGGTCGGGCTGTCCAAGACGCCCTGCCAGATGCGGCTGCGCCGATTGCAGGAGAATGGCGTAATCCGGGGGTTCCGGGCGATGGTCGATCCGGCCAAGCTGGGGATGGATCATGTCGCCTTTGCCGAGGTCAAGCTGTCCGACACGCGCGAGAGTGCGTTGGCGGAGTTTAACGATGCTGTGCGGCGCATTCCCGAAGTCGAGGAATGTCATATGATCGCGAGCAGTTTCGACTATCTGCTCAAGGTGCGGACGGCGGACATCAGGCGCTATCGCACCGTATTGGGCGAGAAGATTTCCAGCCTGCCGCATGTCGCCAGCACATCGACCTTCGTGGCGATGGAAACGGTGCTGGAGGCAGGCGGCAGGCGGAAATAGGCGGCGTCAGTCTGGCCGGAAGGTGGCGAGCGCCGCGCGGGCGCCGTCTGTTTCCAGGATGGTCAGCCAGCGGATCAGCGCCGCGCGGAATTGCGGGTTCGCGCCCAGCGCTGGCGGGACGACGGCGTCGAAGGCGAGGATGGCGGCGACCCGATCCTGCGTCCTAGTCGCCGCGCCGAGGGCTGCGGCGATGGGCGTGGCGAGAGGATCGTCCACGATATGGGGCTGGCCCAGATCATCCTGCCCCGCCTGCCAGCGGACCCATGCGGCGACCGCCAGCGACAGGGCGTCGATCCCCTGCCCCGCCTCCAGTCGCGCGGCGATGGTGGCCAGCAGGCGTTGCGGCAGTTTCTGCGATCCGTCCATCGCGATCTGGCGGGTACGGTGGCGCAGTGTCGGATTGTCGAAGCGGGCCATCAACTCGGTGCGATAGGCAGCTACATCGAGTTCCGGCGGCGGTGAGAGGGTAGTTTCCGCTTCATCCCACAGCGCTTCAACGAAGATGCGCGCTTCGGGCAAAGCCAGGACGTCATGGACATGGTCGATGGCCGCGAGGCCGCCCAGATAGGCGATGCCGCTATGCGCGCCGTTGAGCAGGCGGAGCTTGGCTTCCTCCCACGGGGCGACGGCGGCGGTGATCTGAACCCCTGCCCCGAAATTTGGGCGCGGGCCGCAGAAACTGTCCTCGATCACCCATTGGATGAAGGGTTCGGTCTTGACCATCGCCTGATCCTGAACACCCAGGCGCGCGGTCAGGGCGGCGATGTCGTCGGGCGTGGTGGCCGGGACGATGCGGTCGACCATTGTTTCGGGGAAAGCGCCCTTTTCGGCGATCCAGTCGGCTAGGGTGACGTCATGGCGGCGGGCGAGCGCCAGCACGGCGTTGCGCAGGCGGGTGCCGTTGTGGGGGAGATTGTCGCAGCTGATGGCGGTGAAGGGGACAAGCCCCGCCGCCTTGCGCCGCGCCAAAGCCGCGACGAGATAACCGGGCGCGGTCTGGGGGGCGTCGAGCGAGATGAGATCGGCGGCGAGTTGCGGATCATCCTCGATCAGCGCGCCGGTCGCCGGGTCGAGCTTATAGCCCTTTTCCGTGATGGTCAGGGTGACGATGTGCGTGTCGGGCGATGCCAGCGCGGCGATGAGCGCCTGCGGGCCTTGCGGGGCGACGATGACGGCCTGCACCGCGCCGATGATGCGCGCCTGCTCCGACCCGCCATTGCGGACAAGCATGGTGTAGAGGCCGTCCTGCGGCACCATCTGGTCACGCACGGATGGCGAACGGAGCGAAGCGGCGGTGATACCCCAGCGCAGGTCGCCTGCGTTCAGGGCATTATCGAATAGCACCGCCTGATGCGCGCGGTGAAACGCGCCGATGCCCAGATGGACGACACCTGCCTTTACCTGCGCGCGATCATAGCCGGGGCGGATGACGTCGGCGGGCAGACTGGCGAGTGTCTGGCTCGACAGGCGGCTCACAGCTTGTAGGCCTGCTTGACTAGGTCATAGGCAAGCGCGCGGGCGACTTCGAACGCTTCATCCTCCTCCATGCGATGTTCGACCACCAACTGCGCCAGCCAGCCGCAGTCCATGCGGCGGGCGACGTCATGGCGCGCGGGGATCGACAGGAAGGCGCGAGTGTCGTCATTGAAACCGACCGTGTTGTAGAAGCCGCCAGTTTCGGTCGCGCGCTCGCGAAAGCGGCGCATCCCTTCCGGGCTGTCATGGAACCACCAGGGCGGGCCTAGTTTGAGCGCGGGATAATGGCCCGCCAGCGGGGCGAGTTCGCGCGAATAGACATCCTCGTCCAGGGTGAAGAGGATCAGCGTCAGGCGCGGATCGGTGCCGTAGAGGTCGAGCAAGGGCTTCAATGCCTTCACAAATTCTCCGGCGGTCGGGATGTCCGCGCCCTTGTCCTTGCCAAAGCGCGCGAGCACGGCGGCATTATGGTTGCGATGAACGCCGGGATGCAACTGCATCACCATGCCGTCGGCGATCGACATGCCCGCCATTTCGGTGAGCATATGGCCACGGAACAGTTCCGCCTCCGCCGCGCTGACCGGGCCGCTGGTGACTTTGGCATAGAGCGCCTCAATCTCCGCGCAGGGCAGGTTGGCGGTGAAGGCTGACGGGTGGCCATGGTCGGTCGAGGTCGCGCCAGCCGCGCGGAAATCGGCGCGGCGCTTTTCATGGGCGCGCAGATAGCCGGCGAAACTGGCGGCATCCTCACCTGCCATCGCGCAGAAGCGCTGGACATTGGCGATGAATTTGGGGTCATCGGGGTCCAGCACCGGATCGGGGCGGTAGGCGGTGACGACCTTGCCGCTCCAATCGCTGGCCCGGATCGCGCGGTGATGGTCGAGCGGGTCGAGCGGGCCTTCGGTGGTGGCGATGACTTCGATATTATAGCGATCGAACAAAGCGCGGGGGCGGAACGCCGGGGTTTTGAGCGCGGCGTCGATAATGTCGTAATAATGGTCGGCGGTCTCCGCCTCCAGCCGCACGTCAATGCCGAACGCCTCGGCAAAGACCCAGTCGAGCCACATGCGCGAGGGCGTGCCCCGGAACAGATGATAATTGGCGGCGAAGATGTGCCAGATGGCGCGCGGGTCGCTGGCGGTCGGGCTGCCATCGACGGTGGGTACGCCCAGATCCTCCAGCTTGACGCCCTGGCTGAACAACATGCGGAACACATAATGGTCCGGCACGATCAGCAACTCCGCCGGATTGGCGAACGGCTCGTCATAGGCGAACCAGCGCGGGTCGGTATGGCCATGGGGCGAGACGATCGGCAGATCCTTGACGCTGGCATAGAGCGCGCGGGCGATGTCGCGGGTGCGCGGTTCGGCCGGAAACAGGCGATCGGGGTGCAGGATGAGGGGCTTAGGCAAGAATCATGCTCCTTTGACGCCGCTTATGCCAGCGGTGGCAATAGACGGAAAGCGCGGAATGACGAGAAATTTTTCTGATGTTCCAACCATAGGGAAATGCGCCGGTGGCGTTATCTGGACATCGGCATTTTGCGCTTCGCGATGACCGCCTGATTACGCTACGACCCTGGCCATGATCCATTTTGCACGACAAGGGCGGACCCTTTGAGCGACAGCAGAGCGTCCCGCCGTCAGCGCAACGCGCCAACGATCAATGATGTGGCGCACCATGCCGGGGTGTCGGCGATGACGGTATCGCGCGTGATGAATGGCGAACAGGCGGTCCGCCCGGCAACGCGCGCCAGGGTGGATGCGGCCATTGCGGCGCTCAATTATGCGCCAAGCCCTGCGGCACGCAGCCTGGCGGGGGGCGAGGAAATGCGGATCGGCCTGCTCTACAGCAATCCGTCCGCATCCTACCTCAGCGAATTTCTGGTCGGCAGCCTGGAACAGGCCAGCCGCAGCGGCGTGCATCTGATGGTCGAAAAATGGGATGAGGAAACCGCCGTCGAGGCGGTGATCGATCATCTGTTGCGCGGGCGGATCGACGGAGTAGTCCTGCCGCCGCCGCTATGCGATCTGGACACCATGGCCGAGGCTCTGGCTGCCGCCAACATAGCTGCCGTCGCCGTCGCCACGGGCCGATCAGGCGGTGATCTGGCTGCGGTGCGGATCGACGATCGGCAGGCCGCCTATGAGATGACCCAGCATCTGATCGCGCTGGGCCATAACCGCATCGGCTTTATCAAGGGCCACCCCAACCAGAGCGCCAGCATCCGGCGGCTGGAGGGCTATGTCGCAGCGCTGGGCGATGCCGGTATTGCCGTGCAGGACGATTATATCGCGCAGGGCTATTTCACCTATCGGTCCGGGCTGGACGCCGCCGAACAGATATTGGCGCTGGCGGAACCGCCGACCGCCATCTTTGCCAGCAACGACGATATGGCAGCGGCGACCGTGGCGATCGCCCATCGCGGCGGGCTGGACGTGCCGGGCGATCTGACCGTCTGCGGTTTTGACGACACATCGCTGGCGACGACCATCTGGCCGGAACTCACGACGATCCGCCAGCCGATCAGCGCGATGTCACGCGCGGCGGTGGAGGTGCTGGTGCAGATGCTGCGCGCGCGGCGAAGCAAAATGGAGGCGGCACCCGCGCATCTGGTGCTGGAGCATCAGCTGATCCGGCGGCAGTCGGACGCGGCGCCACGGATGCGGCCGAAAGTGGGCGGAGTTTAACAACATCCGTTCGTTTCGAGCGAAGTCGCGAAACGCAAAGCGCTGTGCCAGACATTTCTCGAAACGCTCGAAACGAACGGATGTTGGATAGTTACGCTTCGCCGAATACCCGGCGGAAGATGGTGTCGACCTGCTTGAAATGATAATCGAGGTTGAACTTGTCCTCAATCTCCGCGACCGGCAGCGCGGCGGTGACGTCGCTGTCGGCCTTGAGCAGTTCCAGTAGCGAAAGCTGGCCGTCCGATTCCCACACCTTCATCGCGTTGCGCTGAACATAGCGGTAGCTGTCCTCGCGGCTGACGCCCGCCTGGGTCAGGGCCAGCAGTACGCGCTGCGAGTGGACGAGGCCGCCCATCTTGTCGAGATTCTTCATCATCCGCTCAGGATAGATGAGCAGCTTGTCGATCACGCCGGTCAGCCGACCCAGCGCGAAGTCGAGCGTGATGGTCGCGTCGGGGCCGAAGAAGCGCTCGACCGACGAATGGCTGATGTCGCGTTCGTGCCAGAGCGCGACATTTTCGAGCGCCGGAACAACCGCTGCGCGGACGACACGAGCGAGGCCGGTCAGGTTTTCGGTCAGCACCGGATTGCGCTTGTGCGGCATGGCCGACGAACCCTTCTGGCCGGGCGAGAAATATTCCTCCGCCTCCAGTACCTCGGTGCGCTGAAGGTGGCGGACCTCGACGGCGAGACGCTCGATCGAGCTGGCGATAACGCCCAGCGTCGCAAAGAACATGGCGTGGCGGTCGCGCGGGATCACCTGGGTCGAGACCGGCTCGATGGCGAGGCCCAGCTTCTCTGCGACATGCTCTTCGACGGCGGGGTCGATATTGGCGAAGGTGCCGACAGCGCCCGAAATGGCGCAGGTGGCGACTTCGGCGCGGGCGGCGATCAGGCGGGTCTTGCAGCGGCTGAATTCGGCATAGGCTTCGGCCATTTTCAGGCCGAAGGTGACGGGTTCGGCATGGATGCCATGGCTGCGGCCGATGGTGGGTGTCAGCTTATGTTCAAAGGCGCGGCGCTTGATGACCTCCAGCAGCTTGTCGATATCCTCGATCAGGATGTCCGACGCGCGGGCCAGTTGGACTGCGAGGCAGGTGTCGAGCACGTCGGAACTGGTCATGCCCTGATGCATGAAGCGGGCTTCGTCGCCCACCTGTTCGGCCACCCAGGTCAGGAAGGCGATGACGTCATGCTTGGTCACCGCCTCGATCGCGTCGATCGCGGCGACGTCGATCACCGGGTTGGTCGCCCACCAGTCCCACAGCGCCTTGGCCGCCGATGGCGGCACTACGCCAAGCTCGCCCAGCTTCTCGGTCGCGTGCGCCTCAATCTCGAACCAGATTTTGAAGCGGGCTTCCGGTTCCCAGAGGGCGGTCATTGCGGGACGGGAATAGCGGGGGACCATGGGCGAATCCTGCATAGGAGAGGGATAAGGTGCCGCGCGCCTAGCAGCGTCCTTGCGCCGGGGCAAATCGCGCTGATGTCATCAAAGAAAATGAAGATAAATACCTCGACTGGTCGCACTTGCCGCAGCAAAAACAGTCGAATCGAGCGGAATCCAAAGACAAGCCGTTGAACATGAACGGATATTCAGGAACATTGGCGGGTTATTCAGTCATTATCCCTCCGTCATTCAACGCCGGGCAGAGCAAGTTTTCACTGTTCCGGCTTAAGTAACCGAGGAGATTGTCATGATCCGTACGCTTCTAGTCACGACTGCCCTTGCCATCGCAGCCCCCGCCATGGCGCAGCAGACTGCAACGCCCCAGAGCGCGACGCCCGCCACGCCGGCAGCGCCAGCCGAACCACAGGCGGCAACGCCGGAAGCGGCCACTCCGGCAACGCCAGCGACCCCCGCAAACCCGACCAATGCGGTCGCGTCTATCGTCGATACCGAATTTCCCGCCTATGACGCCAATAGCGACGGCCAGCTCGACCAGTCCGAATTTTCCAAATGGATGGTCGCGCTGAAGGACCAGGAAATGAAGGCGACAGGCAAGAGCTTGCCCGCCGAGCAGGTGACAGCCTGGGCCAATGGTGCGTTCACCACGGCGGACGCTGACAAGAGCGTGTCGGTTAGCAAGCCGGAACTGGTGACTTATCTGAGCGGTGGCGCCGGATAAGCTGACGCAGTTATACTCCCCGTCGCGAAGGACGGAGAAGAAGAGCCCGTAAGGGTCGCAAAAATGGGCGGTATGGTGCGAAGGCCATGCCGCCCTTTTTGCGTGGTTGCGATTTAGCTGCGCTTGCGGGTGTAGAGCAGGGCCGCGACGATCGCGGCCGAGCCGATGCCGACGGCTGCGCCGGTCCATGCGGCCTTGCCTGCGGATTTGCGGGCCGCGCTGGCAAGATCGCTCTTGTCGTCAGCGGGTATTGCGGGGGTGGCGGATGCGGCGTCGGTGTCCGGCGCGGTCTTTTCAATTTTGCTCATGACATCAGCAGCTATGCCGTAAAGCGGCGGCGGGGAAAAGATGAAAGGCAGTTTTGTGACCACCATCGGTCGCAATCTTCGCTGCGCGCGGATTGCGCCCTGCCCTGCCCCTTGACTTCCGTGCACCGGCATTGTTGGTAGCGCTATCAATAACAGGCTGCCAGGAGTTGATGATGCCGGTGGACATGAGCCTGTCCGATTGCCTGCCACCCGATTGGCGGGACGGCCTGTTTATCGGTCGCGTGCTGCGCGCCGAAGGACCAAGCCCGCTACTGGTGGCGCAGGGCGTCGCCTATGATATGAGCCGGGTCGCGCCGACCGTGGCGCAGCTGATCGAGAAGCTGCCGGTGCCGCCGGATGCTGGCGAAGCGTTGGGCGCGCTCGACGCACTGGACGTGCCGCTGCTTAGCCCCGTCGATCTGCAATGCGTCAAGGCGTGCGGCGTGACCTTTGCCCTGTCGGCGATCGAGCGGGTGATCGAGGAACGGGCGCGCGGCGATTCGGGCGCGGCGGCAGCCATTCGCGGGCGGCTGGAGGAGCGGGTCGACGGCTCCATCCGCGCGGTCGTCCCCGGATCGAACGAGGCGGCGGCGCTCAAGGCCGCGCTGATCGAGGATGGGTTGTGGTCGCAATATCTGGAGGTTGCGATCGGCCCGGATGCCGAGGTGTTCACCAAGGCGCCGGTGCTGGCGACGGTGGGCACAGGCGCGGATATCGGTATCCGGTCCGATTCGACCTGGAACAATCCTGAACCCGAAATCGTGCTGATCGTCGATGCGAGCGGCACGGCGGTCGGCGCGACGTTGGGCAATGACGTCAATCTGCGCGATTTCGAGGGGCGCTCCGCGCTGCTGCTGGGGAAGGCGAAGGATAATAATGCGTCCTGCGCGCTGGGACCGCTGATCCGCCTGTTCGATGACAGCTTCACGATCGACGATGTGCGCAACGCAGAGGTCGGGCTGACCATCGATGGACCGGAAGGCTTTCGGCTGGACGGGCGCAGCAGCATGAACCAGATCAGCCGTGATCCGCTGGAACTGGTGCGCCAGACGCTGAGCGAGCATCAATATCCTGACGGGTTCGCGCTGTTTTTGGGGACACTGTTTGCGCCGGTGCAGGATCGCGATGATCCGGGGCGCGGCTTTACCCATAAGGTCGGCGATGTCGTCACCATCGCGACGCCGCGTCTGGGCAGGTTGGTCAATAGGGTCGTGATGTCTAAGGATGCCGCCCCCTGGACTTGGGGCCTGGGCGCGCTGATGACCAATCTGGCGCGGCGCGGCCTGCTGGCCAAGCGGGACGCGGCATGAGCCGGGCCATCTATCCCAGCCTGGCGGGCAAACGGGTGTTCATTTCGGGCGGTGGCAGCGGCATTGGCGAAGGGCTGGTCGAGGGCTTTGTCGCGCAGGGTGCGCGCGTTGCCTTTTGCGATATTGCGCAGGCGGATAGCGAGGCGCTGGTCGGGCGGTTGGACGGCGCTGCCTTTGCCCCGATCTTCCACCATGTCGACCTGCGCGACATTGATGCTGTGCAGGCGATGATTGCACGGGTCGAGGCCGAGCTTGGCGGCATCGACATCATGATCAACAATGCCGCCAATGACGACCGGCACAGTATCGACGAGGTGACCCCGGCCTATTGGGACGATCGGATGGCGGTGAATTTGCGCCATCTTTTCTTTGCCGCACAGGCCGCTGTCCCGGCGATGAAGCGCGCGGGCGGCGGGGTGATCCTGAATTTCGGGTCGATCAGTTGGCACCTCGCTTTGCCTGATCTTGTTTTATATCAGACCGCGAAGGCCGCGATCGAGGGGCTGACGCGCAGCCTGGCCCGCGATCTGGGGCGCGACAATATCCGCGTCAACACGATCATTCCGGGCAATGTCAAAACCCCGCGCCAGATGAAATGGTACACGCCCGAAGGCGAAGCGGAGATAGTGGCCGCGCAATGCCTGGACGGGCGGATCATGCCGGTCGATGTCGCGGCGCTGGCGCTGTTTCTGGCGTCGGACGATGCGCGTTACTGCACCGGCCATGATTATTTTGTCGATGCCGGGTGGCGCTGACGCGATAAGCAGGCAGACGCGGCGTAGCGCGATCATCACAACGATATAAAAGCAGAGAGGACGCACCAGGATGAGTGAGGGCAGCGCGGAGAAGGTCAATATGGCCTTTATCGCCGCGATCGTCGCGGTAGCGACGATTGGCGGGTTCATGTTTGGCTATGACAGCGGGGTCATCAACGGCACGCAAAAGGGGCTGGAAAGCGCATTCGACCTGGGCAAGCTGGGCATTGGCGTCAATGTCGGCGCGATCCTGGTCGGGTCGTCCATCGGTGCCTTTGGCGCGGGGCGGATGGCCGACATGATCGGGCGGCGCGGCGTCATGATGCTGGCGGCGATCCTGTTTCTGGTCAGCGCATTGCTCGCGGGGGCTGCCGGGTCGTCGGCCATCTTCATCTTCGCGCGGATCATCGGCGGGCTGGGCGTGGGCGCCGCCAGCGTCATTTCGCCAGTCTATATTTCCGAAGTCACCCCGGCGGCGGTACGCGGGCGGCTGTCGAGCATACAGCAGGTCATGATCATTTCCGGCCTGACCGGAGCGTTCGTCGCCAATTTCGTGCTGGCGCGCCATGCTGGCGGATCGACTGCGCCCTTATGGCTGGATTTCCCGGCCTGGCGCTGGATGTTCTGGTTACAGGCGATCCCCGCCGCCATCTATTGGCTGGCCCTGCTCTTCATCCCCGAAAGCCCACGCTATCTGGTGGCGCGCGGCCGGGACGCCGAAGCGGAAGCGGTCCTAGCCCGGCTGTTCGGCGCGCGGGAAGCGGCGCGCAAGGTGGTGGAAATTCGCGACAGCCTGGCCGCCGACCATCATCGCCCCAAATTGTCCGACCTGATCGACAAGAGCAGCGGCAATATCCGCCCGATCGTGTGGACCGGCATTGGGCTGGCCGTGTTCCAGCAGCTGGTCGGGATCAATGTCGTCTTTTATTATGGCGCGACTTTGTGGGAAGCGGTCGGCTTTTCCGAAGATAATGCGTTACAGATCAATATATTGTCGGGCGTATTGTCGATCGGTGCCTGTCTGGGGTCGATGCTGCTGATCGACCGGATCGGTCGCAAGCCGCTGCTGCTGATCGGATCGGCGGGCATGGCGGCGACGCTGGCGATCGTCGCCTATGCCTTTTCCACTGCGGTCACCGGCGCGGACGGCGCGGTCAGCCTGCCGGGGCATAATGGCCTGATCGCGCTGATCGCCGCCAATCTCTATGTGATCTTCTTCAACATGAGTTGGGGACCAATCATGTGGGTGATGCTGGGCGAGATGTTCCCGAACCAGATTCGCGGATCGGGGCTGGCCGTCGCGGGCTTTGCCCAGTGGATCGCCAATGCCGCCATTTCGGTCAGCTTTCCCGCGCTGGCGGTGTCGCCGGGGCTGGTCATGACCTATAGCGGCTATGCGCTGTTTGCGGCGATCTCTTACTTTTTCGTGCGCAGGATGGTGCAGGAGACCAAGGGGCGCGAGTTGGAGGATATGGTCGGCTGAGCGGCGGTTCCGTAGACAAAAAAGATCAGACGCTTCCGAAAAGCGACGGGATCGCCTAAGCTGCCTCGGTTGAGCAGCAAGAGGATATGCCGATGCAATTTTTGCGGACCGCCTTCTGGGTCGTGATCGCCGTCGCCCTCGCCTTTTTCTGCATGGCGAATTATGTGCCCGTGACCGTCCGCCTGTGGGGCGACATGGTGATGGAAACCAAATTGCCGGTGCTGCTGATCGGCGCGTTTCTGCTGGGCGCGCTGCCCTTCTGGATCATGGCGCGCGCAACGCGCTGGCGATTGAAGCGGCGGCTGGACAGTGCTGAGCGGGCGCTGGCAGTCACAGCGAGCGCTACGCCGCCATCCGTTGCCACCCCGCCGATCACGCCTGACGCCTCCATCCCATCCCTTCCCCCTCTCAACCCCGCAGGACCCGTATGAGCAGCCCCCTTTATGTCGCGATCGACACGCCGGACCTTGGCAAGGCGCAAAATCTGGCGCAGCAGGTGCGTCATCATGTCGGCGGGCTGAAACTGGGTCTCGAATTTTTCTGCGCCCATGGCCATCATGGCGTGCACGAAATGATGAAGTTCGGCCTGCCGATCTTTCTGGACCTGAAACTGCACGACATTCCCAATACGGTGGCCAAGGCGGTGCAGGCATTGCACCTGCTGGAACCCGCGATCCTGACCGTCCATGCCGCAGGCGGACGGGCAATGCTGGAGGACGCCAAGGCCGCAGCAGGCGTCAAGACCAAGGTGGTGGCGGTGACGGTGCTGACCAGCCTGGACGATGCCGACCTGCTGGATATTGGCGTGGGTGGAAAGGCCGAGGATCAGGTGCGCAGGCTGACCGATCTGGCGCAAAATGCCGGGCTGGACGGGATCGTCTGTTCGGGCGAGGAAGTCGCGATGGTCAAGAAGCATTGGCCCGACGGCTTCTTCGTCGTGCCGGGCGTGCGACCCGCAGGGGGCGCAATGGGCGACCAGAAGCGCGCGGTGACACCGCGACAGGCGCTGGATCGCGGCGCGTCCATCCTGGTCGTCGGACGACCGATCAGCCTGGCGGAAAATCCTGATCTCGCGGCGCGCGAGATTGAGGCGACGCTGTAAACTGCGATAGCGTCACCTCGATCCGTTCGTTTCGAGCGAAGTCGAGAAACCTGTGTGCTGCGTTTCTCGACTTCGCTCGAAACGAACGGAGGTTGGGGTTTCAACCTAAAGTCATCCTATGTTGAGAAACGGGGCGGGATTTCTCCCGCCCCGCCCGGTTTTTCAGAAGCGCCAACCGACGCTGGCCACGACCTGATGCCGGTCGGTGTCGATGTCGAATTCGCTGCTCGTCGCTCCGTCCATATAATCGATATGGGCGCTGTCATATTTGGAGTAGCGATATTCCACCTTGGCAAAGCTGTTCTGGTTGATCGCGCGCTCCACGCCGCCACCGATGCGCCAGCCGTCCAGCTTGAACGCGGTGTCGGTGGTTTCGTCGGTATCGCCTGCCAGCACGTTGAGCTTGGTGTTGGTGTAGCCACCCTTCACATAGACCAACGTGTTGGGGCTGGCGAGGATACCGGCGCGCGCGCCGACATAGAGGTCTCGGCCCTGGCTGACGCGACCAAACCCGAACTGGTCGGTCAGGTCGAAACGGTCGCTCTTGGCAGTGGAGTCGGTATATTCGCCCTCGACGCCAACGACAGCGCTGCCCAGGTTGATGTCATAACCAGCGCCAACACCGTAGAGCAGCCCGTCGATCGACTGGTCGTCGCGGCCGTTACCATTGTCGACATCGCTACCGGCACCGACATGGTCATAGCCCAAAATCGCTTCGACGCGGGGACCAGTGAAGGTGGGGCCAGTGTCCTGTGCCAGAGCAGGTGAGGCGACCGCGGTTCCGGCCAAAAGGGTTGCGACCACTAACTTACGCATATGCTTAACTCCAATTGTCATTCACGCCCCGCAGGGGTGAGACGTTGAAGTCCGGGCAAAGCCGTTGGTTGCATGAACGGGAGATAAACGATTGATTATGTTGCCAATATAGCACAAATTCCGGCGCTTCGTCGCGATCCCGTGGGCTGCGAACGACGAGCCGACAGGCAGCTATTCAGCACTCCACCACATTGACGGCCAGCCCGCCAAGCGATGTTTCCTTATAGCGGCTGGCCATATCCTCGCCGGTCTGGCGCATGGTTTCGATGACCGCGTCCAGACTGACGATATGGCGGCCATCGCCCTGGAGCGCGAGATAGGCGGCGTTGATCGCCTTGACCGCGCCCATCGTGTTGCGTTCGATGCAGGGTATCTGGACGAGGCCGCCGATCGGGTCGCAGGTGAGGCCCAGATTATGTTCCATGCCGATTTCGGCGGCGTTCTCGATTTGCCCGTTGGTGCCGCCCAGCACGGCGGCGAGGCCCGCTGCGGCCATGGAGCAGGCGACGCCGACTTCGCCCTGACAGCCCATTTCAGCAGCCGAGATGGACGCGCGCTTCTTGTAGAGAAAGCCGATGGCGGCGGCGGTGAGCAGGAAGCGCCGCTCGCCATCGCGATCCGCGCCGGGGACGAAGCGGCGATAATAATGCAGCACCGCCGGGATGACGCCCGCTGCGCCATTGGTGGGGGCGGTCACGACGCGGCCACCGGCGGCATTTTCCTCATTCACCGCCAACGCGAACAGGCTGACCCATTCGAAAATCTGCGCCGGGCCAAGCGCGTCCTGTTGCAGGCGCAGCCGCTGATGGATCGCCATGGCGCGGCGGCGGACCTTCAGGCCGCCGGGCAGCAACCCTTCCTGCGCCATGCCCCGGTCGATCGAGGCGCTCATCGCGTCGATTACGCTGTCGAGGAAGGCGTCCGTGTCCGCCTGCGCCCGCCATGCGCCCTCATTGCGCAGGACCAGCGTGGCGATGGAAAGGCCGGTCGCCTCTCCCTGTGCCAGCATTTCCGCGCCGGAGGAGAAGGGATAGGGCTGGACGATGTTATGGCCGAGCGGTGCGTCGGGCTGGGGGCGGCCGGACAGGACCGCGCCGCCGCCGATCGAGTAATAATCCTGCACCTGCGGATCGCCCTGCCTGTCGAACCAGGCGGAAAAGCGCATTCCGTTACTATGGGCTTCCAGAAATTCGCCCTTGTGGAAGATGAGGTCGCGCGCTTCCTCAAACGCGATCCAGTCCTCGCCCGACCGGATGCGGCCATCGTCGCGGATCGCGCGCAATATGGCGGGTATGGCATCGGGATCGACGCTTTCGGGGCTGTAGCCGGACAGACCGAGCAGGATGGCGCTGTCGGTCGCATGGCCGTGGCCGGTCAGGGCGAGCGAGCCATACAGGTCACAGCGGACGCGAACCGGTTGCCCCGGCAGCGATTCCATGAACATCAACGCCGCGCGCATCGGGCCGACCGTGTGCGAGCTGGACGGGCCGATGCCGATGGTGAACAGGTCCATGACGCTGATCGCGGCGGCAGCGTCGATGCGGGACTTGGTCACGCTCAATAATCCTTCGACACGCGCACGTTGGCGCTTTCGCGGCCCAGCGTCGAGATGGCGCCGAGCAAAGAGAGCCAGCGGGTGACCTGATATTCGATCCGGGTGGCGCTATAGCCCTGCCCGTCGGTGATCAGTTCGACATAGGTTTTGCGGGTCAGATATTTGCCCGCCGCGATCGACGTCCCCTGCCCCTGTGTCGGATCGGCGGCGATGATACGCAGCCGGTCCAGCCCCGCCGCCTTGCGCACCGCATTGATCGGGTCCAGCCCGCCGCCGCCCTGCAATGAAGCCACAGCGGAAGCCAGTTGCAGCGCTTCGGGCGCGGACAAGTTGGTGATCGAGGTGCCGAACAGGATGCGGGAGAGCAGTTCGTCCTGCGGCAGGGCGGGGACGCTGGTGAAGGTGATTTCGGGTTTCAGGCCCGTGCCGCCAACATGGATGGTGGCCGTCAGGTCGCTGACGTCGGCCTGCGCGTCGATGTCCAGCGTCGGGTTCACCGGCGTCTTACCGTCAAACTGGATGCGGCCTTCGCGCAGGTCGAAGCGGCGACCGGCGAACTCATAACCGCCACGCACCAGCTCTGCCCGCCCTGCGATCGCCGGACTGGTGACGGTGCCGCCAATGTCGAGATCGGCGCGCCATTCGCTGTCCAGGCCAAGGCCAGTGACGGTCAGGCGGTTGCGCGCCCGCGCCTTGATCGCCAGCGCCCAGGGGACATTGGTGCGGACCCGCTCAACCTCCTCGCCGCGCCGGTTGATTTCCGTCACGGCCAGTTCGGGGATTTGCGCCACGGCGGCGGCGCGGCCCAGGGTGAAGCGGCTCTTGTTGAGGGTCAGGTCGCCGCCGATCGTCCCGCCCACGCCATCGGAGCGCAGGCTGATCGGCCCGGTGACGGTGGCGGCAATATCGTCCCGCTCCAGCAGCGCGGCATTGTCCGCCTGCATCGCCAGGTCCATGCCGACGCCCGCTATGCCGTTGAAGGTGAAGCGGCCGGTGCCGCCCACCGTGCCGCCATTTTGCGCGGTGGCAGCGAAGCTGGAGATGACCAGCTGGTCGCCGGAAAAGCGCCCGCGCGCCTTGACATTTTTCAGGCGCATACCCGTAACAGGGCTGTTGATCGCGGCATTATCGGTCGCCAGCGATCCCGTGATTTGCGGGTTGCCGAGCGTGCCGCGCATGTCGGCGGAGACGTTGACGGGGCCGCCAATGTCGACAATCTCCACCCCGGTCAGCCGCCACAGCGTGTCCGCCGTGCCACCATAACGTAGCTGGGCAAAGAAGGGCGCGCGGTTGAGCCGTTCGACCAGCCCGCCCTCACGACCCAAAGGATTGAGCAAGGCCTGCGCGCGGCCGATCGTCTTGCCATCGGCGACGAAGATCATGCGGGTGGCGAGGCGATCCGCCGTCAGCGCGGCGTTGAGGCCGACATCGACAGGGCGCGAACTCAATGACAGGCCGGAGCGCGACAGGCCACGGATGCGCAGCTCCGCCGTGCCGGTCGGCAGGCCACCGCCGCGCGGCTGGGCATAGCTCAACGATCCGGTCGCCGTGCCGCCCAGCCCCAGATTATCATAACCAATGTCGAGCAGCGAGAGCGGCAATGTCTGCATCCGCGCCTCGACATGGGTGGATGTGCTGCCCAGTTCGCCCGCCAGTTGCAGCGATCCGCCCGCATAGCTGATGGTCGCCGGCGACAATTTCCAACCGTCATCGGTGCGGGTCAGCAGCGCGGCGCGGGTCAGGCGAATGGGCCGCTTGTCGATCGTGCCGCCAGCGGTCAGGCGGATGCGGTCGGCATCGACCTGCGCCTCGCCCTGTATGTCGAAGATGCGGCCGCGCTGGCCCGACAGGCTGCCTCTTATCTTGCCCCGGCCATCGACCAGATCAGCCTTGGCGGCAAAACGTCCCAGCAACACGCCCCCTACACGCAAGCCCCGCGCCTGCGCCGTGGCGGTCAGCGTGGTGCGCGACGGATCGAGCAGCATCGTCGCATCGAGCGTGCCGCGCCGCACCGCGATGACGGTCGGGCCGTCGAAACTGGCGTCATTGGCGGTCAGTTTGAGCTGGACCTGCTGGATCGCGCCCACCGGTTTCAGGCTGATATAGCCGGTTACGGGACCATTGACGGCCAGTTGCCCATCAAGCCCGCCGGTAACCGGGCGAATATCGCCGCTGGCGGTGACGCCGGACACGTCGATCCGGGCGATGCGCACGACCGCCTGCCCGCCCTGCGGCAACAGGATGACGCCGCGCCCGGTAAAGGGACCAAGGGTCGATCCGCCCCCTGCGGTATAGCTGTAACCCGCCGCATCGGGGATCAGCTTCGCGCGCACGTCGCGCAGGCCCAGCGATTTCATCGGACTGGCGAGCAGGATGTCGATGGTGGGGCGCTCGATCCTGCCATCCAGCGTCAGCCTGACCGGACCATATTGGCCATGCCGCCCCTGCCCCTCCAGATGCAGCGTGCCGTCGCGATGGCGCAGGCCATTGCCGCTCAATGTCAGCAAAGGCGCGTCGAGCCGCAAATTGGTGAGCGCCACCTGCCCGTCGGGCCGCAACGCGAGGGCGCTGCGCACGGTCGGCAGGCCGCCGCCCAGCGTGCGGAGAAATTCATTGTCCAGCCGCCGCACCCGCGCCAGCGCGTTCCCGCTGAGGCCAAAGCTGCCATTAGGACCAGGCACCGCGCGCAGCTTGGACGTCAGGTCGACAATGCCGAGGCCGCGAATGGCCAGGCCATTGATCTGGCCGTCCAGCCCGAAATCATAACGACCGGTCTTGAGATCGGCGAGCATGACCAGCTTGCCGCGCAGCTTGTCCGACCGCACGTCCATCGGATTGCTGACGATCTGCTGGCCGTTGAGCTGAAGGACGCCATCGAGCGCGAAATTGCGGATGATCCCCTCGACCAGTTCGCCCTGCCCGTCGAGCCGTGCGGCGCGCAGGCGCAGCGGGATCAGAGCCGGGCCATTCTCCGCCCGCCTTCCCTTGCCATCCATGCGCACATTGCTGATCAAAGTCTTGTCGAAGGCGAGTTGGCGGGCGGTGAGCAGATATTCATAGCCCAACGTCGCAAAGGGGCCGTCGAGGCGAATCTTCGCCGCGACATCCTGACCGCGCATAGTTTTGAGCAAGGCCTGTGGGCGGGCGAGTTTCAGCTGCACCAGCATATTGTCGAGCGCATTGTTGCGCAGGTCGATCGCGCCGTCGGCGTCCAGATCGATCGCGGCGGAACGGAGCCAGAGGTGGCCGTCAATCACCCGATCGACCATCGTGCCGTTGGCGCGTACAAAAAGGCGAGGCGCGGCGAGGCGCTGGACGAGGCCGGTGCCTGCAATCGCGCCACCCTCGATCGAACCGCGCGCGGAATAGGCGCCGCTGCGTGCGGCGAGGACGAAGTCGGCGACCGGCTGGCTGTCGAGCGTGGCCGACAGGCGACCGTCCCAGCGGCTCCAGCCGCCCTTGCCGCCGATGCGCAGATTGGCGTCCTGTTTCAGGCCCGCCATTGCCGCCAGCACGCCGCCTTTGGGCGCATTGACCGTGACGTCGAGGCGGAAGCGGTCATTGTCAGGGCGGCTGTCGAGCGCGACCGTCAGCGCGTCCTGACCGTCGATGACGCGGGCCGACAGGTCGATGATGGCGCGGCCACCGCGAATGTCGGCGTCGCCCGCCATCGTCGCCTGCTGCACCCGACCAGCGATGCCGGGTGCGATCGTCAGCTGCCCGACCGAAAACTGCATCAGGCGAATGTCGAAGCCCGGCAGGATCGGTCCCTGTTTCAGGCTGGGGTTGAGTTTGGGCAATTTGTGCAGGGTCGCGCGCGGGATGACCAGCCGGTCTATATCCAGCCGGTTATAGGCCCAGGCGAAAGGCCACCAGTCCAGCTCGACCCGTGGCGCGTCGAAGAAGCGGCCCTTGGGGTCGGACAGGGTCAGATTGTGCAGGACCGCCTTGCGATAGATGCTGCCGTCGATCCGGTCGACCTGGATGCGTAGGCCCGATGGCGGCTTGATCGTCGCGATCCGGCTGATGAGGAAGCGATGGCCCGACGACGTATCCAGCCACGCCAGCGCGCCGACGACGATCAGCAGCAGCGATGCGACGAGGCCGACCAGCCAGCGCTGCCAGCGCGCGTCCCAGGCGCGGCGGCGATGTGGCTTGGTGGCGGGGGCGTCGTCCGCCATCAGAAGGCCTGCCCCAAGGACACATAGACGGCGACGCGCGGGTCGCCCCTTTGCGGGTTGATCGGCGTGCCGACGTCAATGCGGATCGGACCGAAACTGCTATAGTAACGCAGGCCAAGCCCGGTGCCGATGCGCAGGTCGCGGAAGCGCGGCAGGAAGGTGGTGGAGATATTGCCCGCGTCGACGAACGGCACGACGCCGAAATTGCCAAAGCGCACCCGCGCCTCCAGCGAAAATTCAGCGAGACTCTTGCCGCCGACCGGATCGTCATCGACACCGAAACGCGGGCCGATCGCCTGATAGCCATAGCCGCGCACCGAAGCGCCGCCACCGGCATAGAAACGCCGCGACGGCGCGATCTGTTCTACCGTCGACCCAAGGATGGTGCCAAAGCGCGCACGAGCCGCGACGACGAGCTTTTCGCCCATCGACTGATAGACGCTGCCATCGACCTGCACCTTGGCATAGCCGAAGGTCTTGTCCTGAAAGGAAAGTTCGGGGCTGAGCCGACCGCCCAGGCGAAAGCCTTTGGTGGGGTTCAGCAGATCGTCGCTGCCGTCATAGGTCAGGCTGAGCGGAATCGCGCCGATCAGGAAGGTGCGACGCGCGCCGCCGCTGAACGCATCGGCTTCGTCCGACGCGATCAGTTCCGCGCCGAAACGCCAGACCCAGTCCTTCTGGAACAAGATGTTGGTCTGCCGCTCCAGCCCGCCCGACAGGGTGATGGTGCGCGCGTCATAGGCGTCCCGCCTGATGTTGCTGACCGACAGCAGGCCGGTCAGCACATTGTCGCGACGGTGGAAGTTGTTGCGGCGATAGGTGAAGGAGGCGGTCTGTTCCTGCGTGCCGACGACACCACGCACCGTCACCGCGCCTTCGGGCGGGAAGAAGTTGCGATGCTGCCAGCTGACTTCGGCGCGATAGCCTTCGCCCGTGCCATAGCCCAGCTGGCCCGCGATGGTGCGCAGCGGCGCGGGACGGACATCGACGGCGAGATCGACATGGGTGCCGTCGCCAGCCTCTTTGGGCGTCAGGCTGACCGAGGAGACCAGGCCGGTCGCGACGATGGCGCGGCGCAAATCCTCGACATCCGACGCCTTGTACGGATCGCCGGGGTCGAAGCGGGCGATTTCCTGAACATGGTGGGCGCTGAACAGCTTGTCGTCGTTCAGACGGATCGCGCCAAAGCTGCGATAGCCGCCGGGCGTCACGATGATGTCGAGGTCGCCCTTGCGCTCCTCATGGTCGATCCGCACTTCAGGTTCATCGACCTTGGCGAAGGGAAAGCCGGTTTCGGCCAGCACCGCCGACAGCGCATCACGCCCGGCCAGGATCGCATCGGCATCGACCGGATCGCCGACCTTGGGCGGGAAAGCGGCGCGTAGTTGCGCTTCCTTGTCGCCCGTCTCGGCAAGGCCAGTCAGATCAACCGATTCGAGCAGATATTGCGGGCCGGGTGTGATGTCGAAACTGACGGCAAGCCGGTCGCTGCCTGCGGGCGGCGCGGCGACAGCACCCCGGATACGCGCGGCATAATAGCCCTTGGCGCGCAGCAGCCGGTCGAGCAGTTCGTCATCCTCTTTGATCCGACGATTGATCTGCGCCAGGTTGGCGGCCTTGCCCTCCCCCAGCCGCAGTGCGGACAATTCGTCGAAGCGCAGCTTGAAGGTGGCGTCGGCGATCGTGTCGACACCGCTGAGCTGGACGGTATAGCGCCTTTCCTCCCCAGCGTCGGCGAAGGTCGCGGCTTCCTCGACCGGCTCGACCGGCGCACCGGCATCGGGCGCAGCGTCAGGCGTTGCCACCTGCACGTCAGCCGGATCGTCGGGCAGCGGCTTGACGCTATCCTTTTGCCCCATATCGGGCCAGTCCAGGCCGATGTCGGGCATGGTATCGAGCGACTGGTCGATGTCCGGCATGGCATCTGGCGGCGTGACGGACTGCGCCAGCGCGCCGCCCGGACAGGCGAGCAGCATCGGAACAAGCAGGAGCCGTGCGGCGTGCGGGCGGCCAGAAGGGCGGCGAAAGGTCCGCAAACCATGGATCATGGCGATGGTCTAGACCAAGTGCGGGCGAAAGCGCCAGTCTTAGAAAGCGAAGAATGCGGCCAAATGCGGGACTGCGATCAGAAGGCGCTGTGCAACCGGTCAATCAGCGCGCGGGCCGGGTTGGCATCCTTGACCGTGGCCGGACCCATCATCAGGTCCATCCGGTCCTGCAACCGGGCAACCCGGTCATACAATTCCTGGCTCGCATCAATCAAAGATCGGGCCATGAAAGGGAAACCGGCGGCGAGTTCAGGCGCCGTCTGGGTTGCGCGGCCCAGCCGATATTTCTCGTCCGACAGATCCGCGTCGCCAATCTCGCCCCGCTGCCACGCCCGCTGGCTGAGCAGCCAGGCGATGATGTGCATCAGGCGGGTGGTCACTTTGAGCGATTCGCAGGCGAAAGAAACGCGGCGCAGCGGATCGCTCATCCCCTCATCGGTGCTGGTGCTGCCGTCGAAATAGGATCGCGCCTCGTCAGCCATGACCATGGCTTCGAGATAAAGGCCATCGACCAGTCGGCGGTGAAGGCCACGATCCAGAAAGGCTGCGCGTTGCATGGAGGATGAGTGACATATTATCGCAACCTTGTCAGGCCCGCTGGTGCGCTTTTAGCGCGCGCTGTCCCATTCGGGGTCGGTCAGCCCGGCGTTAACCACAATATTCCGATATAGAAACGAATTTACGCAATGATGTCCGGCACCAATGCGTCCTCCAGCTGAGCGATTTCGTCGCGCAGGCGCAGCTTGCGCTTCTTGAACCGGGCGATCTGCATCTGGTCACCCGCCCCTGCCGCCATCAGCACGGCGATCGCGCTGTCGAGGTCGCGATGCTCCACCCGCAACAGCTCCAGTCGGCGCATAATATCTTCCCGGCTCACTGCGCCCCCGATCCGTCAACCATGCTCGTCATACGCCCTGATAACCCGCCGCCCGGATGCGGGCCATCGCAAAATTTTCTCATTCAGGCGCAGGGTGCGAATCAGGGCGAGACAAGCCGAATATTTCATGATCTACTTCGTCATCCATCACCCCTCATCTGGAGAATGTTATGGAAAACAGCCACTTTTCAGCTCTTTCTGCCAAGCACGCAGGTATCGACGCCCGAATCAAGGCGGAGACGAGTCGGCCCATGCCCGACGCTATTTTGGTCGCTTCGCTCAAGAAGCAGAAATTGCGGTTGAAGGAAGAACTGGAAGCGCAGCACTAAGCAGCGGTGCGCGATGCGGAAGGAGGTCGAGACGCGGCAGCAGCACACTGCCGGTCCGGCCCTTCCCGATCATTCCGGTCCCTATTGTTCAGACAGTAAAACGCCCCGCAACCAGTTGGTTAGCGGGGCTTTTTACTGCCTGGCCGGATGAATGCCCGGTCGGATCAGCGGCGCGGAATGCTGCGCTGGTGCAGCCGCAGATAATCGGGCACGGCCTGTGGCACGGCGCCGGTCGACACTGGCTTGCGCGCCAGTTGCGGGTCGATCGGTTCGTCAAAGGCGAGGCCAATCTTGTCCTCGCGCGCCCAGGCAACGATGCCGGTCATCTTGCCGATGCCCCGCAGTTCAAATTCCACCCTGGTCCCCGCAGGAACGCCGCGTTCGCAGTCGGCCATCAGGCCGGTGGCCGACAGGTTGCGGACGCGGGCCTTGCCCAGCGGCGCACCTTCGGGCGTCATGAAGCTGGTGAGCAGGAACAGGCTGTCACGCGGCGCAGCGCGTGCCGGTCCCCGATCGGAAGAATCCAGTTCGTCGTTCATGCCAAGACCCGCGAATAAAATGCCAGATAATAAGTGGGCATTATAGTCGCGGGGGAATGGAGAAAGGGTTAATCGTCGCGGGAGATCTTCTCTTGCCGCTCGTGCCGTTCCTGCGCTTCGACCGTCATCGTCGCGATCGGCCGGGCCTCCAGTCGGCCCAGCGAAATCGGTTCGCCGGTGACTTCGCAATAGCCATATTCGCCATCCTCGATCCGGCGGAGCGCCGCCTCGATCTTGGAGATCAGCTTGCGCTGGCGGTCGCGGGTGCGCAGTTCGATCGACCAGTCGGTCTCGCTCGACGCGCGATCGTTCAGGTCAGGTTCGCGCAGCGGCTCATTCTGGAGGACGGCCAGCGTCCCTTCCGCTTCGGCGTGGATCTGCTTCTTCCAGTCCCACAAGCGCTGCCGGAAATATTCCAGCTGGAGCGGATTCATGAATTCCTCATCGGCGGACGGCCGGTAGTCAGCAGGAAGTTCGACAGTCGATTTGGGCGGCTTGTCGCCGTCTTTATCGGAATTCAGGACCGATGCCATCTGGCTCTCCGACTCGGAGGACGCCGGCGCTTAACGTCCGGGCGCCCATGACTTTTCATTGAGGGCGCCTCATAGCGACGGGCGCAGGGCGACACAAGCGGGCAATCTTGCGCGTCCGCTTCATTCTGTCCGATTTCGCGGAAGGTCGCGGGCCTGCCCTGCCGAGTCCGGCCAGCCGGGCAAAGGGGCGAAACATGCCAAGCGATTTTTACCCCGCACGCGCCAGTCGTTCCATAGTGGGACGTTAACCATTTCCCTTGGGAAGAAGGCAGGATTTCCCTCGACTTGACTATCACATTCAGGGTTAACACCGTTGCAGTTAACGCTTTCTTTTGCGTTCTTGCGCATAGGAAGTTCCAAGCAGCCCTTCATTGGATAACGCCAATGCCGGGTTGCAGGACAACAAGATGAAGAGTGGACCCTATGTCGGTACGGATGGCTTTGGCTAAATTGTGCGCCTGCACTTGCGGCGGGGCGATCATCGGCGGTGGTGCCGTGCATGTCGCTGAAAATGCGCGGCCGGCAGTGGTCCACAGCAGCAAAAGCACCAAGGCGGCGGCGCCCCGGAAACGCTATGCCGTGCGGACAGTGAAGCGCAAGGTGGTGCGGACCGTCACCAAAACAGTGCCGCAGACCGTGACAGTCGTGACGCATCAGGCACCTGTCCCCCTGCCCATGCCGATGGCCGAAATGCCGATCATGTCGGGCGGCGGCGGCGCGGTGCCGATGGTGATGGGCGGTGGCGGCGGCTTTGGCGGCGGCGGCTTCATGGGCGGCTTTTTTGGCGGCGGTGGCGGCGGCAGCGGTGGCGGGTCCGTCGTGATCTCCTCGACCAGCAGCTCGACCGGCGGCATCAGCAGCTCGACCAGTTCGACCACGGGCGGCGTGTCCACGTCGACCGGCGGCGTTTCGACCTCCACTGGTGGCGTGTCCACATCGACCGGCGGCGTCTCGACCTCCACTGGTGGCGTCTCGACGTCCACGGGCGGCGTGTCTACGTCCAGCGGCAACGTGTCCACATCGAGCGGCGTTTCGACGTCGAGCGGCAATGTGTCGACATCCAGCGGCAATGTCAGCAGCAGCTCGTCCTCGTCCAGTTCCAGCTCTTCGTCCTCATCCTCCTCGTCCAGCTCTTCATCCAGCAGTTCGGGCGGATCGAGCGGCGGCAAGCCGGGCAAGCCTGGCCATGGTCATGGGTCGAGCGGCAGCTCCGGCTCCAGCGGCAGTTCGGGGTCGAGCGGCAGCAGCGGATCGTCGGGCAGCTCCGGGTCGAGCGGGAGCAGCTCCTCCTCATCCTCGTCGTCGGGCAGTTCCTCCTCTTCGGGCGGTTCGTCCAGCTTCGGCAGCACGGGTAGCAGCGGATCGAGCGGCAGCTCCGGCTCCAGCGGCAGTTCGGGGTCGAGCGGTTCGTCCTCCTCGTCGAGCAGCAGCTCTTCCTCCTCGTCCAGCAGTTCCAGCGGCGGATCGAGCAGCAGCGGCGGCACCGACGTGCCTGCCCCGCCTATGATCCTGCTGTTCGGCGCCGCCGCGGTCGCACTGGTCGCCCGCCGCCGCTTTGCCGAGCGCAAGGACAAGAACGCCGCCTGATCCGTCAGGCAGTGACACAAAAAGGGCGGCTCCCGATAGCGGGGGCCGCCCTTTTTGTTGGCGATTATATATTTTGTAAACCCGTCATCAAAATCCTCCCCTGCAAGGTTCAACAGAGGCACGTGACTCTGTTGAAGGGGACCGTTCGCGTAGCGAATGGTGGAGGGGTGTCGCCCTATCGAGAGGGTGACACCCCTCCGTCTGGCCTACGGCCATCCACCTCCCCTTGCAGGGGAGGATTTTGGTCCCGGATGACAGCGCGCAGGGTTGCGTGGCCCGTCGCACGGCGGCATAGGACTGGCCCATGCACGACATCCGTTTCATCCGCGAAAATCCCGCTGCTTTCGACGCTGGCCTGGCCCGGCGCGGGCTGGCGCCCCTGTCCGCCGAGATATTGGCGCTGGACGAGCAAAGCCGGGCGCTCAAGACGCAGTTGCAGGTGGGGCAAGCCCGTCGCAACGAGGCGAGCAAGCTGATCGGTCAGGCCATGGCGGCGAAGGACGTCGAGAAGGCCGAGGCGCTGAAGGCTGAAGTGGCTAAGCTCAAAGAAGATATGATGTGGCTTGAGGTAGATGAGCAAACTCACAGCGAAACATTGCAAGACAGACTAGCCGCCATTCCCAACCTGCCTGCCGACGATGTGCCGCAAGGCGACAGCGAAGCCGACAATGTGAAGGTGAGCGAGTGGGGCAAGTTGCCCACATTCGATTTCACGCCGCAGGACCACGCCGATTTCGGCCCGGCACTGGGGCTGGATTTTGAGGGCGGCGCAGCTTTGTCCGGCGCGCGCTTCACTGCGTTGCGCGGGCAGATGGCGCGCCTGCACCGGGCGCTGGCGCAGTTCATGCTGGATAGGCAGACGGCTGAGAATGGTTATGAGGAGGTCAATCCGCCGCTGCTGGTCCGCGACGAGGCGCTGTTCGGCACCGGCCAATTGCCCAAATTCGCCGAGGATCTGTTCAGGACGACCGATGGCCGCTGGCTGATCCCGACCGCCGAAGTCAGCCTCACCAACCTAGTCGCCAACCAGATCGTACCGCTGGCCGACCTGCCCGTCCGGCTGACCGCGCTGACCCCCTGTTTCCGCTCCGAAGCCGGGTCCGCCGGGCGCGATACGCGCGGGTTCATTCGCCAGCACCAGTTCGAGAAGGTCGAGCTGGTCGCGATCTGCGCGCCCGACGAGTCGGAGGCCGAGCATGAACGCATGTGCGCGGCGGCGGAGGGCATCCTCCAGGCGCTCGCCCTGCCCTATCGCAAGATGCTGCTCTGCACCGGCGACATGGGCTTTGGCGCGCGCAAGACCTGGGATCTGGAAGTATGGCTGCCCAGCCAGAACACCTATCGCGAGATCAGCTCCGTCTCCAACTGCGGCGATTTTCAGGCGCGGCGGATGAACGCCCGCTACAAGCCGGAGGGGGAGAAGCAGACGCGCTTCCTGCATACGCTGAACGGATCAGGGCTGGCCGTGGGGCGGACGCTGGTGGCGGTGCTGGAAAATTACCAGCAGGCCGATGGCAGCGTGATCGTGCCGGATGTGCTGGCGCCTTATATGGGTGGGGTTACGCGCCTGACGCCGAAAGCTTAGCCGTTCGCCCTGAGCGAAGTCGAAGGGCCATGCCGAGCGCTAGCGAGGCGGGCCTCGCTTCGCTCAGCGGAAGGCTTCGACAAGCTCAGCCCGAACGGAGTTGTTCATTCCATGCGTATCCTCCTCACCAACGACGATGGCGTTCATGCCCCCGGCCTCAAAGTGCTGGAAGAGATTGCGCGGCAGTTTTCCGACGACATATGGATCGTCGCGCCGAGCGAGGAGCAGTCGGGAGCTGGACATAGCCTGACGCTCACCCGCCCCTTGCGCATCCGCAAGCATGGCGCGCAGCATTATAGCGTCACCGGCACGCCGACCGATGCGGTGATGATGGCGGTCGGGCATTTGATGAAGGATGCGCGGCCCGACCTGATCCTGTCGGGCGTCAATCGGGGCGCGAATCTGGCGGAGGATGTCACCTATTCCGGCACCGTCGCAGCGGCGATGGAGGGCGCGATTTCGGGGATCAGGTCGATCGCGCTGAGCCAGGTCTATGCGCGCGAGGGGATGGGCGACGCGGTGCCGTTTGCCGCCGCGCAGGCGTGGGGGGCGAAGGCGATTGCGCCGCTGATCGCCATGCCGCCATCGCGCCGAATGCTGTTCAACGTCAATTTCCCGGCGATCGAGCCAGATGCGGTCAAGGGCATCCGCGTGGTGCGGCAGGGGTTTCATGATGTCGATCGCACGAAGATTGTCGAAGGCACCGACCCGCGCGGCTATCTTTATTACTGGTTCAGCCTGGGCAGCAGCGACGCGGTGCCGGAGGGAAGCGATCTGGCGGCGATTGCGCAGGACTATGTCACGGTCACACCGCTCCATTATGATCTGACGCAGGACAGCGCGATGGCGGCGACGGCGGCGGCGTTCGGGCAATAAAGGCAGGGGGTGGCAAGCGCGGCGCGATGCGATAGACAGGCGGCGATGCAACGATCGCTCCTTCATGCCGCCCTGCTCCTTGCCCCGATGCTACTGGCTGCCTGCATCCCCAATGAGGCAGCGCCCGCACGGGGCGAGACGCCCCCGCCCCGGCTGGATGCCGATGCGTCCGCCGTCGAACTGGTCGAGGCGGAACCGGTGTGGACCGCGCAGCAGGTCGTGGCCAATGCGCAGACGGTGGCGACATCCACCTATGTCGTCCAGCCCGGCGACACGTTGCGCGGGATCGGCAATCGCAGCGGCGCGGGATCCGAAGCGATTGCGCGCGCCAACGGGCTGATGCCGCCCTTTGCCATTCGCGTGGGTCAGAAACTGACAATACCCGGTGGCCGCTATCATCTGGTGGCGGAGGGGGAAACGGGGATTGCGATCGCGTCCGCCTATGGCGTCGCGTGGAGCCGGATCGTTACGGCCAACGGGTTGAGCGAACCCTTCATGCTGCGGCGGGGCCAGCGGCTGTTATTGCCGGGAGACGCGCCGGTGGCCGCGCCCTCGATCGAGCAGCGCGCCGCCGCCTTCCGCATCGACATTGACGATGTGCTGACGGGTGGCCAGCCAGCGGCTGCGGAAAATGCGCCGGTGGCAGTCGCTTCGTCCCAGCCGCGTCCCCTACCCTCCAATGTGCCGATCGCCCAGCCCGCCAGCTTTACCGGTCGGTTCGCCTGGCCGGTGAAGGGCACGCTATTGTCGCGCTTTGGCCCCGGCGAGAGTGGCGCGAAGAATAATGGCATCGACATTGCTGTCCCGGCCGGCACGCCGATCCGCGCGACGGCGGACGGCGTGGTCGCCTATGCCGGTGACCAGGTCGCGGTCTTTGGCGGACTTGTCCTCATCAACCATGGCAGCGGCTGGGTGAGCGCCTATGGCCATGCCAGCCGCGTGGACGTGGTGCGGGGCCAGAAAATCACGCGCGGGCAGATTGTCGGCCTGACCGGCGATAGCGGCTATGCCAGCCAGCCCAAGCTGCATTTCGAACTGCGCAAGGACCGGGTGCCAGTGAACCCGATAGCGCAATTGCCAACCGCGCCATGAGGGTGAAGCGGACGCCCCCCCGTTCGCCCGAAGGCTTTTTGCGGCGGCGATCGGCCATGCCGATGTGGGTGGATTTAAGCTGGCGCGTGGCGCTGGTGTTCGGGCTGATCGCGCTGGTGCTGCTGCTCCACTGGGTCGGGCGCGATGGCCTCAAGGACAATCTCGACAATCATATCAGCTTTGTCGATGTGCTGTATTTCACGACCGTCACGGTGACGACGGTGGGCTATGGCGACATTGTGCCGGTGACGCCCGAAGCGCGATTGTTCGAATCGCTGTTCGTCACGCCGATCCGGCTGTTCGTTTGGCTCATTTTCCTGGGCACAGCCTATTCGCTTTTCCTCCGCAACATCCTCTACAGGTGGCGCATGGCCCGCATACAAGCCGATCTGCACAATCACATCATCGTCACCGGGTTCGGCACCAGCGGGCAGGAAGCGGTGCATGAACTGCTGGCGCGTGGCACCGATGCGCGCGAGATCGTCGTGATCGACGGCAGCGAAGCCGCGCTGGAACTGGCAGAGGCGCAGGGGTGCAACATCTTGTGCGGCGATTCGACCCGCGACCGGACATTGAAGGACGTGGCGATCCACCGCGCGCGCAGCATGATCGTGTCGGCCGGGCGCGACGATACGTCGATCCTGATCACGTTGACCGCGCGCCATCTGGCCCCGCGCCTGCCGATCAGCATCGTCGTGCGGAACGAGGATAATGAACTGCCCGCGCGCCAGGCGGGCGCGACGACGGTGATCAACCCGGTCAGCTTTGCCGGGCTGCTGCTGGCGGGCAGCACCAGCGGCAAGCATATTGCCGATTATATGGCCGATCTGGCGGCGTCGGGCGGGCGGGTGAAGCTGAACGAGCGGTTCGTGCTGCCACAGGAGATTGGCGGGCCTTTGTCGGCCATCACCACCGGCCTTGGCGTGCGTATCTATCGTGAGGACCGGCCCATCGGCTTCTGGGAGGATGGCGCGCGACAGCTCCAGACCGGCGATCTGATCATCGAGATTGTCGCGGGCGATGGCATTCGGGAGAGCGGCGCACTCGACTGATTGACAGGGCGCGACGGCGCTGCGTGACATTCCGCGCAAAAATCCCTATGTGCGCGCCATCATGGCAACCAAATTTCCTGACGCGCCGAAGATCGGCATGGTTTCGCTCGGCTGTCCGAAAAATCTGGTGGACAGCGAACGCATCCTGACCAAGCTGCGCTCCGACGGCTATCAGATGTCGCCCGACTATGCCGGGGCGGACGTCGTGCTGGTCAACACCTGCGGCTTTCTCGATTCGGCCAAGGAAGAATCGCTGGAAGCCATTGGCGAGGCGATGGCCGAAAATGGCCGTGTCATCGTTACCGGCTGTATGGGCGACGAGGCGGACCTGATCCGCGCGAAATTCCCGCAAGTGCTGGCCGTCACCGGCGCGCATCAATATGAGCAGGTGGTCAACGCGGTGCATGACGCATCGCCGCCGGTGCCCAACGCCTTTGTCGATCTGGTGCCGGAAGGCGGGTTGAAACTGACGCCACGCCATTACAGCTATTTGAAGATTTCAGAAGGCTGTAACCATCGCTGTTCCTTCTGCATCATTCCCTCGATCCGGGGCGACCTGGTATCGCGGCGGATCGACGCGGTGCTGCGCGAGGCGGAAAAGCTTGTTCACGCCGGAACCAAGGAATTGCTGGTCATCAGCCAGGATACGTCCGCCTATGGCGTCGATACGCGGCATGAAAGCCGGTCGTGGAAGGGCCGCGACGTCCGTGCGCATATGACCGACATGGCGCGCGAACTGGGGCAGCTCCGCACCGCCGAGGGCCGTGCGCCCTGGGTACGGCTGCACTATGTCTATCCCTATCCCCATGTCGATCAGGTCATTCCGCTGATGGCGGACGGGCTGCTGACCCCCTATCTCGACATCCCGTTCCAGCACGCCGCGCCCAGCGTGCTAAAGGCGATGAAGCGCCCGGCCAACGAAGCCAAGGTGCTGGATCGCATCCATAAATGGCGCAGCATCTGCCCCGACATCACGATCCGATCGACCTTCGTTGTCGGCTTCCCCGGCGAGACGGAGGCGGATTTCCAATATCTGCTCGACTGGCTGGACGAGGCGCAACTGGACCGCGTCGGCGCGTTCCGCTTCGAGCCGGTCGAGGGCGCTGCGGCCAACGCCCTGCCCGGCGCGCTGCCCGAAGAGGTCAAGGAAGAACGTTACCAGCGGATCATGGAAAAGACCGCCGCGATCAGCGCCGCCAAGCTGGCGGCTAAGGTCGGGCGCGTGCTGCCGGTGATCGTCGATGAAGTGGGCGAGCCGGACGAGGAAGATGGCTCGATCGGCGCGACCGCCCGGTCACAGGCCGATGCGCCGGAAATCGACGGCAATGTATTCCTGCGCGATGTCGGTGAAGGCCGGAAGGCCGGCGACATATTCGACGTTAGAATCGAGGATGCCGACGAGCATGATCTATATGGGGTGCCGGTTTAGGGTTTATGGCAAACCATTGATCCTCCCCTTTAAGGGGAGGTGGGTGGCCGCAGGCCAGCCGGAGGGGTGTCACCCTCACGATAGGGCAACACCCCTCCGTCAGCACTTCGTGCTGCCACCTCCCCTTACAGGGGAGGATTGGGGACGACGCTCCTCTATTTTACCGCCACAAACCCGTCCTGATACTCGGTCTTGATCGCCTTGCGCATCGCCGCATCGACCGGCAGCGCGACTTCGTAGGTCCCCTCCGCATAAGGCCCGGCGCTGTAGGGGCCGACCACCACGGTCACGCCGTCGATCAGCTTCCCGTCCTTCGATGTCAGCACCAGGACCTGCTCCATCGGGTCGATGCACTGGGTAAATTCATCGTCACCCCGCACCACCGGCGCACCGCGTTTTTGCGCGCGCTGCTTGTCCAGTTCGGTGCAGAAACGGTCGCGGATGGCGGCGGCGAAGGCGGCGGGGCTGGTCATCACCGCCTTGACGCTGGTTTCGCGACTGCGCGCCTTGTCCCATAGCAAGCTGTCATATCCGGTCATGCCATGCGCGCCGCCGGTATAGACATAGGTTTGCGACTGGAGCGCCAGGAAGCGCGGCGTATCGGCAGACACGCTCCATGTCGTTTCCAGACTGTGGGCGTGGAAGGGAAAGCCGGATTGCTTCGCCGCCGCGCTGTCGTCCTTTGCCATTTTGAGCGCATCGGCCCTGGACGTCGCCAATTGCTTGCCGAACTTTTCCACCAGCGCGGGGATGGCGGCTGCCTGCGCCGGATAGGCATAGGCGAACTCCAGCAGGGCGCTCTTGTCCGTCTGCGCGAAGGGTTTGGCGGGGGGAGCCGGTGGCGGTGTGCCCGCCATCTTGTCGGCAAAGCGGGACGCCGCGACATTGGCCGCCGCGTTGCCGCTCACCTCCTCCTGCGAGGGGGAGCAGGCGACCAAGAGCATCGCGGCGATACCCAACAGCCCCGCCGACCGGGCCAGCTCCCCGTGCCGCATCAGTGCGCCCGTGCAGCGCGGCAGCGTTCGCCGATTGCCTTGCGCGCATAGTCGCTTTGCAGCGCCTGCCCGGCATTGGGCCAGCCTTCGGCGATCAGCGCCTGTTCGACGGCATGGCCATTGTCGAAATGGCCGCTCTCCGCCAGCGTGTAGGCGCGGGCGCGGGCGGCCTGGAGGCCGCGGTCATCGGAATGAATCATCGTCTCTCTCCTTTGCATTTCGTGATGCGCATGAAGCTAGGCCTCACCGGCGCAGGACGCAAATGGGGAAAGGGCGACTTGTGCGATGCGGGCGATGAAATTTCGCACTTTCCATCGGTTGCGCCTTTCTCCTACACCCACGCCATGACCGATTATTCAGCCTTGCTCAAAGCCGACAACAACCAGCCTGCCCGTTCGATCCATCTGGTCGAGGCCAAGGGATATGACGATTGGCTGGCAAGCCAGCCGGAGCGGGTCCGCACGATCGTGGCGGCGCAGAAATTTCAGGGGAAGCCCGGCGAACAGGCGATCGTGCCGGGCGAGGCAGCGGGCGACTGGTGGGTGGTCGCTGGTATCGCCAGCAGGGCCACGCCCGGTCCCTGGTGCCTGGCAAAACTCGCCGAGACGCTACCCGAAGGGGCCTACCGACTGGCGGAAGGATCACCCGATGCGGCGGCCCTGGGCTGGCTGACGGCGCATTACCGGTTCGACCGGTATCGCAAGGAGGATGGCACCGTCGGGCCGCGCGTGCTGCTGACCAGCGACGTCGCAAGGATAGAGGCGACGGTGCAATTGGCGCAGGCGATCGCGCTGGTGCGCGATCTGGTCAATACGCCCGCCGCCGACATGGGGCCGGCCGATCTGGAAACGGCAGTGGCGCAAGTCGGCAAAGCGTTCGGGGCCAGCGTCAGCACGACGCGCGGCGACGCGCTGGAACAGGGCTATCCGATGATCCATGCCGTAGGCAAGGCGGCGGACAAGAGCTTCGCCCCGCGCCTGATCGAGTTGACATGGGGCGAACCCACAGCGCCGCGCATCGCAATCGTGGGCAAGGGTATCTGCTTCGATAGCGGTGGCCTCGACATCAAGCCGTCATCGGGGATGCGGCTGATGAAAAAGGATATGGGCGGCGCGGCCCATGCACTGGCGCTGGCGCAGCTGATCATGGGCGCGCGGCTGCCCGTGCGGCTGCACCTGCTGATCCCGGCGGCGGAAAATGCGATCAGCGGCAATGCCTTCCGCCCCGGCGACATATTGCGCACGCGCAAGGGGCTGAGCGTGGAGATCGGCAATACCGATGCCGAAGGACGGCTGGTGCTGGGCGATGCGCTGACCCGTGCGGGCGAGGAGAAACCGGAGCTGATCATCGACTATGCCACGCTGACCGGGGCGGCGCGGGTCGCAGTGGGACCGGACCTGCCTGCTTTGTTTGCCAATGACGACGCGCTGGCGGCGGAGATGGCGGCGGCAGGCACCCAGGTGGACGATCCGACCTGGCGGCTGCCACTCTGGGATGGCTATGCCGACATGCTCAAATCCGACATTGCCGACATCAACAATGCGGGCGAAGGCGGGTTTGCAGGGGCAATCACCGCCGCCCTGTTCCTCAAGCGCTTCGTGCCGGACGATGTGGCCTGGCTGCATCTGGACACCTTTGCCTGGCGCCCTGCGGCGAAACCGGGGCGGGCGAAGGGTGGCGAAGCATTGGGTCTACGCGCTGTTTTCCGCCTGTTGCAGGAGCGTTACGGGCGCGATTGAGCATGTGACGATTGTGCGCGTCCGTTACGCAACCGGATTGTGCATCATGCGTTAAGCCCACATGAACGCTCATCCCGCCACCGATCTTTCGCCCGCAATCGACCGGCCCGGCATATTGCCGCTGACCCACTGGATGCGCACCCTGGTCGATTATGTCCGGTCTGGCAAACCTGACCTCACCAACCGCCAGATGGCATTGATGATGACCGTCTATATAGGCGACGGGCCGCATACGGTGCGCGGCCTGGCCGAAGCGCTGCATGTGTCCAAGCCCGTCATCACCCGCGCCCTGAACAAATTATCCGCACTCGGCTACCTCCGCCGTGAGCGCGATGTGAGCGACCGGCGCAATATTTTCATCACCCGGACCCCCAAAGGGGCGGAATTTCTTGACGCCTTTCACCTTTTCATCGCAGGAACCGCGCGCGATGACAGGTATGAACAACCCCGCGCGGAACGGACCGCCTGAAAGAACCCGCTTCAAGCTGGACGGGCGCTCCGTCGCGCTCGATCGCCGTATCCATGCAGCGCGCGGCGACCTGGCCGACCTGGCATTGGCCGGCACTTTGTTTTCCGCCCATTATGCCCGCGCCGTCGCCCTCACCTGCGTTGCGCCCGGCACGCCGATCCTGACCGCACCATCGGCGAGCGGCGAAGCCGTCAGCGAATTGCTGCGCGGCGAGACATTCCATGCGCTCGACGTCATGACCGACTGGGCCTGGGGCTTTTGCGGCCATGACGGCTATGTCGGCTATATCCGGCGTGAAGCGCTGGACGTGCTGGAAACTGTCAATCACCGGATCATTGCCGAGACCGCGCCTTTGTTCCGCGCGCCCGACATCAAGGCACCGATCGCCGATTATTGGCCGGGCGGCGCACTGTTTTCGGGCGAAGCAGAGGACGGCTTCATCGCCTGCGCCGAAGGCTTCATCCATGCGCGCCACGCCGCCCCGCTCGACGCCCCTGCCGCTGACTGGGTCGCGGTGGCGGAGCGGTATCTGGGTCAGCCCTATGTCTGGGGCGGGCGCGGGCATCGGGGCATCGACTGTTCGGGGCTGGTGCAGGTCGCGCTGGGTCAATGCGGCCTGTCCGTGCCGCGCGACACCGACCTGCAATGCGAGGGGATCGGCAATCCGATCGACAGCGACGCCATCTTGCAGCGCGGCGATATTCTCTTCTTCCCCCGCCATGTCGGCATCATGATCGACGGCAAGACGCTGCTCCACGCCAATGCGCACTGGATGGCGGTGGTCGCTGAACCGCTGGCCGACGTGGTCGCGCGGCTGGCAGGCGACCATGCCCAACCCATCATCGCGCGGCGGAGGATCGGCGCATGACCACACAGGTTTTCATCGACGGCGGCCATGGCACCACCGGCATCGAGATTGCCGACCGGCTGGCCGGACGGCCCGAACTCTCGCTGATCCGGCTGGACGAGAAGGATCGCAAGGACGCCGGCGCGCGCCGCGATGCGCTGAACGCTGCGGACGTCGTGATCCTGTGCCTGCCCGACGATGCGGCGCGTGAAGCCGTCGCGCTGATCGACAATGACCGCACCTGCGTGATCGACGCATCGACCGCACACCGGGTGGCGGATGGCTGGACCTATGGCTTTCCCGAACTGGAACCGGGGCATCGCGAGACGCTGGCGGCGAGCCGCTTCGTCGCCAATCCGGGCTGCTGGCCCACCGGCTTTCTGGCGCTGGTGCGGCCGCTGACGCTCGCGGGACTTGTTCCTGCCGACTGGCCGGTCACCGTGTCGGGCGCGTCGGGCTATTCGGGCGGCGGCAAGGCGATGATCGCGGAATATGAAGGGCCAGACGGCGCGCTGACCGCCTTCCGCGCCTATGGCCTTGGTCTGGCGCACAAGCATGTGCCGGAAATGACCCGCTATTCCGGCCTGACTCACGCGCCGCTCTTCGCGCCTGCCGTCGCCAATGCCTATCGCGGGATGCTGGTGGAAGTGCCGTTGCAGCTGCACGCCATGCCTGGCGCGCCTGAACTGGCCGATGTTCATGCTGCGCTGGCCTCGGCCTATGCCGGATCGCCGATCGTCAGCGTTGCGCCGTTGGCCGACAGCGACGCCATGGGCAAAATCGAACTGGAGCAGGTCGGCGCGACCGACCGGTTGCAATTGTTCGTGTTCGGCAATGCGGCCAGTGGCCAGGTGCGGCTCGTTGCGGCACTCGACAATCTGGGCAAGGGCGCAGCGGGCGCGGCGGTCCAGAATCTCAATATCCTAGCCGGGTTGCCTGAGACGGCGGGTCTACGGCTTTAGGACCCAAAACCCGTTCGGCCCCGGACTTGATCCGGGGTTGTCGAAGCCTTGTCCTTCTTCGTGCAAGAAATGACAGCCCTTCGACAGGCTCAGGGCGAACGGGGATTATTTATCTCAGTGAATCGTCCCCAGCGGCTGATCATAGGTCAGCAGCACGATGAGCCGCTCAATCTGCCGCCAGTGGCAGAAGTGGATATGATTGCCCACATCCAGGCTGCGATCCGCGCGGGCGGCGGCTTCATAGCCTGCATTGTCGCCGAACAGCGCCATCAACTCGGCGGCATCCTCATAGCTCTTTCGATCCGAAAGATATGGCAACTGCATTGCGACCCCCGTTATTTTCTTGGCGACACCTGTTAGTCCGCTCCAACCTTCAATCCCCGTGCCATTTCAGCGCCTTGGCGCGGCAGGCGGGATGCGAGGGTGAACGGAGCGTTAGCCAAGTCCCATCGCGGGACGACCATCCCGTAACGGCACGGCCAGTCCTGAAACGGCGCAGCATCAAAGCCACTGGCCTTGCCATCCGGTCCATGGCAAAGCGCTGGCCATGAGCAACGACAGGAAAGACCCGACCGGCGCGGGCGCGATCATCGCCTTCCTCATCCTGGGGGGTGCGATTACCGGCGGGCTGATGGGCCAACCCAGCATCGGCCTGCTGGCGGGCGTGGGCGCGGGCATCGTGATCGCGCTGCTGCTGTGGCTGCGCGACCGGCGCAAATAAGCGACGCGGCCCCCCCATCCGCCTTGCCCCATGCGGCATCGCGACATAGATGAGGGGAATGAACAAGCATCTGATCGCCCTTCCGCTCGTCGTCCTCACCCTGGCCGGCGGCGCATTCCTTTATTTTGCGCAAGGGGACACGGCGCAGTTGCCGCCCGGCGCGGATATGGGACGCGAACCGGTGTTCACCAGCCCCCGCAGCGAGATGATCCCCACGGTCAATATCGCCGAAGTGACGCCATGGGCCGCTGGCGAAAAGCCGGTGCCGGCCACGGGGCTGGCCGTCGCGCGCTTTGCCGAGGGGCTGTCCCATCCGCGCTCGCTGCTGCTGCTGCCCAATGGCGATGTGCTGGTGGCCGAAACCAACAGCCCCCCTCGCCCCACCGGCGGCATCGTCAACCGGGTGATGAATTATCTGATGAACAAGGCGGGCGCGGGCGATCCGTCGCCCAATCGCATTTCGCTGCTGCGTGACGCCGATGGCGACGGGCGGGCGGAAACGAAAACCGCTTTCCTGACCGGGCTGAATTCGCCCTATGGCATGGCGCTGCTGGGCAACACATTGTTCGTCGCCAACACCGATGCGCTGATGGCCTATCCCTATAAGCCGGGCGACACGAAGATCAGCGCACCGGGCCGTAAACTGCTGAACCTGCCCGCGCAGGCGCCCAACATGCACTGGACCCGCAGCCTGACCGTCAGCCCCGAAGGGATGCTCTATGTCGGCGTCGGGTCCAACAGCAATATCGGCGAAAACGGGCTGGAAAGCGAAGCCAACCGCGCGTCGGTGCTGGAAGTGAACCCCCGGACCGGCGATTATCGCATCTGGGCGTCGGGGCTGCGCAATCCGGTGGGCCTCGCCTTTGAACCCAAGAGCGGCGCGCTGTGGGGCGTCGTCAATGAACGCGACATGCTGGGCAGCGATCTGGTGCCCGATTATCTGGCACGGGTCGAATTTGGCGGCTTTTATGGCTGGCCGTGGAATTATTGGGGCGGCTATGAGGACCGCCGGGTCCAGCCGCAACGCCCGGAAATCCGCGAATATACCAAGCGGCCCGACTATGCGCTGGGCAATCATGTCGCGCCGCTGGGGCTGACCTTCGCCGACAAGGTGACGCTGGGTGCGCCCTATACCGATGGCGCCTTCGTCGGCCTGCACGGCAGTTGGAACCGCAAGCCAGCGGCAGGGTACAAGGTCGTGTTCGTCGGCTTTGCCGATGGCGAGGCGGACAAGGCGAAGCCGGTCGATGTGCTGAGCGGATTCCTCGACAAGGATGGCAATGCCCGCGGTCGCCCGGTCGATGTGACCGCAGACGCCAAGGGCGCGCTGCTGGTCAGCGACGATGTCGGCGGCGTTGTGTGGCGGGTAACGAAGGGGAAGTGATCACTGACTTCCGTTCGCTTCGAGCGGATCTAAGCCTGTTACACGCGCAACCCGTTGCGCCCCGCCAGTTCCACCACATATTGCCACGCGACCCGGCCGGATCGGCTGCCGCGCTGGGTTGCCCATTGGATCGCTTCTTGTCGGTCGAAGCTGATGCCGAGTTTCGCCGCATAGCCGCCGACGATCGCGACATAGGCGTCCTGATCGAGCGCGTGGAAGCCCAGGCTCAGCCCAAAGCGGTCGGACAGCGCCATCCGGTCATCCACCACGTCGCGCGGATTGATCGGGTCATCCTGTTCCGACAGGTGACGCGGCACGATATGGCGGCGGTTGGACGTCACATAAAGCCGCACATTGGCCGGGCGCGCAGCCGTGCCGCCCTGCAACAGCGACCGCAGCGACCGGGCATCGCCCACCCCCTCATCAAAGCCCAGATCATCGAGAAACAGGATGAAGGGCCGGCTTGTGCCGCGCAGCAGCGAGAAGAGCGTGGGCAGGCTCGCCAGTTCATCGATCGCGCATTGCAGCAGGGCAATATCCTGCCCCTCCCCCTGCAACTGGCCGACGACCGATGCCACCACCGCCGACTTGCCCGTCCCGCGCGCACCCCAGAGCAGCACGTCATGCGCGGCGTGGCCCGCCGCGTGACGGCGGCTGTTATCGAGCAGCGCGCCCTTCTGCGCGTCAATCCCGGTCAGCAGGTCATAATCCACCGGCGCGAACGCCTCGACCGCGCGGATCGCGCGGCCATCCCAGACATAGGCAGGCGACGCGGCAAGATCGGCGGACAGCGCGGGCGGCGGCGCGAGCCGTTCGAGCGCCTGCGCAATGCGGTTGAGGAGTTCGTCGGTCATGGCGCGGGCTTACCGGGCGACAGGCTTTGCGGCAAGCCACGGCGCAGATGTCATGCGACTGACGCAATGGCCTTTTACTGGGGCGGTGCGCCGTCTATATCGCGGGGGCCGTGACCATCGCCAATCCAGCCTATTCCACCCGATCCTGCCGTTATGGCGCGGAATCCCTGCGCGAGGCGGCTTTGCTGATCCGCGCGGGCGAACCCGTCGCGGTGCCAACCGAAACCGTTTATGGCCTGGCCGCCGATGCGACCGACAGCCACGCCGTCGCCGCCATCTACAGCGCCAAGGGGCGACCCAGTTTCAATCCGCTGATCGTCCATGTCGCCGACCGGAATATGGCAGCGCGACTGGCGGACTTCTCGCCCGTCGCCGACATATTGGCCGACCGTTTCTGGCCGGGACCATTGACTTTGGTGCTGCCGGTGCGGGCCGATAGCGGCCTGTCCCCGCTGGTGATGGCGGGCTTGCCGACCGTAGCGCTGCGCCTGCCCGCCCACCCGGCGATGCGCGCGCTGATCCGGGAAAGCGGGCGGCCGCTCGCCGCGCCATCGGCCAATCGCAGCGGATCGATCAGCCCGACACGGGCCGAGCATGTGCTGGCCAGCCTGAATGGCCGGGTGCGGATGATATTGGATGAAGGGCCGACCAGTGAAGGCGTGGAATCGACCATCGCCGCGCCGGAGCATGACCACGTCCGCCTGCTCCGCCCCGGCCCGGTGACCGCAGCGATGCTGGAGGAAGCGACCGGCCTGCCGGTTGTGATCGGCAAGGACGGAAGCAAGATCGAGGCACCGGGCCAGCTCGAAAGCCATTATGCGCCGTCCAAGCCGGTGCGGCTTGATGCGATGCGCGCGGAGCGGGACGAATATCTGATCGGCTTCGGCCTGATGCCCTGCCACATCAATCTCAGCCCGGAAGCCGACATACGGGAGGCTGCGGCCAATCTGTTCGCGGCGCTCCACATTGCCGATGCCAGCGCACAGCAGCGCATCGCCGTCGCTCCCATCCCCGAAGAGGGAATCGGCGCTGCGATCAACGACCGGCTAAAACGCGCCGCGGCGTAGAGCGGTGCAATTTCACCTTGACCCGTTCGTTTCGAGCGAAGTCGAGAA